>CAZVBX010000009.1:0-51431 GCA_964625925.1 uncultured Ectothiorhodospiraceae bacterium | reverse complement strand
TGATCGCCCCGCTGCCCGTCGTTACGGTCAGGTCCCGTCCGTCGCCGTCGTCCTCCACCGCGGCGTTGATCGCCACCGCACCGTTGCTGGTCGTCTCCAGCCTGCGGTTGTCACCCACCAGTTCGACAGTCGGACCGGTGACCGTTATGCCACCACTGGCGGTGGTAATGTCCTGGCCCAGGGTTATGGCACCTCCGGTATCCAGCGTTAGATCGCCCGCGCCGCTCGCGGTCACCGTGCCGGTCACTGCAAGCGGACCGCTGTCCGACTGCACCGTCAGCGGGAAGTCGTAAGTAAGCGCTTTAACCGTGATAGCGCCAGAGCCACTGGAACCATCACCGATGGCGAAGCTGTCGACCGTGATATCGGCCAAACCCGCCAAGTCATAACTGCTGTCAAAGTCGCCCGGGTCACAGGCATCTTCCCCGCTATCGCACACTTCAATCTCGTGGCCCGACTCGCGTGGCCCCAGGGTCACGTCCCCCGCGTTGATCTGCGCTCCGCTGGGCGTCGGCAATCGGTCCGTAAACAGCTCGATGGCGTAACCGCCCGATACCAAGCTGCCATCACCGATATCGATTTCCTGGGTCCGAATGCTGATACCCGTGCCAGTGCCTGATCGCTCCCCCTCCGTTTCGAGCTGTACTCCGGGGCCGAACGCCGTCGTCCCCGTGCCCGCCCGTTGGCGGAACCACGTCGCCGTGACATCGTCATTGAGGTTGACATGCTCGACTTCGACGATGTCCACGGCGGCCAGCGGCGTCGTGGAATTGCCGACCGGACCATCGAAGGTGATCGTGCCACTACCGGCACTCAGCGTCAGCGACTCGCTTCCGTTTACCTCCTGGTTAAAGGCGATGTCCCCAGCCGCACCATTGTCGCCATTGGTGCCACTTGGACCGCCGCTGGTGTCGATGGTGACGGAACCACCCAGGGAAACGGCATCATTGAAGGTGACGGTCCCGCCGTTACCGCCATTGCCATTTCCGTCGCCATCACCTCCGATTGCGGTCACATCGGCGGCGAGTGCGATATCGCCTTCGGCGCTGAGGGTGATAGCGCCAGCATCACCGCCCGGCTCATTATTGTTGGTCGCATCACCACCGCTGGTATCAACCGGCTGCGATATAGTCAGACTACCGGTACTTACGGCGTCCAGCTCGATTCCTCCACCCATGGTACTAATACCGTTGAACGAGTCTCCGTCCGGATCGTTCACGGTGCCTATGGTTAGCGTCCCGTTGTTACGGAAGGTGAAGCTACCGGTTCCCGCAACTTCAGCGGCCAAGCTGTCGCGGACCTCATTATCCTCGGTGAGGTTGACATCAATGCCCGCCAGGACTAGTAGATTATCGGCCAGAATTTCTCCGTTCTGAGTAATGCCTCCTTCGCCCGCGTCCAACACAACGTCGCCGCCGGTCTCCATGGCGTCGATGGCGAAACCGTCGTCGTCCGTAAATGCAATACGGCCTTCGCCATCGACGGTGTCGTCGGCGTTATCGTAAGCGTGAAGATCGACTCGCGAGACGTCGTTGTCAGTGTTATCGAGTGTAATAGCCGATGCGCTGTTGGAATCCGTGTGGTCCGTATGTACGGTCAAGGTATCGGCCTCTATGCCTTCGCTGTTCCCGTCCTGAACAATCTCCGCGTTGCTGCTGATATCCGCGTTCGCGCCCGTGCGCAGGGCATCGATCGTGAGCGTACTGCCGCTGCCGCCAACGTAGACGATATCGTCGCTCGCAACCGTATTCCCGTCACTCTCCAGCACCTGCAGATCAACGCTGCTAGCCACGTTGTTCGCGTTGTTCAGCGTTATGCCCGCATCCGCATCATCCAGTGTCTCGACCGTCAACGCGCCAGCGGTGATCGGTTGCGACTGCGACACCGCCCCCGCCGCGTTCAGCGTGACCGCCTTACTCCCCGCCCAGACTCCCTCGGTCAGGGCGAAATCGCCGTCCGACGTAACCGCTCCTACCGACAACGCCCCACCTGCGCTGAACGCGAACGATCCGTCAGCCACTGAGGCCGCGATCGTGCCCACCGAGTTCATCGTCGCGTCCAGCACAACGTTGTTTCCGGCCCCCGTGGTGCGTACGCCCAGCGCGCCCGCGGTGATCGCGCCGCTATTGGAGTCTTGCGTGATCCCGCCCCCCGACTGCAGCCGTACCGTACCCGCCGTTCCCGCCGTTCCCGCATCGATTGACTGATCGAGGCTGATGGCACCGCCCGTATCCAGCAGGACGTCGTTGCCGTCGGTTGTAATACCGTGGATCGTGTCGACCGACCCGACCGTCAGACCCAGTGCGTTAGCCAGCGACAAGTCGCCCGACACATTGGCCGCCACGGTGCCCACGCCATTCGACGATTCGTTGAGCGTGACCACACCACCGCTTGTAGTCAGCGCGAGTTGATCGGTGGCAATCCAGCCCGAATCTTGACCGATACTGCCGGATGTGGATGTGAGACGTACCCGTCCCGCGGTAGGCTCGTTGTTGCCATCGCCGGCCCGGGCGGAAATCTCGCCATTGAGAGTCAGCGGTCTCTCGTCAACCTCAAGGTCAATGGTGCCCCCGTTGCCGCCGGAATCAGAAGCAGATTCGTTTCCGTCCTCGCCGTTTGCATTTAGGTCGCCGTCGACTTTCAGTTCGCCCGTGCCGCTCGCGGTCAGCGTGATTATGCCGCCGTCAGGTCCATCGCTGCTGGCATCGCCGCCGTTGGCAACTACGCTATCAACCGTGAGGTTAGCGTCAGCACCGGACTCGATGGTGACTAATCCGCCCGCCTGATCCTGCTGTCCAGAGGCAGTAATATCGCCACCCGTCACGCTCCCCGAAGACAGGATCTCGACACTGCCAGCTTCATTCTCTGTACCACCCGACGTGTCAATGATGCCGAAATTGATCGGTGCAGCCTGTGCATCTGTATCGGTCCCCGATTCAAGCAGCACCGTGCCGCCCCGAGTGTGCAGCTCAAAAGCGTCGGTGTGATCCGATGTGGTCAGATTGATTCCGCAGTCGCCTACATTGTTGCAGGTCGTGTCACTATCAGCATTGCGCGTGCGCAAAGTTAGATTATTGCCTTGAAGAAGCAGCACCCCATCATCTTCACTGTCCACGGTATGGTCGAACGTGCCGCTCGTTTCAATGCGGTCGGCCGCCTTCAGGACGATTTCCGAGAATTCCCCCTCTGATTCGATTTTCTCCTCGGAGATCGTGAATGCTCCGCTCCCGTCGCCGAACTCGATCGTCTGATCGCTATCAAGCTCATTATCATCACTACTTGCGTCACCGGTGCCGCCGGCGATCTCGATTACGTCCGGGTCCAGCAGTAGTCGGCCCGTATTGCCGCCCGGGGCGCGCGTATCGGTAATCCCCCGATAGATCAAGCTGCGCTTGCCCGACACTTCAACGAACCCGCCATCGCCGCGCTGTTCGCCACCCCGCGCGGAGATCTCGCCGTGGAAGCGGGTCCAGTCGTCGGCCCAGGTGATGACGCGGCCGCCGTCGCCGTTGGTTACGGCATCAGCACGGAGTTGGGCATCGGGGCCGACGATGGTCTTGTCGGCGTTGCGGATGTCGGGATTGTCGCCCTGGTAATCGCCGCCGACGAGGATCTCGCCGCCGCCGGTGTCTCCGGAGGCATCGACGGCGGTGTCGTCGAGGATGCCGACGCGTTCGCCGAGGATCTTGATATCGCCGCCCTGGCCGCTTTGGGGGGCGGATTCGCTATCGTCGGTAGTGGAATCGTTGTTTGTTTCCCCCTCTCCCTGGCCCTCTCCCCGAGGGGAGAGGGAATTGTCTTCCTCTTCTTCGTCGGCAGCGTCCGCAGCGGCCGTGGTGCTCACGAGGCTGCCGCCGGTGACGAGCGTGGTGCCGTCGGATTCGATGTGGATCTCGCCGCCGTCGCCGGAGCCGTTGGCATCGGCGCGGGTGCTGCCGCTGTGCTCGATCTCGTCGCCGGTGATCTCGACGCGGCCGCCGTCGCCGCTGGAGCCCTCGGCGGAGGAGGCGTCGATCTCGCCGGCCTGTTCGACCTCGCCGCCGCTCATCTCGACGTTGCCGCCGTCGCTTTGCTCGTCCCGGCCGCCGGCATCGACGCGACCGACGTTGACGACGCCGCCGCCTGATGCATCCGATTCGGCGGCCGCCAGGCGGACGGTGCCGCCCTCGTTCTCGATACGGCCGGCGCTGACGACGCCTTCGTTGTTGACGACGTGCGTGAACACGTCGCGCGCGGCGGCGCCGCTCATGCGCACATGGCCGCCTTCGGCCTCGATGTTGCCGCTATTGTGTACGGCGCTGTCGGCGCCCTCGGCGTTTTCGAGAACCGCTTCGTCCACGGAGAAGCGCATGAGGCCGTCGCCCTCGAAGTCGAGAGTGAGGCGTTCGCCGGCGAGCAGGTCGACGTGGCCGGCGCGGGCGACGATGGTGCCGCTGTTCTCGACCCGGCCGCCGGCGAGCGTGACGCCACCGCCGGTGGCCGCGGTGATGGTGCCGCGGTTGATCACGGCACCGGGGCTGCCATTGGCCGGCGGCTCGAGGGCGTAGTCGCCGGCCATGAAGTCGTCCGGATCGATATCGTGGCCGGAGGCGATCAGGGCGCCGACGTTCACCTGGGCGCTGCGGCCGAAGTAGATGCCGCTGGGGTTGGCGAGCAGCACGCGGCCGTTGGCCTCGATGCGGCCGAGGATCTGCGATGCGTCGCCGCTCAGGATGCGGTTGAGCGCGATGGCGTCGGCGGAAGGCTGGAGGAAGCGGACGAGTTCGTCGGCGCTGAGGTCGAAGCTGTCCCAGTCGATCGAGAGGCGGTCGGAGATCTGGTCGACAGTGGTGGTGTCACCGTCGTGACGGATGTCGCCGTCGCCGCCGGTGACCTCGCCGCCGTCGGGACCGGCGACGGCCAGTGGGGGCAACGCGAGCGCGAGGAGAACGGCTACGCGCAACGGGGCCGGCCGCCCGCGCGGGATGCCGCGCGCAGCTTGGCCGCGTAACGGCGCTGGCACGCCGCGGCATTGTCTCCGCACCTCGGATTGATCCACCGGGTTCATCTTGGTTTTCTTGGTTCTCGTGTGCAGCGCGCGAAGACCCGTTCGGCTCTGCAACGCCCCTTGGCTTGTTGAGTCTGCCACCTTCGGCGCTGTGCGTCGATACGCGTCGGTCAACGGGCGTTGGCCTGGGGGTGTGTGGCTTGTTCGTGGTGGGTGGCCGGTCCTCCCTGCGCGCGCCCGCGCGTGAGACGTTAACCAGGGCGATTTGGAGGCATTCGCTGCGTTCGAGTGGCCACTCGAAACGTTGTCGGTTCGCGGGCGGTGCCCGCTCCTACCGGTTCCGCGAGCAACGCGTTTCCAAGGGCAATGTAGGGGTGGCGGTTCGTCGTGAACGAATGGGGCTACCACGCGAAACGTCGTCGTTCGCGGGCGGTGCCCGCTCCTACCGTTCCGCGAGTGACGCGTTGCCAAGGGCGATGTAGGGGTGGCGGTTCGTCGTGAACGAATGGGGCTCCGCGCGAAACGTCGTCGGTTCGCGGGCGGTGCCCGCTCCTACCGTTCCACAGGGAAGGCGTCACGAAGGGCGATGTAGGGGGCGATTGGTTTAGAAGCTGTAGCGTAGCTCGGCCCAGAGTTGCGGGTCGTCGACCGCTTCGGGGTCGGCGATCTCGTCGTTGCTCTCGGTCTCCCATGCGGCCTGCAGGCGCGCCTCGAAGGTTCCAGGCAACCTCAAGCGCAGGCCGGCGCCGGCGCCGGCGAAGGTCACGCTGTCCTCGGGCTCGTTGGCGCGCGGCTCGTTCAATTGCCCGCTCGCGTGGTCGTAGAACACGGTCGCACTCAGGATGTCGGCCCAACTGTGGCCGAAGAAGGTACTGCCTTCCAGCCAGCTCGCTTCGACGACGTATTCCGCGGAGAGCAGCCAGGCCTTGTCGACGAGCGCGTGCGATGAAGGAAACGCGCGCACGTTGCTGGCGCCGCCGATGGCGTATTGCTCCATCGAGACCAGCACGTCGTCGCTATGCTGCAGCTCGCCGCGCACGAGCAGTGAATGGCCGGGGGCGAGGTTCTGCAGGCGCGAGTAGTAGCCGAAGACGCTCGAGAACTCGCCTTCGGCATACCCTTCGGCGCCGCGGCGGCTCGGGCGTTCCTCCAACGGCTGCTCGGCGGCGCTGTCGGCATCGCCCATCGCGCCGAGGGCATCGTTGAAGCCGCGGTTGATCTCGAGGCCGCCGAAGTTGAGGCCGCCGAAGCGCGCGTCCACCGAATCGAAGCGGGTCTGCAGATGCAGCACTGTCAGGCGGTCCTCGTCGTTTTGCTGGTCCGCCAAGAAGGTGCGCGAGCGCTTGAGGGTCAGGCCGAGCTCGGATGAGACGTTCAGATCGCGGCTACGCACCCATACCCGGGTACCATGGATGCCGGCCTGATCGGTCTCGCCGGAGATATCGAAATCTTCCAGCTCGCCGCCGACATCGAAACGGTTGCTGCGCAGGAAACCACCGGCCTGATAGTGGCGGCCGAAGTAACGCTGATATTCGAGCGCGCCGTAGGTGGTGTTCGCCGGATCGAACGATGCCAGCGTGCGCAGGGTCAGGCGATCGGCGTGATCGGTGACGTTGTTCCAGTGCAGGGTCGCGCGTGCCCGGCCCTGGCCGGTCGATTCGGTGCCGTGATTGTCGACGCCGAGATCGCCTTCCAGCGCTTGTTCGTCCTGCGTGCGCACGATCAGATCGGCCTCGCCGACGGAGTCGCCCGGCTCGAATACGCCGAAAGCCGCAAGGCCGGGGTAGTCGGTCAGGGTCAGCAGGGCCGCTTCCGTGTCCTGCTGCGTGACGGGCTCGCCGGTCAGGCCGGTGAATGCGCTGCGGATGGTCGCATCGCTGTAGTAGTCGTTGTCCTGCGGGCGTACTCGTCCGAGCCGCCCTTCGATCACTTCCAGCTCGACCACGCCTTCTTCGACCGTCTGCACCGGAACGATCGCCCGCGAGAGGATCAAACCGCGCTCGCGGTAGTAGTTGGTGATCCGGTCGGCGACCTGCTGCAACTGGCCGACGGTAAACCCCTCGCTCCGTTCCTGGCGCGCTTCCTCCACGATCGCCCGGATGTCCTCGACCGCGATATCCTTGGCCGCGATGTCGCGCACGCCGGTTAGCTCGAAGCGACGGACCTCGACGCGCTCGCCTTCATCCGGGTCGAGCGGGCGCTCGATCATGGAGGGAATCTCGAGCACGGGGCCGGCCGGCGGCGGTGGCTCGCGGCGCTCTTCCCGGTCGGGCTGAACCGGGTCCGGGCGATCTTGCGGCGCCAGCTCGAACTCGCCAGCCCCGTCTTGCGCCATCGCCGGCGTGGCCGCAACGATCAGCGCGAACGCCAGCAGCCACTCGCGCCCGTAAGCGGACGGCCGCCTGAGCGAGCCGGCATTGGACAAGGTCATCGAGTGAACCGCCGCGTTAGCGGGCATGGAGATATGATCCGTTGTTCTTGTTCGCGACCCGATGCAGAGCCAGCCCGCACCATGAACCCGGCTCGTGCCCGAAGCCGCACGCGTCCGCGTGACCCCTTGGCGCACCCCTCCGAGGCGGCAGAGCATAGCGGACCGGAACGCGCTCACGCCACCGGTCACCGTGGCGATGTGGCGGCGCCCCCGACGGACGGCCCCCTGCACGGCCGCGCTCGCCTTCGCCGCGAAGCTGGCCCGCGCGCAGGACTTGCCCCGCACCCCGAAATGTGACCCAATTCGCACTAAGGGTTCGCCCGAGCCCGTGGCGGACGCACGCGCCCTGGCACGCGACGTTCGAGTGTGCGCCCGCGGCGGTGCTTGGCGCGCGCAGGGTGCCGGTGCGAGCACTCCGGGTGCGCACGAGCCCCATGCGAACCAGGAGCCCGTCCGAGAAGCCGGCACCCGCTGCTCGCCGCGTTACGCGCTCGCTACAGCCGGTTTCCCGAACGCGCTCCTGGCGGACTCCGGCGCGTTGCGCGCGGCGGATGCGGCGCATGCCCGCATCCGGTC
The DNA here is from genome assembly GCA_964625925.1 of uncultured Ectothiorhodospiraceae bacterium. Taxonomy (GTDB): domain Bacteria; phylum Pseudomonadota; class Gammaproteobacteria; order XJ16; family Halofilaceae; genus Halofilum. The sequence continues at coordinate 43,437 of CAZVBX010000009.1, read as the reverse complement.
ACGGAACACCGGGCACGGAGGGGGCCGACGCTCCGGCGGGGCATCCGGGTGCCGCCTGGCAGGCCGCTCAGCCAGTCGCTTGCGAGCGGCGACAATAATCATTCAAACCAATGGGACGGCGACCGTAATCCATGACCGCCAAAAAACAGAATCTGGCGATATTGTTCGCGGATATCTCCGGCAGCACCGAGCTCTACGACAAGCTGGGCGATGTCCAATCGCGCGAGATCATCTCCTCCGCGTTCGATCAGCTATTCGAGGTGGTCCATCGTCATAACGGCCGCGTCATCAAGACGATCGGCGACGAGATCATGTGCACCTTTGCCGACGCCGAGCACGCCGGCAACGCGGCCTGCGAGATGCACGAGATGATCGAGGCCGACAATGAGCAAAACGATCGCGCCACCAAGATCTCCATTCGCGTCGGCCTGCATTTCGGATCGGCGCTGCCCGAGGGCGGTGACGTCTATGGCGACGCGGTGAACGTCGCTGCGCGCATGGCGGCACAGGCCAAAGCGCGGCAGACGGTCACGACCCGCGCGACCGCCGATTCCATGTCGCCGGCCCTGCAGGAGAACACGCGCTTCGTCGATCACGCGGCGATCAAGGGGAAAGGCCAGGTCGAGATCGTCGAGCTGCTCTGGAAGGAAGAGGATCTGACGCACATGGATGCGCATGTGCTCCAGACCAACTCGGGAAGCGAAGACGCCACTAGCGTGCAGTTGCGCTACCAGGGCACCGAGATCATGCTCACTGCCGAGCGGCGCTCCGTCGTTCTCGGGCGCAGTCCTACCTGCGATATCCGCATCGACGAGAATCTCGCGTCGCGCCAGCATGTGCGCCTCGAGCTGCGCCGCGACAAGTGCTTTGTCATCGACCAAAGCACCAACGGCACCTACGTGCGTGACGGCAACGGCGGCGAGACCTTTCTGCGGCGCGAGGAAATGCCGCTGACGGAGAACGTAGCGATCAGCCTCGGGCGTTCCTTCTCCGAAGATGCCCCTCAGATCATCGAGGTCGAGTACCAGCTGCCCGATTGAGTGCGTAGCAGGCAGACCACCGCTCGATGCGGCCCGATAATCAATAACATTCGGACAAACGGCTGCTGGAAAGGCCCATAATGACTGACGAACCGATAAGGCCCGAGCTGGTGCAACTGCCTGGGGCGTGGGTGTCGACGGGCATCACCCATCGCGGCATGGTCCGCCGCGTGAACGAGGATGCGTTCGTGCAGCGCCCCGACGTCGGCATCTGGGCGGTGGCCGATGGCATGGGCGGGCATGAGGCCGGCGACGTCGCCAGCCACATGATCGTCTCGGCGCTGCGCGACCTGCCCGATACCCCGTCTTTGGCTCAGCGCCTCGACGCCATCGACGATACGCTGCACGAGGTCAATCGCGAGCTGGTCCGGCGCGGCCAGTCCCTGTCCAAGGGCGTCATGGGCAGCACTGTCGTGGTGCTCGCGGTCGATTCGCGCGGGATTGGCAGCGTGCTGTGGGCCGGCGACAGCCGCGCCTATCGCTACCGCCATCAACGTCTCGAGCAGATCTCGGTGGACCACTCCCAGGTCGAGGCATACATCGAACAGGGTCTGATCACACGCGAGCAGGCGGCGTCCCATCCCGAGCGCAACGTCATTACCCGGGCGCTCGGAAGTCATCCGGACGAGACCCTGGAAGCCGATCTGTTCGATATCGCCGCCGGCGACCGGCTCCTGTTGTGCAGCGATGGCCTGACCCGGCATATCAGCGATCCCGAGCTCGCCGCGTTCCTCGCCTACGGCGATACCACCATGGCGTGCCAACGCATGCTGGACTGCGCCCTGGAGCGCGGAGCGGTCGATAACACCACGATCGTCGTGGTCGACGTCACGGACAATCGCTGAAACCGCCCGCGATGATGCCACCCCGCGCGCAAGCCGTTCCGCTTCCCGGTCGAGCACAGCGCGAGCCCGCCCGCCCTGACGGGAGGTCGCGTTGCTAAAGAACCTGCTCCAGCGCTTATCCGACGGCGAAATCGACGTCGACCAGGCCGCATCCGAACTCGCGTCATCTCTGCGCAGCCAGCCCGATGGCGCACAGGCGGCCTTGGCCACGCTCAAGGTTGCGCGTGGCGCGGCGCAGATCAGCGGGGTGACCTACCACCGGTTGTGCTCGGTGGTGCGCGCAGCGACGGATCCGGGGATGGCGCCGCCGGCCCCCGCTGCGCATCACGGCCTCGACGAACCGGAAGAGACGATGCTCGCCGCTCCCGCGGCGACACCCGGCGCCGACGCCGAAGATGCGACGGTGCTTGCGCCCGGACCGGCTTCGCCGGCGGCCGACACCGGAGGCGCCGAGCAAGGCGCCACGGCCTCGGGGCACGGAGACGACGACGGCACACCCGAGGCCGACTCCGACGACGAGGAAGCGCCGACGCTGCTCGCACGCATGGCGCGGCAGCGGCATCAGACGGCCACTGCCGACGATGCGCCGGCGCGAGACGACGCCCCGGCAAGCCCGAACGAGCCGAATCCGCCGCGCCCGCCTCCCGTGTACGCTCCGACCGCCGCGCCGCCAGCGTCGACTGCCGGGAACACTGAGGAAGACGACGACGAGGCGCCGACGCGGCTCGCGCGCATGGCGCACCAGCGCGATCAGACCGCGGCCGAGTACGCGCCGCCCGCCAAGGACGCCCAAACGGCGGCGAGCGACGCCGCGCCCGCCGCCTCGACGCCCTCATCGCCGCCCGCGGACGCGGAGGATGACGAGGACGACGACGAGGCGCCGACGATCATGGCGCGCATTGCGCGCAGCCGCATGGGGTCGCGTGCGGACGCTGAAGCGCCCTCCTCCGCTACGCAGGCCGCACACGCCGAGGCCGATCCGGCGCCGCCCCCCCAGCCGCACGCGAGCGGTTCCGCCGCCGCCGACGACGATGATGACGGGGACGAGCCGCCGACCGTCATGGCGCGCATCGCGCGCGGGCGCCACGGTGCGGGCGCGGACGAGCGCGATCGCTTCCGCGCGCCGTGGGAGCGCGACGGCGAACGGCGCAGCGGCGGCGAAGCGGTCAGCGCCCGCGGCCCCGCCGATCCCGCGACGTCCGCGGGCCAACCCGAGAACAGTGGGCCTTCGCAGCGCCCTGCGGCCGATGCAGGCGACGATGCAGCGGCTCCGGACCCCGAGGCAACGGTGGTCGCGCCGCAAGGCCGCAGCCCGGAGGCGGGCCCGGCGGCGTCTTCGCCGGAACCCGTCGCGGGATCGGATGGCGCCGCCCCAAACGGGGACAACGCCGAGGAAACGGTCATCGCCCGTTCCCCCGCCGGTGCGCACCGAGCCGGCTCCGACCCCGACGATGGCGGTGAACAGACCGTTATCGCAGGGCCCGCAACGGGCGGACAGAGTCAGCCGCCTACGGGCGGTGGCACGGATCGCGGCACGTCGCCGCGCAGCGACGGCTCCACCGGCGGGCCGAGCACATCGCCCTCGCAACGCTCCTGGACGCCCCCCGGCGGCGAGAGCACGCCCGAACTGCAAGGGCTCGGGCCGGGCTCGGTTATCAAGGACCGCTTCGTGCTGGAGAAGGTCCTCGGCTCCGGCGGCATGGGCAAGGTCTATCTCGCCAGCGATCAGCTCAAGGTCGAGGCGCGCGACCGCAATCCGCACGTCGCGCTCAAGGTCCTGACCGAGGACTTCAAGGAGCATCCCGAGGCGTTCATCGCGCTGCAGCGCGAGGCCAGCCGCCAGCAGCGCCTGGCGCACCCCAACATCGCCACGGTCTACGACTTCGACCGTATCGGCCGGTCCGGCACCCAGGTGTTCATCACCATGGAGTTCATGGACGGGTCCCCGCTCAACACCTTCATCAAGAAGGAGGTGCGGCCGCGTCGGGGCTTGCCGCCCGAGCAGGCGATACCGATGATCGGCCAGCTCGGCGCCGCGCTCGCCTACGCGCATCAGCGCGATATCGTCCACTCCGACTTCAAGCCCGGTAACGCCTTCCTATGCAACGACGGCGCGATGAAGGTGCTCGACTTCGGCATTGCGCGCGCCGTCAAGGCGCCGAGTACCACTGAGAGCGAGTCCGGCGAGGACGAGGACGATAATGAGGCCGAGCACACCTACTTCGATGCCGGCCAGCTCGGCGCGCTGACCCCGGCCTATGCCTCGCTCGAGATGCTCGAGGGGGAGGTCCCCGACCCGCGCGACGATATCTACGCGCTGGCCTGCGTCGCCTACGAATTGCTCACGGGCTACCATCCGTTCGCGCGCAAATCCGCGGCCAAGGCCAAAGCCGAAGGCCTCACACCGGCCCCGATCAAGTCGCTCAAACGCCGGCAGATGCGCGGGCTGATGCGCGGCCTGACCTTCGATCGCGAGCACCGCACGCCCGACGTCGAGACCTTCGTCGAGGAGATCGAAGGCCGGCTCAACTGGCACAAGAATCCGTACGTGATCGGCGGCGCTCTAGCCGCGGCGCTCGCCCTCGCCAGCGTCGGCCCCGTCCTCAACTGGGTCGAGCAGCAACGCATCCAGCAACTCATCAGCGACGTGCGCACCGGCAGCGCCGAACGCATCGAGGACATCCTGGCCGACTTCGGCGAACTCGAGACCAGCACGCGCACGACGATCACGGAAGAAGCGCGCCCGGCGTTTCAAACGCATTTCGAGCATCTGATCCGACAGGCGGTCAATCCGGCCGCCGGACGTTACGAATTCGCCGAGGCCGAACGGGAACTCGCGCGGGCGCGAGAGCTCTACCCGGATTCGGCGGCCATGAACGAGCTCGAACAGTTCCTGGACACGGCCCGCGACCGTCGCTTGAACGACCTCAACCGGCAGTTCATGGCCGCTCTGGAAGCAGACCGTTTGCTCGAAGAGGAAGGCGGCTCGGGGGCGCCGACCGTGCCGCGGATCCTGGCCCAGGTAGAGGCCATCGATCCGGAGCACGCCTTGCTGGACGATCCGCGCGTGCCCGACGCCTATGCGAGCGCGGCACAGGGCGCGATCAATCAGGGCGATGTATCCGGCGCGCAGCCGTATCTCGACATCGGCGACCGTCTGGCGCCGGACGATGCCGGCCTGATGAACACCCGCGCGCGCTACGAGGCCGCGGTTGACGATCAGGGCCGGCTCGCCCGGGTCGAGGAGCTGCGCGCGATGTTCAACGACAGCGAGCTCGACACGAGTGAACGCCTCGAACGCTTCCGCGAGGCCTCCGGCCGCATCGCCGAGCTCGCATGGCTCGCGCCGACCGACCCGCTACTCGGCGCATTGCGCGAGTCCGCGCAACCGACCATGGCCGAGCGTGTCGAAGCGCTGGCGGCCGAAGGCGAGGCGGACGCCGCACGCGCTTTCCTGGACGATTACACCGAGGCGATGGAGGCATTGGGGCTCCAGCCGCTGCTGGTGCAGGCACGACAAGCGGCGCATCCGGATACCAGCGACGACGCGATCCGGGCACGCATCGCCGCCGAGGCCGAGTCCGGGCTCGCCACGGCCCTCGCCGACCCCGCGTTCGACCGCGGCTGGGAGTACGATGTCCGCAATCATCTGCGCTATCTCGAAGCGGCGCTAACCGATGAACAGGAGAACGCCGCCGACCGATTGACGAGCGCGCGCGCGGACTTGGCCTCAGCCTATACCGAACGGGCCGATGCGTTGGAAGCGGATCAGCGCTACAGCGAAGCAGTCGCTCTGCTCGATCGCGCCCGCACCCTCGACCTGGAGCGGCCGGTGATCGACGAACGCTATGCCAGCATGCGCGCGGCCCAGCGCGAGTTCCAACGCGAACGCGACGACGCGGCCCGACAAGCCCGCATCCAGGGCCTCAAGGAGACCATGCTGATCCAGGCCCGTGCGGGCGATCTCAACAGCGCCACCGACACCTACGACGAGATCGAATCGCTGGTCCCGGTGGACGATCCCTTTCTCGCGGTCACCGCGCCCAACGCGCTGGGCGCCGCGTTCGCGGATTCCGCAGCGGCGCAAGGCGAGATGGGGAACCACCGCGCATCGCTGCGAATCGCCGAGCGCGGGCGCGAGTATGCGCCCGACCATCGCCGACTCAACGAGGCCTGGCAGAGCTATACGGTGGAGGTGAACATCCTCGACCTGCGCCACACGTTCGACCGGCGCGACAGCTTCGATACCGCACGGGTCGCGCGCAAGATCGACGAGATCCGCCTCTGGGCACCCGGGCGCTATCGCCAACTCGAACCCGAATTCATCTCCACCCTGCGCGAGCGTATCCGCGCACTGGCGCAAGAAGACCGGTCCCGGGCACAGCGGCTCGCGGCGCGCGGCAGCAATGTCTTCCCCGCGAGCGCAAGCCTGGCTCAGATGCGCGAGGAGTTGGCGCCGCAGCCCTGGCCGTCGGCCTCGGCCGCTCGTGCGGCGCTATCGGCGGGACGGCTCAACGAGGCCGAGGCGGTCATCGAGCGCGGGCGCGATGAGCGCCCGGACCACCCCGAGGTCCAGAACCTCGCGGAGAATCTCGCGGAGCGCAAGGAAGACGCCGAATCGGCGTTCGGCTCCTTCCGCCAGGCGCTGGTGGCCGACGAGCTCGCGGACGCCCGCCGGTATTTGTCCGATGCCCGCTCGCAATGGGTGGACAACCGCACTTTCCGCGAGGCCCAGTCCGAGCTGAGCGAGCGTGTCGCCGAGCGCCGCCGCAACCGCAGCCAGGTATTGCAGCGCAGCCAGAATATCGACCAGCTCCAGGCGTCGGCCGAGTCCACGGGCACCGATGTGGCGGGTCAGGACTGGGAGCCCGTCGCCAGCAACCGCCCGTGCACCACGGCCCTCGCCGGCTACGGCCCCCGCTCGCGCGCGATCTGCTACGACCTCATCCACGAGCGCGTACGCGGGCCGCTGATGGTGGTCGTGCCGGGTGCCGGCCCGTCCGAGCCCTTCGCCGTATCCAAATACGAGGTCTCGGTCGAGGATTACAACAAGTATTGCTTCTTGAGCGGCGACTGCGCCGTCGACGAAAACACCGCGTCCAGCCGGCCGCGCACGGGCTTGAGCGTAGCGCAGGTCAACCAGTACGCCGATTGGCTGAGCCAGCGCACGGGCCACGAATACCGCCTGCCGCGAGCCGACGAATGGGACCACGCGGCCGGTGCCGCGGGCGAGCAACCGCCGCGCGATTTCAACTGCCGCGTCACCCTGGGCGACCAGGTGCTCAAGGGCACTGATCTGGTGGATGTCACCGCGGGTCAACAAAACGGCTGGGGCCTGAAGAACTATATCGGCAACGCGCGCGAGATCGTCCTCGACGACGACAAGGCCGTGGTCCGCGGAGGCTCGTACCGCACGTCCCACTCCGAATGTGGCCTGGAACGCGAGCAGCCCTTCGCCGGTCAGGGCGATGACGTGACCGGTTTCCGGCTGATCCGGGCGGATGTCCCGCAGCCCGATGACTGATCCGGGGACGACGCCGCGCTACGCCAAGGAGCGAATACGATGAACCTGCGCCAGCTCTCACGCCAGTTTGCGCGTGGTCAGATCGACCGAGCCGAGTATCAGCGGCACCGGGCCGAATTGATCGAGCGGGTACTGGCCTCGCTCACGAACGACAGCGAGCACACCGACCCGCATGTGGGCGGCCCGGAGAAGCCGCGCGACACGCCCAAGGAATAGCCCGGCCGCGTTCAACCCGCCCGCTCGTGCCGGCCCCGTCCGCGGCATGCCGGCAGCGGATGCCAGCCACGGGCCATCAGTGCCCGATAGCCATACCATTGCTCGTACCAGGTCTGCGCGCGCGCGACTTCCCTGATGCGCGGCTGGAGCCGCTCCGCACGGCGGACCCGCTCGGCCAGCGCCCGGGCGCGCACGGCGGCGAGCGCGTCCGCCCGCGCCAAATGCGCGAGATCGTCCGGATGCGTGTCCGGTGCAGCAGCGGCCTGCATGCGCTGCAGCGCCGTCCCGCCGCTGTCCGCCGACGCGACCGTGCCCGAGTCGGCGGCACTCGCCAACGCCGCCGCCAACGCGAGGCCGAGCGGCACGCAGAGCAATACGGCCCCCCACCCGCGCCGGCCGGTCACAGCGGCGGCGACATGCGCGACGCCGTAGGCGAGCGCCAGCGGCATCCCGAGCGGCACCGCAATGACCAGAAGGCCCCGGAGCCCGTCGCGGTACGCCGAATCGAGGCCAGCACTGCGCAACTGTGCGAGTTCGATCCCGGATGCCGTTTCGGCACCGGGGCGACGAAGGACCGGCGCCCCGCCCTCGCGCTCGGGTGGAACAATCAGCCAATCGCCATGGTGCCGCGCGTCGACCGGCAGGAGCACAAACGGCTCGCGCGCACAGCGCCACGCCGGGGGCAGCGCGCTCGCGCCGCTATAGGTCTGGTAGAAGCGTTGCTGCGGGCGCTTGATCGGCTCGGCCGCGAGCACGGCATGGCGGTAGTAACGGTCGACCGCCGCCTCGCCGCCGGGCAACTGCAGCAAGACCGTCCGCGCCTGCGTCAGATGATCCGGGGTCACGACCGTCATCGCCGGCATCAGCAGCAGCACGACCGCAGCCCAGCGGCCCAGGACGGTCCCAACCGGATCGCGCGGGTATTGCTTGGTCCGGCCCTGGAGCAGCAGGCCGTAAGGCAACAGAAAGGCCGTGCACAGACCCGCCCATAGCGCCGGGGCACCGAAGTGACCGCCAAGGACCGCCGTCGCAACCACCGCGACGAGCACCGGCAGCCGCCGCAGGCGGGCGCTGCGTGCGCACAGGTCCTCGCTCAAATGGGCCAGCATGACCAGACCGACGCCCAGCGTGAGCGTATACGGCAGCGCCGCCAGGTGCCACGCGGCGGGCGCCTGCAGCGCCTCGGCCGCGCGCCCTGCTGGCGGCGCGAACAGGCCGGCGCCCGCCAGATCGCTGGCGCGGGACGCGAGCCACGCCGCATGCCGGGCGAAGTAGATCGTCGCCCCGCCCTGAATCAGCCCCAGGCCGATCACCCACGCGAGCGCGACCCGCAGGGCGCGCCGTTGCGGCAGGGCCGGCATGCGCGTGGGCAACGCGCTGCGCAGGCTACGCGCGAGAGGGTGCGATTGGCTCAATAGGCAAACGAGATCGCGGCACCGGCAAACCAGATTTGGTCGTCATCGAACGCGTCGCGCTGCTCGGTGCGGCGCTCGAGACTGAAGTCGAGGCGTGTGCCATTGCCGAACGCGAGCGACAAGCCGCCAGTCCATGCCGACCCCTCGGGCCAATCCATCCAGGATTGGGCCTCGTCCGGACGGAAACGGCTATAGCCGGCACGCCAGATGCGCTCGCCGCCGCGAAATGGCCCCCATTCGCCAAAGCCGCTGCGCAAGGAAACGCCGATGCCTCGGCGACGCATGGTCCCCGAGCGGCCCCAGTCGGTGGTGGCGAGCTGCACCTGTGCGGCGAGCTCGCGGTCGTCGTCGAGCGCGCGACGCCAACGGGCGCCAAGGTCGTAGCCGCCGGGCTTGTCCGGCAGCAGATACTCGGCCGTGTTCGAGTCCACTTCGAGACTGGCACCGGCCGTTGCCCGGGTGCGTAGCACGGCAGCGAGGTCCACCCGGTTGTCACTATCCCGATGCAGGCGGTAGCGCAGGCCGAAGGCGCCGCTGAAGCCAGTTCGCCGGCCCGACGGCAGCTCAGCCTCCTCGACCGTGCCGGCCGTCGTCTCGACGCGCAGATCGCTGTTCTTCGGATCGACCGTGACGATCTCGCCGACCGCGCCGAGCGCGAGGCCCTGTTCCTCGAATTCGAGCGCATAGGGCACGCCGACGACCTGCGTCGTCACGTCACTGCGACCGAACGCGCTGTTCGCCTCGCCGGACTGCGCGACCGCGAGCTTGTGCTTGTGCGGCGTGTAGGCCGCGATGCCGGTCGCCGCGGTACCGTACCATTTGTCGCGGTTGACATAGGTCGCACCGGCCAGCCACGCATTGTCCTTCGCCAGCGCGCCATCGTCGGCGTGATCCGGCCCCTCCTGCCACTCGAACGTGACCTCCGTCTGCGCATCGACGAGCGTCGCCGGGTTGTGCCACACGGAGGCCAGCGAGCCCGGCCCGGCGACGCCCGCACCGGCCTGCGCCCGCTGCGCGACGCCCGGCGCGCTCAGGAACGGGTCTGCCGCCATCGCCGCCGGTGCCATTGCGAGCCCCAGGGCAGCGATACCGCTCAGTCGTACGATCGAAGCCAAACGCATGCTTTGGGCCACGGTGCGCTCGCGCCGGTGGTTCAAAACAGGGAATCGAGGAAGCAACTGGATTTCTCCGAATCCCCTCCGCCCGAGTCCGAACTCACCTGAGCGGTGAGCGTGTATTGTCCGAACTGGTCGGTATCGAAGCTCACGCCTTTGTCCTGGGCATCCGTATTGCTGATGGTCGCCGGCGTGCCGCCGGTAGCCACCGGCTCTTCCTCAGCCTCCGACGTCCGCGGGATGGTCGGACGTACCACCGTTTCGAGCTGGGTGTCGCCGAGCGACTGCCCGTTCGCGCGGGTCGCGAAGATCTCGACGACATAGTGCGAGCTATCGGCCGGCAGCCGGGCGAGCACGATGAATCCGACCGCATCGCCGGACGCGAGCCCATTGCGCGAGCGCAGCTCGTCCACGGCGGCGGCGGGCACGAACAGCCGCGGACCGGCCGGCGCCTCGCTGCCGACCGTGATGGCCTCGCTCGCACCACCGGGCACGAACCCGCTCGCGAGCTTGAGCCGCTGGCCGCCGACGATCGTGAGGCGTTCCTGCAGCTCGATGGACAGGCGGCCGATCTCCAAGTGCAGGCCCCGGAGCCGGTCGAGCCGGCCGCCGTCGCTGGTCCCGTCGGCAATCATCGCCACGGCCGTCGCGGCCACGGCGAGCCGGGTCGCCGAGAGCGTCCCCGTTGCGAGCACGTCGTCGAGCACGTCCATGGCCGCATCGGCCTCTGCCCCACCGAACGCAGGCGCCGCGGCGGCGTTGGCGACGGCGGCCAGCGCCACGTTGGTCGTGGGATCGTCGAGCGTTCCGCCGCGCTCGGCCACGTCCGCGAGGTCGGCCGCGAGCCCCTCGAGCAAGTCGCCCATCTCTTGCTCGCCCAAGGGCTCGGCCGAGGAAACGCCGGCGCCCGCGTGGATCAGGGCGGACGCGAGCGCGTCGCTGCCGCCACCCTCGGCACTCGCGCGCAGCGCCGCGACGTCCGCGAGCAGCTCGGCGCGGCGCTCCTCGTCGAGATCGAGTCTGCCCAGCCCGCCGTAGGCCGCGGCGAGGTCTTCGGCGACTGCCTGCGTGACCGGGTCCACGCCCTCGCGCAGCGCGGCGGCCTCGGCAAGCATCGTGTCCTGCGCCGCGGGTGTCCGCGCGGCGCCCGCTACGGCACCGAGCACGCCGGCGTAGCCCGCATCGTCGAGATCGGTCTTCGCCTGGTCCCGCAGGGCCTCGGCGGCATCGACCACGGCTTGCTCGTTGGCTGGATCGAGTTCCAGCCCGCCGAGATTGCCCATGGTCCCGGCGAGATCCTCCGCCAGCGCGGAATCGATCGGCGTGCCCGCATTGGCCAGCAAGTCCTCGGCCTCTCCGATCACGGCATCCTGCTGCTCCTTGCTCAAGGACGTGCCCGCGAGTTCCTCCAGGGCCGTCGCCTTTTCCGTATTGGACTTTGAATCCCAGTCCGCGTCGCCGGACTCGATCTCGCCCAGGGTCTCTTCCTGCTCAGCACTTGGCTCGTCGCGTGATTCGGGATCGCCGGCGGTGCCGTCGAAACCGTCCTCGACGGTGATGCTCAGGCGGTCCTCATCGACCACCTCGCCCCCGTCCTCGATCGATACGATGGCAGTGAGCAGGCCCTGCTCCGCGGTCCAGGTGAAGCGACGGCCGAGTTGCTGCGCGACCTGGTCGCCCGCGTCGTCGACAATGCGCCATTCGTACACCAAGCCCGGATCCTCGGGTCCTTCCGCGGACAGGCTCACCTCATCGCCGGGCTCGGCGATCTGGTCCTCGCCCGCCACGACGGGCGCGAGCTCACTCGGGGGATCCACCTGGATGGTGTACTCGTACCAGTCCGTGCCGCCGTTCGGATCGACCACCTCGATCTCGACGTCGAACTCCCCCTCCTCCGGCGGATCGCCCGACAGCAGTGCGACCGCATCGTCCGGGCGCGAAAGACTGAGCCAGCTCGGGCCGGAGGCCAGCCGTAGCTCGACATCGCGCTCGCGGTGATCGAGGTCGGAATCGGAGAAGCGCATCTCTTCCTCGTAGCTGCTGTCGACCCGGGCCTCACTGCTGGGGCTACCATCGAACGAGGGGGGCTGATTGCGCGCCGTGACCTGGATCGTGATGCTTTGGCGCCCGCGCGACAGCATGCTGAGCGTGGAGTCCAGCTCACCCTCCTGATCGGTCAACTGGTCGTAGATCCCGCATTCGATCGTCACCTCGTAGCCCGCGGAACGATTCGCGGGATCGAAGTAGGCGCGCCCGGAGGGGTCGCCCAAGGCATTGTCCCCCGTGACGGTATCGCCCGGCGAGCCGCCGTCGTAGGCGCGCACCTCGCCGTAGGGGTTGGACGGCGCGCCGCTGTCGACATCGTCGATGTCCTCGATGCCCGCGTCCGGTGCGACCGTCAGCCACGGCTCCTGCACGCTGGAAAAATCGTCACCGTGGCTGTCCAGGTCGCTGAAGCCGGTGCAGAAGTCGATGCGAACCGGCTCGGCGTATTCATCGACCGTGATGCTCTGGTCGTCGGTCGACAGCAACTGCGGCGGGTTGTTGGGGAACTCGTAGGCGCCGAGGTCGATCCGCGGATCCTCGTCGCCGAAGATGCGATCGCCGCCATCCCGATCCTCGAGGATGCCACTGGACAGGCTGTCGTCGCCGCGGTTGATGGCGCTGGAGTCCGAGGCGAGATGGAAATCGGCCTGCGGGCTGCCCTCCCCTTCGCCCGCCGCCTCCGGCACGGCGCGGAAGCCCGGCGTGCCCGAGACCATGTCCGCCGTTGCGGGCCCACTGCCGAAGTAGCCACCGGCAACACCGCCTTCCATGAGCACGCGCCGGAGTTCGACGTTGAGACTACCGGCACCATTGCGGATCTGCGGCCCCTCGCCACTTTCCCGTAGCGCGTTGCCCCAGATAATGCCGTTGTTCACGACCAGGCTGTCGCCCGAATCGCTGAGATCGATACCGCCGCCCTCCGAGGCCTCGTTGTAGGCGATAGTCGGGTTGTATAGCGTGACGTCGGCGCCGCCGGTCAGGCGCAGACCACCGCCTTGGCGCCGTCCGGTGTTGCCGACGATCACGGGATTCCACAATTCGGTCACGCCGCCGGCGATCGCCAGACCGCCGCCGCGACCGGACAGGTTGTCCACGAAGGTGACGTTCTCCACATTGAGCAGCGAGTTGTTCTCGAAGTAAGCCGCGCCGCCGCGCAGGGCTTCGTTGCCTTCGAAGGTGAGATCGCGCAGCGTGGTCGCAGGCGACGGGAGCGCCTCGTCCATGTACAAAGCGCCGCCGCGGATCGCCTCGTTGGAGCGGAATGCGGTGCGCTCGATCGAGACGAGCGACGTCGATCCGACATTGATCGCGCCACCGAACTGCCCCTCGTTGCCGCGAAACTCGCAGTCGGCGACATTGAGCGTGGCGCCGCTGGCGACCCGGATCGCTCCCCTGCCGGCGGCATCGCGGAACACGCAATGCTCCAGGTTGGCCTCCACGCCTGTGCCGAGCGTGATGCCGGGCCACTGGCTACCCTTGAACACGACCGGTTCCTGCGCCGTCCCGTCGACATTCAGCACTGCATCGGTCAACAGGGTGAGCTCGAATCCATCCTCAACCCGCACCTCGGTCCCGGCATTGCCCGCCTCGAACGTCAGCGTCTCACTCGGGAGGACATAGATGCGGCCGAAATCGGGCTCACTATATTCGTTCCATTGCGGTTCGAACTCGGAGCATTCAAGCTCGTGCGGGTTGTCCTCGTCGTCTTCGTTTTCGTACTCGAGCACCGCGCCTCGAAGAAAGCCGAAGTCCGCAGCCGCGCGAGCGCCAATCTCGACGCGGTCGACGTCCGCGCCCCAGGCCTCGCTGCCCGCGAACTCGAAGCTGACGGTCGGTTCGACGAAATTCTCGAAGCACTCGTCCTTCGCGTCCTGGTCGGTTGTGATATCCAGCTGATCACCATCGTTGTCGTGCCAGGATGGGTAGTTGCCCATCTCGTCGTCCGGGTAATCGTCTTCGTTGTCTTTGTTGGGGATCGTACCGACAGCCTGGATGAACTGGATGCCGTCGCGTTCCTCATAGTGGAGTAACTGCGCCTGCGCCGGGCCGGTCGCGGCCAGGAGCAACAGGAGCAGGACCGGCGCGTACCCGCGCACGCGCGCCGTCTTCGCGAGGGATTCGAACGATGCCATGGCGCTAGAAGCGGACCTCCGAGGTGACACCGAGCGAGCCGCGGTCCCAGTTCGAGCGCGGGTCGAAGCGGCCGCTGACGAAGGCGGACACGACATGCGCGGCATTGATCGTCGCCTCCGGCTCGGTCGCCGGCAGCGGCTGCTTGTGGTCGTTGGCGTCGCCCGGCAGCGTCAGCAGCACGTCGAGCCACACCGAGCCGTCGCAGGCGCGGTGGACGCGGTCGATGCGTTCGATCGGGATGATCGCACCGCTCGATAACTGCAGGGACAGGCCACCGTTGCCCTCCATCATGCGCGGCACGAACCAGGCGGGTAGCCACTCGGCCTCCGCCTGCTCGGGCGTGGCGAACGTCGCCGGCTCGATCTCGCTCATCGCTCGGCCTCGAGTTCACGCGCGGCGCCGCGGCGCGCGTCGCTCTTCGCGGGCGCCACGCTCAGGCGCCATTCGATCTGCTGGCTGACCGCGCGCGCCTGCTGGATGAATGCAAGGAACAGACCCGACTCGGCCAGCGGTGTGCCGAGCGAGGCATTGAGGGCCTTCGACTTGAGCTGCCCGAGTTCCGACAGGTATTGCTGGAGCACACGCACATCGCGCGCCTCGCGCTGCGCCTCCTCGATCCGGAACACTTCCTGGAACAAGCGCTCGAGTTCGCGGCGCGTTCCGGAGGTCCGGGTTTCGCGCGAGACCCGCTGCTGGCGCAGCCACTGCAGGCCCGCGAGTGCGAGTATCAGCACCAGCAGTACGAATACGCCGCCGTATTCCTCGACCGGCTCCGGCAGCCAGGCCGAGAAGGGCCCCTCGGCCGCCGCGGAGAAGTAGTTCACGGCCGCCGTGTGCGGGTCGAGCTGCGACCACGCCCGGCTGTCCCGGACATTCCCCGCCAGGAGGCTCGGGATGGCGCCTTGCATCGAAGGCGCCGTCATGACCGCGAGGATGGCCTCGACGGTTTCGCCAGCGAGATCGGGCCGCGCCATCATGACGGCCTCCGCGGACGCGGTTTCCAACGACGCCGTCGGCACTGGCAGTCCGCCCGTCGGGAAAACACCCGCCGGCACCGCGTCGGCATGGAAGTAACGGCTGTTCCGGGCGAAGCCCTCGGGGGTCGGCAAGGGCAGCAACTCGATCTCGCCGGTGGCGAGGGCGGCGCGCACGTCGGCATCGCGGATGGCGCGCGTCACGACGGCGGCGTCCATCTCCGGATCGTCGAGCAGCGCGGTCACGTCCGTCTCGTTGCGCTCCAACGCCTCGAGCGGCGCGCCGTAGTAGGCCAGCAGCTCGCGCGCGGCCAACCGGTTGCCGGAATTCTGGGGACCGACTGCGACATTGCGGCCGGGCAGATCGGCCACACTGTCGATACCGGCGTCCGCACGCACCAGTACTTGCACGTACTCGGTCCACAGCGGGGCGACCACGGCCAGGTTGTCCATGACGGCCGTACCCGGTCGCATGACCGCGACCTCGGCCTCGCCTTCGAGCAGGCGTGCTCGGCTGTCGTCCGGCCCGTCCGTGGTGATCACGTTGACGCGATGGGTCGTGGCGCGCTCGATGTCGCGTTCCAGCGCCTCGCCGAAATCGCGGTGCCAGGTCTCGCTCGCCTCGACCGCGACCCGGATCGTCTGCGCGCCGCCGCTGTACAGGAAGCCCCAATAGACGATGCCCCCGACCGCGGCGGCGAGGACCAACCAACTCAACCCATCGCGAAGCCTAACGTAGCTTTGGAACATCCTGATTATTCTCCTGTTGCGTGCATCGGCCCGTGATCCGTCGAAGGATCATCGCGCGGCGCCGGCGTTACACGATGGACCGGCAGCGCGCGGGCCGATGGGTGTCATCAGTCGAGCTGCAGATCGGCACGAAGCCCCCTGGGCTCGCCGCTGAACAGCCACGTCGTCGTGCCGAGCTGGCTGCGCGAGGCGTCACCGAGCACGGCGGTATCGCCCGCGCCATCCTCGAGCAGGACCTCGAGCTCGCATTGTGTCGGGCTCGACAGGTACATCCGGATCATGCCGACGAGCCATTGCCAGTGATTGCTGCGATTCACCAGGCCATCGAAGGCCGCCCCCGTCAGCGGGCCGATCTGGATCCGGAACCGGCCGATGCGGTCGGTCACGTGGACACCGACCACGGCGCTGTGCCCCAGCACATTGGCCTGCTGGCCGAGACGCAAGCGCGACGTCGCCGGTACGCGGACACGCCGTTCGACGCACTGCTCAACCGCCACCGGGACGCCGCCGAGCGCGTCACCCAGGAGCGTGCGCAATCCCTCGGCGGATCGCTGGCGTGGCGCCAACAGCGGGATGTAGCGCAGCATCCGGTCCGGTTCGCGCAACGTGCGCCGCACGCGCTCGTCGAAGACCCCGATCAGGCTCCGCAAGGCGCCGACGAACCCCTCCTCGCCGCGTTCCACGGCCGATTGAAGCGGCCGGCGCTTCTGACGCGCCTCGATGTACAACTCGAAAAGGTGCTGGTGCACCAGGTCGAGCAAGGCCTGAGCGCCCGTTCGATCCTCCTGCGCTGCTTCGATGAGTTCTTCGGTATAGAACGACGGCAGCGGCGAAGAGGCGCCATAAAGGCCAAGGAACGTCGTCTCGACCTCGTAGCCGTCCTCGTCGGCGGTCACCGACGCCACCTCGGCACCCGGCAGCTCGCGCGCCAGCGTCGGGCGAATGCGCAGCGGCGGCCGCTCGGCCCCGGGCTCGCCGCGGGACGGGCTGCTCAGCAGCCGCACCACCTGGTCGAACGAGAACGAGGCCGCGTGGTCGATGACCTCGCGCTCCAGGACCTCGCTATCGTGGACTTCTTCGTTACTCATCGATTCGCCTGGGGGACTACATCAGCGGCCGGGTGCCGAGCATGGGCGGCCATTCGGTCCGCTCGCCGCTCACGCTCTCTTCGAGCTGCATCACGGTGTAGGTGTTGAGCGCGCTCAACTCCGCGAAGAATCGGCTGAGCACGGCGCCGAAGACGTAACGGTCGCCGGTGCCATTGAAATGATCGCTGCGCACGCGTACGAGGATCGACTGGCCGCGCACGAAGCAATCGCCCATCAGCCGCTCGTCGGGCTGCACCACGATATCCCGGATACTGTCGATGCGTTTGAGGTTGGGGGTATCGCGCGAGCGCTCTTGCTCGCCGGGCACGGCGTAATGGCGCAACAGGGACTTCAGGCTGTCGACGTCCGCGACGGACAGAAAATTCAGCGACAAGTGCGAGATCAGATGCCAGAGCTTGTCACGGCTCATGGGCGGGCGCCGTGCCGGCGTCGGCGCAGTGAGATTGGTGAAGGTCACCAGCTCCGGCGTACCCTGCGTCGGCGTTTGGATGTCATTGGGCAGCAGGGCCTCGGCGCGCTCCCCGTTGGTGCATGTCAGCGAGGCCTTGAGCACCTCCCGGTGACGCAGGTCCTGATCGCTCGGCAGCGCCGTCGACACGCGCACTTCCAGGGAGTCGTCGGCTTCGACACGCCGGTAGTGCACCTGGTACACAGGACTGTCGTCATTCCCCGCGAGGAATGCGGAGAACGGCCGGTACTCGCGGCGCCCGGCGCCTCCGCGGGCGATCCCCTCGACCCGTTCCACCGAATGCACGATCAGCGAGCGCCCCTCTGGGCCGGCCGGATGAACCGGATACTCCCCTTGGCGCTGGTCGAGCACGACGGGCTCCGAGTCGCGTTCGAAGACGTTGATCGCCGGGGTCGCATGGAGGACGAACCGGTCCCGATCGACCGAAGGCACCGCGAACTCCGGCTGGCTGCACAGAAAGACGACCTCGAAGCTGGTGCTCGAACCGCGGTCTTGCCAGCTCGAGATATCCAGCTCCAGGAACATGAACTTCTCGGGGAAGAGAAAGTAGTCCTGCAGCATGCCGAATGCCGGCATGACATTGCCCGGCCGCGGCAACAGGCTTTCGTCCGCGTCGAATCCCATGGGCGCGAGCGCCGACGGCGGCAGCTCGACGATCTGCCCCGTGGCACCATCGACGATCCGCACCGACTGCAGGTACCGCGTCAGTAGCGCGTACAGGTCCGCGGCCTCGGACCATTCGCCGGCGATGTGCAGCCGCAGTCGCGGCAGATGCAGCGTGCTCAGCGTGGTATCGCCGCTGGACAGGCGCAGCCGGATCCGGACCTCTCCATCGCCCCCGGCGCTCTCGCTTTCGAGATCCGGGCGGTCCACGGCCTGTAGCTGCAGCGGCGCGACCGGCGTATCCAGCGTGGTGCGGAAATAGCATGGCTCACCGTCGACCGGCACCGATTCGAGCTGCGTACCGGCCTCGACGCGCTGTGTCTGCTTGAGGCCGTTCTTCGGCTTGAATGCGACCACGGTCGCCGACGGGATCGGCCGCAGGTGATGCGGACAGACGGTCTGCGCGAAATCGTGGACCAGCTCGCCCATGCCACCGTCCGCCGTGAGGCGGACGTTGGCGGATAAGAACGCGACACCTTCCAGGAGCCGTTCCACATCCGGATCCGACGAGCCGCCACCGAGCAGCCCGGCGATGGAAGGGTTGTCGTTGCCGAACTCCGCGGCGCGCTCACGCAACAGCCGCAGCTCGCGCTTGTAGTATTCACTGAACTCGCTCACTTGGATGTTCCCTCCGCCGCCACGAAGCGCCCATCCGACAGCATGAGTCCGCGCAATCGCACCGCGATCCCGCGGCTGCCACGAGACACCCGGCCCTTGATCTCGATCGCCACGCCGAGATCCCGCGCCGAGAAGCCGTGCGACAGCACCTGCACGTTCTCCAGCCGCGGCTCGTAGCGCTGCAGGAGGTCGACGATGGTGCGATCGAGCAATTCCGTGCTAGCGCCGTTCGAGCCGTCGTATGCACCGGCCACATCCGGCATGCCGAATTCGGGGTCGATCGGCACGTTCCCGCGCCGGGTGTTGAGCAAGCGCCACACGTGCGCGACGACGGATTCGCGCACCCGCTGATCGATGCGCTGTCTGCGCCCCTCACCCCGGCGCGCGGTGCCATTGAGTCTTTCGAGCAGTCGCAATTGCGCCATGTTATTGCTCTTCAGTGTTCCAGGTCGCCTCGAACTGGATATCGCCCTGTCCGTGGCTCCAGATGATCGACTCGTATGCCAACGAAACATGTTCGAGAAAGCGGTACCGGTCGGACGCCGGATCCAGATAGTCCGGCATCGCCGGACGGATCCGGGTCACGATCGCCCCTGCGAGCTCGATGCTGAACACGAGCTGTCGAATGCCGCTGCCGTCGAACGCGTACCATTCGAACTCCACGCGGGAAAGGCGCTCATGCTGATCGAGCGCCTGGTACAGCTTCGGCGTGCTGCTATCGATGAGCTTGCCCATCACGATCTCGCTGTGGACGGGACGACCGGCGGTCAGCGCCTCGGTCTCCTTCCGGGGCAACGCCACCTCATGCTCGAACGAGAAGATCTCGATCAGTCCCTCCTCGTCCTGGTGCTGACCCGAGCCCTCGATATGTCCCTGCTGCTCGCCCTCGATCGTGACGTAACCCATCGATGCCATGGCAGGTCTTCTCCCTATATCAGCGGATACGGTTTACGCCCGCCCCAGTCGACCTTCGACCGACAGGGAATATTCGCTGTTGAGATAACGGGTGTGCGGAACCAATTCCAGATGCATGCGATAGGCCGAGCCGTCGCCTGCCTCGTCAGTGACACTGAGGTTTGCGGCGCGCAGCGGCCTGCGGGCGCGAATCTCGGCGCTGGGACTATCGACGTCGGAGACATAGCGCCGCAGCCAGCTATCCAGTTCCGATTGCATCTCCGCTTCGCTCTTCGAGCTCCCGATCATGTCCCGCTGGATGACCTTGAGGTAATGCGCGACACGGCTTACGAGAAACAGATACGGGAGCTGTGCGCCGAGACGCAGCCCGAGGTCGTCCCGATCGTCCCGCGTCACCTTCACCAACTCCTCGGCCGAGTGAATCGACCGGGCGGAATTAAACGCGATGAAGTCGTGCGCGCGCGCGATGCTCACCGGAATGAAGCCCAGTTCGGTGAGTTCCGCCTCGCGGGCCTCGGGGAAGACGGTTTCGACCCCGTGCGCGGGGCCTTGCCCGTCACGCCGCGGCCATTGCGCCGGGACGGATTCGACCCGGCCGCCCCCCGGTCCGGTAATGTCGAAGCATACCCGATAGTGGAGGAAGCTTCGGACCA
Organism: uncultured Ectothiorhodospiraceae bacterium; assembly: GCA_964625925.1. Taxonomy (GTDB): domain Bacteria; phylum Pseudomonadota; class Gammaproteobacteria; order XJ16; family Halofilaceae; genus Halofilum. The sequence continues at coordinate 22,952 of CAZVBX010000009.1, read as the reverse complement.
TGCATTCGGCCAGCGCAAAAGCGGCGACCCCCCAAAGGCAATGCCGCCGGCTCGACACGATGCTCTCGTGGTAGACGAACCCGCTTTCCTCGTCGTAACCGTCATATGGGGCGCGAAGCAGGACGCGGGGGGCCGTGAGCCCCACGTACCGGCTCGATTCCTCGCTCGACAGGGACCACCATTTGGCGAGGCTCGGCGAACGCCGAAGCTCGTGCAAGGAGGTCGCCTCGACCAGCTCGTCGAATCGCTCCAGCCCGAACAGGGCCGGTGATGCCCCCGCCAGGAACGGCGCATGCGCCCAGGCAGAGACGCGGGAGATCGACCGCAGCAGCGCGACATCCTCCGCCGACGCACCGAGTTCGTAACTCGCGATCACCGCCGCGTACGGTTCGCCACCGTACTGCCCGAACTCGCGCGCGTGGAGGATCGAGTAGAGAAGCGAATCGTCGAGCCGAACCGCGGACTTGAAATTCTCCGCCAGCTCCGGCACCGAGATGTCGAGCAAATCGACGCGGCAAGCCCCCTCCTCGCATTGCTGCAGCACCAGGTCGACGCTGCGCCAATTGGCCTCCAGACGCTGAAACTCCGAATGGTGCAGAACTTCGTCGATCTGACGGCGCAAGCGGTCGTTCAACTCCGCGACGGCGTAATCGATCCATGAGCGATCGATACCCCGATCGTCCCAGCCGAGCTCGGCGAGCAGGCCCTCGAGATAGGTATCGCCTTTTGCGATCTGTGCGACCTGACCGGCTCTAAGGTGCTCGGTGACCTCGAGCACCCGGTTCAACTCCGGCACGTTCGCGACGATTCGTCCCGGCTTGAAGTCGTCCATGCATCGGAGCGGAACCTGCAATTCACGCGTATCTTCCCCGTCGAGCAAGCAATCCGGCAGCGACAACTCCAATACCGGTGCGATCTCCTCGATCACGGCATCGAGCGTCGCCGGCGTTACGGGCTTGGGCTCTCCGCCGGAATCCGGCATCTTGCGCGTCGAGAACTCGCCCATCAGCAACAGGCGCAAGGGGAGTTCGACTTCCCGCCCCTCGCTCGAATAGGTCAGCGAGATGGGATCCCACTGGGGCGGATCAGGCGTACGCGAGGCCATCGCTCAGCTCCAGCAGCGCGCGATTTCGTCGGGCGGTTCGCTCGGCATCCCTTCCAGGCGCTGGATCACCGGGCGGTGACCACTCAGCTGAAAGCCCACCGTCAGCTCCTCGACGCCGTAGTCTTCCAATATGTTCTGCCGCCGGGGAAAGTCGGCCGGCGTATAACGCTGCTGGCCGCCGCGAAAATCCCGCAGAAACTCGCCAAAGGCGTTGTCCCCTTCCCAGCGCTTGACCAGCGTGTGCCGGCCGATGTCGATCTCCATGACGGTGTTGCTGCAACGCGCATCCCAGTTGAACACAGCCGACACCGGGTAGTTGAAGTTCTCCAGCGACTGATTCCCGCCCTCGCACTGCAACTCGACCGAGGTGCGACTCGGCTTGAACACCGCGCCGCTGTTCGCCCCGGTCGGGCGTGCCTGAATACGCACGGAATGCGTCCCGCTCGGCCCGTTGGCCTGCTCGCGACCCTTGGTCGCGAACCGCAGGAAATCTTCACGCAGCGGGAGCAGATGGCCATTGGCGCTGGTCGGGACGTAGCCAGCGCCCGGGCGGCGCTCGACGAAGGACGAAAGCTCCTGATCCATGAACGTCCAGAGCTGGCGCCCTTCACCGAAGACATAGTCCGGTAACCGCTCTTCCGGCACGCCGGCGAGCTGCACGAGAAACTGTGTCTCCCAGCGTTCCTGCACGTAGCATGCGGTCTCTTGTGTATGGAATTCGGTCACCACTTCCAGCGGACCGGTGAAGACCTCCCAGAACAGGTCGTTGTACTGGGTCACCGCGCCGGTGATGGCCCGAAGTTCACGCATTTTTGTGTGGGCCTGCGCTTTCGGCCCCTCGCCTTTTCCCGGGTTGTCCGGGTTATTGAATAGTCCTCTGGTAGCCTCATATGAGGCGCTGCGTATATCCGAATTGAATGCGATCTCTGTGAGAGAGTCGCGATACTGGGACAGTATCTGGCCGGCTTCCTCGAGCCGCAGTGCCCTTTCGTCCGGGGAGCTGCCCGACTGGGAACTCGCCCGGTCCAGCTTCTTTCTGGTCTTCAGGCCACTCTTGCCCTGCTTCGCGATCGCCTTGCCGACGGGTCCCGTTTTCTTGATGAACGAGAGCCCGAGCTTCGTGAGGACGCGGTTGCGCGCGGAATAGTCCTGGTTATCGCCGCCGGGCTGGAAGCTGCGCATCTCATCGTAGAACCGGACGAGCTGGGCCCATTCGGGCAGCTCCTCACGCTCATAGATGGTCATGTTCTGGTACATGACCTGAAGGAGCTGGAAATGCGGGTTGAGGTCCGTCCCCATCAGGTTGACCGCCTGGTACCAGTCGTCATGGCCGATCAGGGTCTCCTTGCCGCGATCGAAGTTACGCGCGAATTGCTCCCATGCCTCGATATAACGCTCCCGGTAGTACGCGTCGAAATTCTCGCGCAGCTCCTGAAATCGCGCCGCGTCGATACCCGAGAGTTCCACCTCGTCCAGGAAATACTGGATTGCGTCATAGCCGGCGATGGTGAAGGCGGCGCCGACGGCGGGCGGATCGTCGAGCTGCCCGCTGCCCTCCCAAAAATCCGCCAGCCGGTAGCCCTGGCCTTCGAGGCGATCGTTGGCCCAGGGAATGAGCCAGCTCATCCGCTGGCCGGTCGCATCGAGGAGCGCGACGAGCTGGTCGCGCACGCGGCTGAGCTCATCGCGCGCCTCGGAGGGCTCCGGCGACCAGATCAGGGTCTGCTTGTAAATGCCGTTGGCGCGCTCGATCGTGAGCGGATCGACCGTCTCGTCGAAATACACACCGCTGTTGTCGTACGGCCCCGGGTACTCGTAGAGCTCCTCGTCCCGGATACCATCGACATAGGCCGACAGGATATTGACGCGCTCGATCAGCGAACTGATGAAGAAGGCCAGCTCGTCGTCGGGGAGTTCATTGGCGGCTATGGCTTCCTCCCGGCTCGACAGGGCCTCGGCGAAGCGCGCATCCAGCGGCCCAATGACCTCACCCCGGCTACGCTCGTAGTAGGTCCGACGCAGGTCGCCGAGGAACTCCGGTTCCGATATCCGCGGAATGCCGAACCAGGGGGTCAGCCAGCTCGCGGTCTCGACGCGAACGCCGCGCACCATGCCGCGCAACTGGTGCATCCGGTCGATCCGCTCGGACATGGCCTCGGCATGGCCGAACTCCCCCGCATGCTTGTCCGGCAACTCGGTGAGATACGCCTTGTGGCTGGACCAAGCCGTGACCAGGATCGCGAGCAGGGCGATGACCGCGACTCCCCAGCCGCTCTGGATCAGCCGGCGGGTCTGCTGCTCCGCCCGCTCTGCACCGGAAAGCGTGCTGTGAACCCGGCGATTGCCGGGCAGAACGCGCGTGAAGAAGTCGCGCGCGAATGCCTGCGGGGCGCCCTCCTCGTCCCGTTGGCGGCCGGTCACGTACACGCCCTGGAATCGCGGCGATTCCTCGAACGTCGTCGCGTGGAACAGGCCATCGCTGAATGCCGCCAGGGGATCGGACAGCCGGTCGACGTTCCGCGGCAGACACAGCAGATCAGGATCCGGCCGGGTCTGGTTGAAGAGCACCAGCATCAGCCGGCCGATCCGGTCGCTCACGGCGGCGACGACCTCGCGCGCAAAGCTCTTGGCGGCGTCGCCATCGGCGCTGGTCTTGCCATTGAGCAATCCGAGCGGGCGCCTGAGCGTCTCGCTCGCGAGATTGCCGCACCATGCGGTAAAGCCGCTGACCTGATCGCATTTGGTTACGACGACGTAGACCGGCAGATGCAGCTTGGTTCCACGCATCAGCTCGTCGATGCGCTTGCGCAGCCGCCGGCCGTAGTCGAATAGCCGGTCGGGATCGCCCTCGAGCTGCTCGTACGAGACCGTCACGACGATGCCGTTGAGAGGCTCCCGGCTACGCCTCTCAGCCAGCATGCGAATCAATGTGGACCATTCGGGGTGCGGCGGCGCGTCCTCCGCGGCACCGACGTAGCCCCCCGGCGTATCGAGTACGATCGCCTCGTTATAGAGCCACCAGTCCAGCGAGTCCTCATCGGTCCGCAGAGCGGCGTCGTCGATGGTGGGCTGCGATAGATTGGCGTTGGCGAGCAGCTCGGATTTGCCCGTGCCCTCCTCGCCGAGCAGCAGATACCATGGCAGGACATACTGCGGATCGCCTTGCTCGCGCAGACGGCTCGCGGAGAGCAATTTCGAGAGTCGCTTGAAGCGGCGTTCGAGCGACGTGCGCGGTCCCCAGTGGAACAGGCGCTGGAGCATCGATGGGCGCTCGCCGGCGTCGTCCGGCTGCTCGACGTTCACCAGGTTCTCGGCCCGTCGCTTCGCCTGCCGCCGTGCGATCAGCTTTTTCACGACCAAGAAGATGAGCCACGCGACGAAAAGCCCGGCGAGGACCACCATCGCGCTTGCCAGGGGGAGCCCGAGGGCAAGCGCAGCGCCCACGACGATCGCCGCGATGATCAGCCATACGAGCGCGATCCCGAGGAATTTCAGAAACTTTTTCACGGCTATTCCGTATTATCGGTTTTGTGAATCGGGGCAGCCCGCCCGGTACTCAAAGCACGGTGACGAGATGCTCGCCGGCTCGGATGAGGTCCACTCGGAAATAGGTGTAGGCCGCCAGCAGCACTAGCAAAGGAACCCCGTAGTAGAGCAGCCGGCGGCGCGGCTGCGGCGGCAATACGTCTCCCGGCTGGGCGCTGCCGAGCGCGCCCGGCATCAAGTCCTCGCCCCCTTGAACGGCAGCTACGTCTTCGCTGTCGCGCAGGATCTGGAGATTGGATTCGCGGATATCCTGTAGCCGCGCGCGATCCCCGGGGCGGAAGAACTTGCCGACGAAGCCCAGCGCCAGGCAGTACACGTAGACTTCGCGCACGTCACGCTCGCCCGGATCGAAGGTATTGAGCCCGTCGAGGCGTTCGAAGAACTCCTCGCCGCCGTTGCTGGTGGAGAAATGCGACTTCTGCAGGAGCTCGTGCGCCCAGCGATGGCGGTGTTCCCAGTCCGACAACAGCACGGCCTCATCGATGAACGCCACTACGGCGAATTTCGCCGCCTCGTATTGCTCCCGCGTGAAGCCGCCAGCCGCATAACCGGCATTCGCCGACAAGACGCCCTCGACGCCCAAGCGCACGTCATCGTAGTCCGGGCTCACGCCTGCGTTGATGGCTTCGATGTAGGAGAGCGTGGTGCTCACGGCATCCGCGAAACAGTCGATCAGGCGCATGATCAACCCCTCACCATGATTAATTCGATCTTCAGATCGTCCGGGGCGGCGTCCCATAGCACGGACAGCGTCCGGGTGTTCTCGACGCCTTCCCACAACGCGTCATGCTGGTTGATTTGGAAGTAGTGCGTATTCGGTCTCTGGGGCAGGCTCTCGGGTCGGACCTTGAGGTAGCTGGCACGCAGTCCCGGTAGCGCGCGCCGCACGAACATATCCACCTCGTGCGCCGCGCCGATCTTGGCGAAACCCAGAAACGAATCGAGCCGGTCGTCCGACATCTCGGTGGTACGGAGCGCCAGGTACAGGGCCGCGCGCCGGTCCAGGAAGTGGCGCGGCACCTCGCATTCGTAGCGGCCGTAGCCGGTGTGCTCGATCTCGACGATGTATTCGGGCCCCACCGTGATCGCGTTGAGAAGGCGCTCCACGTTCAGGCGGGCATCGCGGAAGAGCACGCCTGCGCGATTGTGATCGTACGGCGGCATGCCCTCGTCGTGGCCTACCGGCGTGCCGAGCACATCCATATCGGTGGAGAAGGCGCTCAGTTCCCCGATGAGTTGCCGCAGCGCGCCGTAGGCCTCGAGCGGATGAACTTGGGGCGACTCCGTGTAATGCGCGATCAGCGGCGCATAGCGCCCCAGGACCTGCAACGCGAAACGATAGCGCATGACCTTCGGGCTGAATTCGGAGCTGCCCGATGTCGGCCCCTTGTACTCTTCGAGCTGGTGCGCGCGACCGACGACCTGCTCACGGATCTCGCGCAAGATGCGCAACAGGGCCGGAACGGCGCCCACAGTGAGGGCCGGCGGCGCGAACGAGGGATCGAGTATGACCGCGTCGCCGTCGCGCGCGAGCCGAGCGATCGGGAGGAATTCGTAGTCCTCGACTGTCTCGAGCTCGTGCTCCCAGAAAAGGCGGAGCACGAAGTACATCGTTTTGACGTGCGCGGCCTCCTCCCGGCCTTGATGAAGATCGGGGATCGGATCGGCATCGGCCAGTGAGGCGAAGCGCGTGCCCACCCGGACAGCCGCTTCGCGATCGGAGACGACGGTGACGTTGGCGTCCGCGTTGCCCATCCGCTTCACGCCGATGTACGCCGTGAGCGACGGCTCATCGACGCTCCAGTCGGAGCGGAAGTCGCGACTCGAGACGATGGCGTTATCCGGTACCTCCACCAGCGTACCGTCGCGCAACAGGAACGTCCCGCGCTCGATCTCGAGGATGCCGCTGTTGAGCCGCTCCTCGTTGATGCCCAGCTCCGCCACACCCCAGTGGTTGGGATGGATGCCGCGGTCCAATGCCGTATTGGCCCAGGCGTGATGGGCATCGGCGTACTGGAGGTGCTGTGGCTGCAGGAATAGGCCCTGATGCCAATATAGCGGGCGCTTGGTGTTCACTCGATTCTCCAGCGTTATTCGTTTTGCGGCCGCCGCATCGACTGACCCTGACGCGGCGCCGCTCATTTTCTGCGGCGACTGACTCGCCGTCGCTGATCACCGCACCCGCGCCCGCGGCGCGGCGCGTCGGCACTCGACAGCTATCGCGCGACCATGTCCAAGGACGCGATCTCGGTCTCGCCCAGCGCTAACCAGCCCTCGATCCGTGCGGGCCTCGGCGGCGGTGCTGACGTGAATGGATTGAAGGTGTCGATCACGTTCCCCGGCGAAAAACGCGCTCGCCCGCGTGGGACGTCCTGGATTCCCGGGATCGGGACGACCCTCGTGGCGCCGCTTCGGGAGAAATCGGAGAAGCCGATCACCAGCACGAGGTCGCGCGCCTGCGCCGCACGATCGACGCGCATCAATGTCTCGCGCCCGGGTCCGACGATTGCGCGCTCCATGGCGAGCACATTCGGGTCCTCCGTTCCCCGGCGGAGTAGACGGAATACTTCCGTCGGGAACTCGAGGTAGCCCGTGAGGGCGCCGATCTCCTGCGTCTGGAGAACATGCACCGCGACCGTATGGGCCTCGCCGCGACTCAGGTTCAGCCGTTCGGACGCCTCGATGCGCAGCACGATCGAACCGGCCTCGTAGACCCAGAGGTCCGCCCCGACCTCGCTACCATCGATGGGCGGGGTGTCGTCCGCGAAACGCGACCATTCGTGCTGGGCGTCGTCCCACACGACATTCCACGGCTGGAGCTCCGATTCGGCCGGCGGCTGCTCGGCGGGTGTACCGCTCCACTTGGCCGGACCGCTGCTCGCGCATCCGGCGAGCAGCACGATCGACAACGCCGCGAGCAGCTGCGATACGCGCACCGGGATCACGCGTGGGGCAGCCGGCACGGGGACGGACCGGCGCCGTGGCCGGCCCATCCCAGCAACGGGCGCGAGCACGCGCGCATTGTTACTCCGCGGACCACTTGCAGGTCGCATTGGTCGAGCAGACCTCATGCTCCCAGGTGATGCTGTTGTACGTCAGACCGATCTGCTCGTACGCCATGTAGCCATCGTTATTGGAGTTCATGATATCCGGCGATACGCTCTCGATCGCATTGATCTTGGCGCCTTCGAGCTCGATCGTGTAGAAGTGAACCGGCTCGCCACCGCTCCCCGCGTCCGCGCCCCGATAGAATTCGATGGTCACGGTGAGCGACGAGTTCTGAGCGAGCGCGCCCCATAGCAACGGCGAACTCTTGTCGAGGAGCTTGGTGATCTTCAAGCGCGAGTGGCGAGGATTGCCCGTACGCTCGCCCGTCCGGTCGTCCGTGGGGACCTTGACGTCGTGCTGGAACGCCAATGCGAGGATTTCGTCCTCATGGGCCTCCTTGTGGAACGCACCGATGCTTTCTTCCGACGAGGCGCCTTCCGTCAGGGCGTTACCTTCCTCGTCCTCGATTGTCACGTAGATGTCGGTAGGCATGGCTTGACCTTACGTTGTTGTGCTTCTGAACCAGGATGTAGCGGCGCTGCCGGATAGGGCCCCGTACGTCAGTCTTCCAAGACAGTGCTGACCTGCCCGGCCGCGACATCGACCCTGCAACGTGATGGCTGATTCGCACTCCCCAACTGCCCGAGGAGATCCCGCGCCATCTCCGGGAGAATCTGTCGATTGATGACTGCTTCGACATTGCGCGCACCGGCGTCGCCAACCGTGCAGCGCTCCAGAACGTATTCCGCCACTGCCGGGCCGAACTCCAGATCGACCCCTTGCTGCTCGCGCAGCCTGCTCACGGTCTTGTCGAGTTTGAGGCTGACGATCTCGGTCAGCACATCCCGGGGCAGCGCGCGGTACGGCACGACCTGCATGCGCGCCAGCAACGCCGGCCTGAAGTGTGCGTTCAACTCGCCGCGGATGGAGTCGACCAGCTCATCGGCAGCGCAGTCCGGCCGCTGGTCGCACAGCTCAGCGAGGGTATCGCTACCGATATTGCTGGTGAGGAACACGACCGTATTGCGGAAATCGATGACGCGGCCCTCGCCGTCGGCGAGCGTGCCCTTGTCGAGTAGCTGGTAGAACAGGCTCATCACGTCGGGATGGGCCTTCTCGACCTCGTCGAACAGCACCGCGCTATAAGGCCGCTGGCGCACGGCCTCGGTCAGTACCCCGCCTTCACCGTAGCCGACGTATCCCGGGGGCGAGCCGATCAGCCGGGACACGGTATGGCGTTCCTGGAACTCCGACATATTCACGGTCACCAGGGCGTGACCGCCGCCGAACACTTCCTGGGCCACGGCATGGGCCGTCTCGGTCTTGCCGACTCCGCTGGGGCCGACGAGCAGGAACACCCCCAAGGGGGCATCGCCGGCCGTCAGGCCCGCCTTGGCGATCCGGATGCGCTCGCCGATGGTGGCCAACGCATCGTCCTGTCCGCGGACCTGCGCCGCGAGCCGGTCCTGCAGTCCGAGCAGCACCTCGGACTCGTCCTGGACGAGACGCCCCAGGGGAATGCCGGTCCAATCGGACACCACGCGCGAGACCACATCGGGCGACACTTCATACGGGATCAGCGCCCCCGCGCTGGTCGCCTCAGCGAGCTGAGCCCGCATGCGTACGAATTCCTCGCGCGAACCGTCCGACGCCGAGTCGCGGTCCGCCGTCTCCGCGCTCCCCTGCCGTAGGGACACGAGTTGCTCGACGAGTGCGCGCTCGGATCGCCAGGCCTGTTCCGACTGCGCAGCACGAGCACGCAGGGTCTCGAGCTCGTCATCGAGGAGCGCCAGACGGGAGCGATCATCGATCGCCGCTTGTTCGAGGTCGCGCTCCAGATTGGCCCGCTCGCGCTCGAGCTGCTGTATCCGGCGCTGCGTCCGGTCCAGATCCGCCGGCGTGGCGTGCAGCGCCATCGCCACGCGCGCGCAAGCCGTGTCCAACAGGTCGACAGCCTTGTCGGGGAGCTGACGCCCGGAGATATAGCGCGCCGATAGCTCGGCGGCGGCGACCAGGGCGTCGTCGCGGATGTAGACGTCGTGGGCGGATTCGTAGGTCGAACGCAATCCGCGCAGGATCGTCGCGGCCGCGTCCGGTGTCGGTTCGTCGACGCGGATGGGCTGGAAGCGCCGCGCGAGCGCCGCGTCGCGCTCGAAGTAGCGGCGATACTCGGGCCAGGTGGTCGCCGCGATGACCTTCAAGTCGCCGCGCGCGAGCACCGGCTTGAGGAGATTCGCGGCATCGCCGCTGCCCGCCTCGCCGCCCGCGCCGATCAGCGTGTGGGCCTCGTCGATGAACAGGACGACCGGCTCCGGCTGCTGCAGCAATTCCTCCAGCAGACCGCGCAAGCGCTTCTCGAACTCGCCGCGAACGCCCGCCCCGGCCTGCAGCGCGGCAAGATCCAGTTCGAGCACGCGGCCGCCCGTGAGCGTCGGCGGAGCATCGCCGGCGGCGACGATCTGCGCGAGTCCCTCGACCACGGCGGTCTTGCCGACCCCGGCCTCGCCCACGAGTATGGGGTTGTTCTTGCGCCGACGACCGAGCACGTCCAGTACTTGGCGGATTTCGTCGTCGCGGCCCAATACCGGATCGAGCGCCGCATCCTGCGCACGCGCGGTGAAGTCGTTGGTGAACGCCTCGATCGCGCCCGCTGCAGATCCGCCACCGGTGACGGGCTGGCCCGTGCCGGTTGCCTCGGCTTCCGCGGACTGCATCAGCAGCGAGCGCTCGGGCTCCTGGGCCACGCTCGCCGGCAAGCTGCGAATCAGCTCCGCGTACGCCGTGGTCCCGAGCAGACGTGAGTCGGCCCGCAGCGCCATGCACAGCGCCGCCGAGCGGACTTGCGCGCCGCCTAGCTCGACCGAGGTATACAGCCAAGCCTGCTCGAGCCAGTGGATCAGGGATTGCGCGAAGACGGGGCGGCGCTCGCCGGACGCAGGCAGCCGATCCAGCTCGCGCTGCAGGGCGCTGCGCAGGTCCTCGGGGGCGATCCGTTCCTGGCGCAGCAGCAGGGCGAGATCGGTCTCGACCCCCTCGAGGAGCTGCAGCAGCACGTCCTCGATGGTGACCTCGTCACCGCCCCGACCGATGCAAGCGCCCGCCGCCGCCTCGAACGCGGCGTGGCAGACGGGATTCAGGCGCCCGATCAGGTTCTTGAGCGTGATGTCCATGCCGACCCTTCAACGACAGGCGTCGCCCCCCGGTGGATGAATCCATCGCCGGGGCCCAGATCGCCGGCCCCGGCGGATTCTCTGACCCGCGTCAAGCCGCGCGGTCGAGGCTACCGGTGAGCGACAGCGTGAAGCTCGCGCCCATGAACTTGAAATGCGGCGTCACGTTCATCGACACGCGATACCAGCCGGCTTCGCCGTCAACCTCTTCGACCTGCAGCTCCGCCTTCCGCAACGGACGCTGGCTGCGCGTCGCGGGCGAGGGGTTGTCCTGGTCGGCGACATACTGGCGCAGCCACTTGTTGAGCTCATTCTCGAGCTCGGCACGGCTCTTCCAGCTGCCGAGATTCTCCCGCTGGAGCACCTTGATGTAGTGGGCCAGCCGATTGACCACGAACAGGTACGGCAACTGGGTCCCGAGCCGATAGTTCAGCTCGGCCTGCCGCCCCTCTTCATCGCTGCCGAAGTACTTCGCACGCTGGATCGAGTTCGCGGAGAAGAATGCGGCGTTGTCGCTCCCCTTGCGCAGCGTCAGCGGGATGAAGCCCATCTCGGAGAGCTCGTACTCGCGCCGGTCGGAGACCGCGACCTCGACCGGGCCGACCATCTCCTCCTGGCCGTCGTCGTCGATCACGTCGATGGGGAGATCCTTGACCGCGCCCCCGGAGGTCGGTCCGACGATATTCGGTCCCCAGCGGTACTTCGCGAAGCTCTCGGTGACCCGGCTGGCGAAGGCGAACGCGGCGTTACCCCACAAGTAGTCGTCACGGTCGCCGCTACGGCCTTCCACGTAGTTGAACTCGCGCACCGGATTGTCTTGCGGATCATAGGGCTCGCGCAGCATGAATCGCGGCATGGCCAGCCCGACGTTGCGCGCATGGTCCGAGTCACGCAGGGCGCGCCATTTGGCGTACTGCGGGCCCTCCATGACCGACTCGAGTTCCTTGAGCTGGGGCAGCTCCTCGAAGCGCGAGACGCCGAAGAAGGCCTCGCTGGCGGCACCGATGAACGGCGCATGCGCCACCGCGCCCAAGTGCGACATGTTCTCGAGCAGCTTGACGTCTTCCCCGCCGGGACCGAAATCGTAGTTACCGACCATCAAGGCCACCGGCTCGCCGCCAAACTGACCGTATTCCTTGGTGTATACGTGATGGAACAGCCCCGATTTCGCGATCTCGCTCGACTCGCGGAAATCGTCGGCCAGGTCTTCCTTGGTGGCGTTGATGAACTGGATCTGGATATTCTCGTTGAACTCGGTGCGATCGACCAGGAAGCGCAGGCCGCGCCATGCGGACTCGAGTTCACGAAACTCCGGATGATGCAGAATCTCATCGAGCTGTTGCCCGATCCGCTGATCGAGATCGTCGATCATCCGATCGACCAGCCGCTTGTCGACGCGTTCGACCGGCTCATCCTTGTGTTGCTCGAAGATGCCCCGCAGCAGCGTCTCGACGCCCTCGCGCGCGACCTCATAACCTTCGTCGCTGGGCGCGAGGCGGGTATGCTCCATGATCTCCTCGAGCAGGCCCGAGCCGGCCGCCGCACCACGACCCTCAGGCGCGCTTGTTTGCGTATGTTCTTCCGCCATGATCTTCCCCCTAAGATAATCCCGGCACCGCCGTGACGGCGTGCACGCGTGATTCCTACAGCCCGAGTTCCTGCATCAACTTCGCGCTCTTCTCGTCATCGCCGACGATTTCCTGAATCTTGCGGCGCATCGCGGGCACATTGCCCAGCGGGCCCTTCAGTGCCTTCAGGGCCTCGCGCACCTCGAGCATCCGCTTGAGCTCGGGCACCGAATCGATGACGTTCCCAGGATCGAAGTCGCTGAGCCGATTGAACTGCAGATTGACCTCGAGATCCCGATCGCTATCGCCGCCCATCGTGCGATTCGCCACCGAAAAATGCGCGCCCACTTCCATGCCGGCAAGCACCTCGTCGAAGTTGTTGTCGTTCACGCTGACCGGTTCGCGCTCTTCGAGATCGCGTGCGTCTTCCTGCTGGGTGAAATCGCCCAGCACCATGACCTTGAGTGGGAGTTCTACCTGTTCCTTGCGTCCGGCGGTAGCCGGCCGGTAGACGATATTGATCCGTTCCTTGGGCGCAACGGAATGCTCATTGGTCTTCTTGGCCATTGGCCTTGCCCCCTGTTTCGTTTGATGTCGGTCGGCGCTGCATCGATCCAACAGGCCGTCCGCGACGCGTAACCGGCCCGCGCACACGACAGCGCCGGCCTCGACCCGCGTCCGCCGCGATATCCGCACGCAATGTCCGTACCAATCAGACGCCTTCGGACTGGTATGGCCGCCTTGTCGCGGGCCCTCAGCGACAGCCCCAGTGCCATCTCACCCCCGTAATCGCCGCGCTCGACGGCAACAAACGGACGCACGTAGCCCTATACCACCCCAGCAGGGGTGGCTGGTGGATCAAGCAGGCGTCTGGGACCGCGGGAATGCGTTCTTATAGGATCGCGAACTATTTCTCGTTTTCGCCTCTCAGCGCCCCGCACAGCGCGTCTGACGGTTCGTTCTGTGAAGCATGCCCTGTACTCGCTCCTCGGTCAATACTCGCGTGACCGGCCCAAGAAATAGGGAACGATACCCTTGGACAAACGGGTCTGGCGACGAGAGACAGGGCCACGCAGCCAGCCATCGAAATACGACGAGCGTCCGCGCGGACGCCCCGATCGTCTCCGGAATCGATCGGCCATTCCGCTGCGGCCCAGTAAACCCAGTAGCCGTGGGTCAGTCGAACTGGCGCTCAGAGAATCAAATCCATTGTGTCCGCGATGGTTACAACGACACTTGCATTTTGCTCAGCACATCTAGCACCCCGGTTGCGATCCCGGCCTGTCTATTTTCCAAAGCGGTCACCTTCTTCTCGAGTGCGGTCGGCGGTTTGTTGGTGAACTCAAAGGCCCCCAACTTGATATCGATCTCCCCGTTGTCGTAATTCACGTGGCCCGCGGCGGATTTATTCAAATCCATCGTGACCGAGGCCGATAGTTCCAACTTGCCGATAATGGCAGCACCGATGTCAATCTCGCTCTTGCCACCGACGAATATACCGATGGCGTGGCGGTAACCGACGTCGAGCGAGACATCGTTGCTCACTCCAACCGTGAGGCTAGTGGACTGTGAGTAATCGGCTTTGATGTCCAGCGATATCGATGGCACGAACGAGGTCGAAAACGAATTATGGCCACCCTCCCAGGTAGACGTCTCGTACGCCAGCGGTACGCCCGAGTCTGGATGATTGCGCCAGGCCTGCTTGACGCCCTCTTTGGCGACTTCCTTGAATACGCGTTGGTCCGCGCCGGAATAGCGCTCTTCGACGATCGTGCCCTGGCTGATCTCCTGGCTGCCGCCGACATGGACCTCGATCGACCGGCCATTGGAGTATTCGTAAGAATCGCCGAACGACTTCTCGACCGACATCGTCTCCTGCTTCAGTCCTCCGCCTAGCTCCGGAGCCGCAGTGATGCTCGTCCAGGCCGGGCCGCCCACGTTGGGCAGGTCGTACGGGTGGCCGGACTTGTTGAGTTCGGCCTGCTGATCGATGTGATTCTCGGTGTAGCCGTTACCCAGGTTATAGTCCCAGAAGCCGCCGAAGTCGTAGACGTTGCCCGTGTGCCAGCGGAACTCGTCGCCATGCTTGGCATTGATCCATCCCGTTCGGACGCGCGCGACCCAACTGCGGTCCTCGGGCTCTTCGTCCGGGTCACAGGGCATGGACCCCAGTAATCTGTCGTATTGCGAGTCTTTCTGGTTCAGTTCATCTTGCGCCTCGACCACCGAGCCACCCACCCTGTTACCGCTACCGTCGCCGGTGGGCATCTCCTCCAGATCTACGCGGTAGTAGGTGGTGCCGTCGTTAGTGAACTCTTCCCAGCCTTTATTTCTTGAAGTATCGCGATTATCCAGCTTGGCCCATTCCTCGAATATTTTCTCGTCGTTCTCGTTTTTCTCATCGGTGAACAGCCGTAAGCTCTCGTCCGACATAGAGAACCCCGACCCGTACCCATCGGGATCCGCGAGGAATGGATTGGCGTCGGCGAATGCGGCCGCTTGGGCGTCGAGCTCGTTGCGGCGCTCGTTGCGCTTGTCGTGCTCTTTGCGCGCTTCGTTGAGTTCGACGCGCAATTGGTCAAGTTTCGCGTACTTCTCCTCCCAATCGTTTGGCGTAAACCCTTCGGCGAACTCCGGGATCGTACCGGAGATGAGTTCGTATAGTTCATCCACCCCCTCGCCATGATCGGTGCTCGCGTACGCCGCCGTCGGACCGAACGAGAAGGCTTCCGAATCCTGGCCCCAAAAGTGGAAGCTACTGCCGCTGTGAAAGTGATACCCCTCGCCGAGCACGCGCGTGATGTGCAGCCGCTCCTCTGCCTCCTCCTCCTTGGTGATGAAATCCTCGTATCCGTCCTCATCGGATGCGGCGTCGGGCGCATCGGACGGCAGCTTGTGCTTGCGCGGGAAGCGGAAGACACGATCGGGGCCGTCGGATACCGACCAACCATCGCCGTCCTCGAAGTCGCGCTTGAACTGCGACATGTCGTTGTCGTCGTGGGCCAGCTCGTTGTCCCGCTGGGTTTTCGAATCGGACCAGAGCGTATTGGCGATCGCCCACTGCGACGTGGTCTGCATATAGTTCGTGCCGCCAAAGCTGCCGATGCGGAGCATGCCCGATGTGTCGAGTTCCATTCCATCGGCCGTCGGCGAGGTCGAGCTGGTGGTCGACGACGCGCCAACACTGGCCGCACCGTCGAGATCGTGTTGATCCGCGCCCAGGGAGACGCGCGTATTGGAGTTGCTCGAGTACAGGAACAGCCGCTCCCGGCCCTCGTTGTCGTCGGTCTCGATCTGATTGCCGCCGGGTGTGAAGATGCGCCCGCGGGTCGGCTCGTCGGAATCGACGACACTCCGGTGCTCAGCGGTAGGCACCGTGCCCGTGATCACCGGAAGATCGGGATTGCCGCCTACGAAGCCGACCAGGACCCGCGTTCCCTTGCGCAGCGGCATGTGCATGCCTTCCTGCGCGCCGCCGAAGGGCTGCATCATGCGCACCCAGTAGGAAGCCTTGCCCGCGTCGGCGCGGGCCCCCGAATGAAAGCCCTCGTGGAAGGGGAACACGACGTGGTAGCGCCCTTCCTCGTCGAGTTCGGCATACTTGCCGGTCCCTTGCGCGTCCACCACCGCGTTGATGGTGCCGCGGATCTCGGGCCAGCCGGTCTTGCGCTCGGCCCGGAACTGGCGCTCGGCGGCGATGGCGGTGAAGCGATTCTCGTACACGGGCGTATCCGCGGCCTTCTGCCGGCCGACCTTGCCCGCCAGGACGGAGTTGTAGGCGCTGTGCTCGACCCGCAGCACCTGGTACTCGCGATTGTTCTCCTGCCGATCGTGACCTTCGAGATCAAAGCGGTGGGCAGCGGCCAGCTCGAAGGCGGTGCTCGTGCCCTCGTACGTAACCTTGGGGCAGCGCAGCTCCTCGGCGCGGATGGCGGCGATGGCCTTGGCCTCGTCCGGATCCAGCACGGTCTGGCCATACAGGTTCACCGCGCCGGTCCCGCGCGGATCGACTTCCTCCGACTCGCGTATCGGCGTCGAGGGCATGTCGTCGTTGTAGTTCTGCACCGTGACGCGCTTGGGCACCCGCCGCTGGCGCATGACGAAGGAGTCGACCGTGTGGCCCTCGACATCCGGGTCGATGCCCAGGGTGGGGCTGTAATGGAAGCTCGCTTCCTCGAGCCGGGGCTGCTTGCCCCAGGCGTCGCAGAAGGCGATCCGCTCAACCTCCTCGCCGGCGGTGAAGTAGTAATAGATGCCATCGCGCTCCATCAGGCGCGAGAGATAATCCCAGTGGCTCTCGCCGTACTGGAGGCGGAAGGGCCACGGCCGGTAGGCACTCTCCTCGACTTGCAGGTCGCAATCGGCGCTGGTGATCCCGAGCTGCTGTTCCAGCGCCGTCTGGATCACCTGCGGCGTGGTCTGATCCAGATGAACGAGGCTGGCCGTACCCAGGGTGAGTTCCCAGACCCGCGGCACCAGCGCGACGCGGTAGATCGTATGCTCGCCCGCTTGGTCGAGCACCTCGACCTCGGAGAGGATACCTTGGATCCGCCGCTCCCGCGCCCCCATCTCGATGCGCAGCGTGCTCGCCTGATCCTGCAGGTCGTCGATGTCGACATCGGGATCGTCCGAGACCAGGTCGATGTCGAAGCGGTACAACTGCGAGATGGCTTCCGTGCCCGAGAAGCCGAGCACCGAGAAGGTGTCCTCGGGGAACTCGCCGCAGACGAAGGAAAACTCGATTGATTCGGCCATCATTCGCTCCGTATGGTTCAGCGGCCCCGCGTTCGCTCCGCGGGTACCCGGCGCGGCCGGTCAGGACAGCACCATCACCTTCGTCTGGCTCGGGGTAATGCAAACGCCGAAGGCCCCCGGCGATACGCCATTCTGCCCAGAGGGGCTGAGCATCCGCGAGCACGGCATCCCGCCGTAGAATACCTTGAAGCTGCCCATCAGGTGGCGCGTCGGCCCCATCACCATCCCCGAAATCGGATTGAGCAGCACGCCCGGGTTATCGCCGTTACTCATCGCCACCTGCGTGCTGAGATTGTGCGCCGGCATCGCCATATGCAGGACCTTGAACTGCGTCGGGATCGCCATCGTGCCCATGGAGATATTCGGGTAGGGCAACGGCGCCGGCACCGGCCCGCCGCCGCCCGGCGTGATGCATACGTCCGGGAAGGCCATGTTCATCGCCGGACTGGGCCCTTGCGAATTGGCGAATACCATTGTTCGTGCCCCCGCTTCGTCGTTGTTCCTGTCCCCGTCGGTCAGGTGTGTGTCGCGTGCCGGCCGGCTATCGGATCGATCTTCAACGCGCCGGACCCGGCGCAATCCAGAAGGCCGGGACGCAAAGCAGGCACTGTCCGTGCCCAATCCGCGCTGGACGCCTGCGTCCGGGAACCACGCTCGCGATGATCGTTGCACGTAGGAGCGGGTTTCGCCCGCGAACCGTCTACGTTTGATGTGGTTGCCCGGTTTATTCGCGGCTGTAAGCCGCTCCTACAATCCGTAGTGGGCCGCGCAATCGCGATAGGGCACGTCGCCGCGTTCCCCCGTTTGCGTCCGGTGCCCGTATTTGCCGTAATTAGGGTCGTCACCGGCTATCCATTCGAACGATTCTTTGCCCAATGGGCACTAGCCCATGTGGATGCGTTCGCCGTCGATCTGGACGTCGGACCGGGCAGTGATGCTGGTGCGCTTCGAGCGCGACAGCCAGTTCTCACGAATACGCTGAATGAGTGTGCCGACATGCAGCGTCTCCGTCTCCTCGACGCGCCGGGTGAATGTGCGCGCGCACTGCACGACACGCTCGCCCAGGCTCTCCAGGCTCCGGGTGATCAGGCGTGCCCGCTGCAGTTGGACATTGCACTCCTCGCCGGTGACCCGTAGGCCCCGGCTGCGGATGTCCGTATCGATTCCGGCGACATCGACCCGATGCCCGCGTAGGCGAAGGCCCTCGGCACTCGCCACGCGTACGCCCTGGTCGCCGCTGAGTTCGAGTTCCCCGGCCGACACGGTCAAGCGACCGCCCACCCGGAGCTGGCGCGCGGAGGATTCCCGCGCCAGCACGCTCAGCACGAAGCATTCGCCGGCGAAACGCGATAGCAGCACGCGGTCCCCCGGCTCCGGCGCGACCCAGCAGCCGACGGCGATCGCCGCCGACGTGACCCCCTGCGGTCCGTGCACGATCGTGGCGTCCTCGGTCACCGCCTGTACGGTGGCGTGCTCGAACGCGGCGGATTCCATGGCATCGTTCGCTACGGTAGTCATCGTCTCCCCAAGCACTCGTAATCGGTAGGCTTCATGGCCGCACCCACACAGAACCGCTGCGGCCGCCCATCATGCGGCATCGACATCGAATGATTCGCCCCGCTCGCGCTCCGGATCGGTCTCCAGCGCAACGTCGCGATTCGCCCCTTCCCAACGGACGTCCGTTTCCACGATCGCATGCAGGTCGGTGCGGTAGAGCGTCGTCCGGCGCAGGTCCGCCGCCGTCAATTGGGCATGCGAGAAATCGACGTAGGTCAGGTCCGCGTCCGGGAAATGCGTCCGCGCGCAGACGGCCGAGGTCATGCGGGCCTGGATCAGTTTCGCGGCGGTGAAATCGGCATCGGACAGGTCGGTGCCGATCATCAGCGCCTGTTCCAATATCGCGCCGGCGAAGCTCGAGCCGCACAGCCGCGCCCCTACGAGGTTGGCATTGGACATCCGGGCACGGCTGAAATCGACGCGTTGGGCGCTGGTTTCGACCAGGCCGAGCTGCGTCAGGTCCAGCCCCTGGAGCATCGCCCCGTCGAGCGTGCACTGGTGGAACTGGGGCAGGGTCATGTTGACCTCGCGGAAGTCGTAACCCGAGAAATCCGCCTTCATGAAAAAGATGCCCTCGAGCCGCGTACCGGCCAGATTCGGGGGATCCCCCGTGAGCGTGATGAAGTTGGGCCGGAACAGGTGCCCGCCGCGCAATCCGGTACGGCTGAGGTCCGACTCGAAGAACTGCACATGCCGCCCCTCGGTCGGCACGAGCACGGCCTCACGCAGCTTGCACTGCACCAACGCGACGTCATTCATCGTGCACGACGCGAGCGAGGCCCGTTCGAGCGCCGACTGCACGAAATTGGCGCCGGTGAGATCGCAGCCGTCGATCGAGGCTTCGGAGAGATCGCATTCGACGAAATCGCACAGGCGCAGGTCGGCGCCGTCCAGGCGTGCCCCACGGAAGTCGCAGCGGATGAACTCCGACTCCTTGCAGAAGGCCGAGCTGAGGTCGGCATTGCGGAACGAGGTTTCGCTATAGACGGCGCCTGGAAGCTGCGCCTGCCGGTAGTCGCCCCCGGCGCAATCCGCTCCGGTGATAACCGGGGCTTCGCCCTCGCCGCGGACTTCGGTCTCGAGTGCCGGGCGCTCCATCACGACGGCCTCCAGTCACGCAGGATCGTGTTGTCGAGGTTCGCGTCGGCGAAGTCCGTATCACCGAGGGTGGCGTGCAGGAAACTGACGGAATACAGGTTTGCCCCGCGAAAGCGGGTACGCAGCAGCCGCGCCTTCATCAACGACGCTTCGCGTAGATCCGTGCGGGTGAAATCGGCGCTGCCCAGCTCCGCCTTCTGGAACTGGGTGCCCACGGCATGTGCGCGCTCGAAGCGTGCCCCCGTCAGGTCGGCCCCGGTGAAATCGGTGCCGTCGAGCAACGCGCGCGAGAAGTCCGCACCCGTGGCGTCGGCCTCGCGGCAATTGGCATTGGTCAGCTGCGCTTCACGGAAGCTGCAATCGTTGAGCACGGGCTCGTCGATGAAGCAGGTCTTATCCATCGTAGCCCGGTCGAAGATCGCCCCCGGCGCGGGCGTGCTGACGATGGCGACGCGGTTGAGGTCCGCCTCGGTGAAATCGGCGTGCGCCAGGTCGCATTGCACGACCTGGCACTCACTGAACCGGGTAGCGCGGAAGCGGCAACGCGTCAAATCGACCTGGTAGAACGCGGCGTCCTCGACCGTGCACTCGATCAAGCCGACGCGCTCGAAACCGGTCTCCAGGAACATCTCCTGACGCTCGGCGAAGCGGCAGCGCTCGAAGGTCGACTCCGCGATCCGCGCGCGGCCCAAATGCCCATCGGTGAAGTCGCATTGCTCAAAGCGCGCGTTGCGGATCTCGCTGGCACCGACGTTGGCGTGCTCGAGCCTCACGCGCTCGAAACGACAGTCGACCAGCCGCGCCTTCGCCAGGATGGCCTCGCGTAGATCGACGTTGATTAGCGTCGCGCCCGTGAGGTCGACATATTCCAGGTAGGCGGCGCGAAGATCGAGGTCGCGCAGGGTCACGCCGCGCAGGTCGACGAAGGCAAAGTCGCCGCCGCGCGCCGCGTCGCCGGTCGCGTCGAGCAGGCGCTGGCGGCGTTCCGGCTCCTCGCCCGGATGCGGCGAGACCGACGGCGGCAGGTAATGCGCGGTATCGCGGTACTGTTCGGCCATTTGACGCTCGGCGGTAGCGACCTGCTCGCGCATCGCATCCGTGTCAGGCAACTGCGCCTTGATCTGCTCGGGGGCCACCCCACCCGCGGCCAGTTCCTCCCGGTAGGCGTCGATCTCGTCGAGCTGGGCGAGCGCTTGATCCACGCTCCCCGACTCGGCCATGCGCGGCAGGGCCGGTGGCTCGTCCATGCGCGCGAGCGCTTGCTCCGCCTGCGCGATCGCCTTGGCCGCCTCTTCCGAGCCGGAGTCGTCGGCGCGCTTCATTTCCTCGATCTGGTCGCGCACGCGCGACTTCGCGTCGTCCGTTCGTTCCTGGACCTGGCGTTCGGCATACTCCGACAGCTCGTCGAAGGCGTCGAAATCGACTTGCGTCAGATCGACCTCACCGCCCGTGGAGCTGCCCGGCGCGATCTTCTCGACGATGCGCTGGAGTTCCGCGCTCGATTCATCCTGGGGGGCGTCGCCCTGAGCACTGTCCATGCGTTCCAGGCCCTGGGTGACGGCATCGGAGACCTTGGCGAGCTCGGCCGGGTCCGCGTCGCCCTGCTCACCGATCTCGCGCACCCGCTCGTCGACCTGTTCCCGGGCCTGCTCCTGCTGGCGCTCGGCATAGCGGTTGAAGTTGTCGTTGCTGAGATAGTCCAACTTCGTGTCGGAGCCGTCGAGCATCTCCTGGATCGCGCAGGGGCACCCGAGCGGCAGCAGCGGTTTGGTATTCAGTATGTAGCGATAGCCCTCCTCGGGATCGCCGCGCCGCTTCATCTCATCGCGGTAATGCGCGAGCTCGCGCGCACCGTCCTTCAAGCTCTCGTGCGCCGCCATGAGGTTGACGATCTCGCTGGCCTCGTCGTCCCGCACCTCGGTCGTCCCGCGATGGACCACGACCCCGAGGCCCGCATCCGGCAGCAACCAGACCGTGTCCAGGCGCAGCGGAATCTCGTGGAAATCCAGCTCGGCATCGGGCCCGCCCTGCTCAGGCCGGCTCTCGATGAACACACGGCCGCGCACGCCCGGCAGGGCACCGGTGAAGCGCTCGTGGTCGGGCATCATGTTGATCAGCTCGAAATCCTCGTCGCCGCGGAGGAAATCGTCGAACCATTGGTCCTCGCAGGCCTCGTTGAACAGGCGCCAATCGACGTCATCGGGCAGGCCCGGCATGCGTTCGCGCAGATAGGCCTCGTCGTAGGTGCCGCCGTAGCGCTGTCGCGGGCGCCAGCCTATGTCGATGCCTTCGAGGGATGCCGGGGGCGGCGTCTGCGAGGGCGAGGAGACCGCGGTGGACGGATACTCGATCCGTGGCAGGGGCCGATAGCGCTCACCGGAGTCGGCGTCGGTCAGCTCGACATGGCCCTCGCCCAACGGGTTGTCCGCATAGCCCTCGCCCCCGTAGGCGTGGTCGTAGCGGATGGGCAGCGATTCGATGGGCTCGGCGGCGCTGGCGGTGCCGCCAGCGCGCCAGGTGCGCGGGCCGGAGACGACGAGCTTCTTGGTGCGGTTGGCCACGCGCACGGAGATCGCGCTCTGGCGCAGCGGCCGGCCTCCCGGCGCATGGAACGAGCCGAGGCACAGGAACTCGGCCCGCTCCTTGACCATCCCCTGATCGAACACGCGCCCCTGCTTGAAGTGATCCGACAAGGCCTGCCACATATCGGCGGCCAGCGCCGCCTCGCCCGACTCCAGGCGAAACGGCCACAGCAGTGACGCGCACAGATAGTGGCGCCCGAGATAGGAAAAAGGCCGTTGCAGCACACCGGCCTGCAGCGAAGCTAGGACTCTCATGCGGGCTTAAGAAACCGTTGTTATCCGCCCCATACCGGGACTTTAGTTATCGCGCGGCATACGGACTCGCGCCGGCCGGCTCATCCCCCTCTGGTGAGCACGGGGCCGGCTCCAGCAATGCCGCCGCGAGCGCTACCGTAGCAGAATTCATCGGCGCGCGTCGGAGCGAATCCGGCCCGCCCCGACTAGAGTGTTGAAGATGGGCAATCCTGACCATCTTCAACGCGCCGGATCCGGCGCATGTCCGGACCCGGCTACCCGAATCAAG
>CAZVBX010000008.1:0-54234 GCA_964625925.1 uncultured Ectothiorhodospiraceae bacterium | reverse complement strand
GCCGCGAGCGTGGCCTGCCGCAGGTGATCCGACTGGACAACGGCCCCGAGTTCCTGGGTGCTGCCTTCGTTACCTACGCCGAGCAGCACGGCATCGAAATCCAGTACATTCAACCGGGCAAGCCGAATCAGAACGCTTACGTGGAGCGGTTCAACCGCACCTACCGAGAGGAGGTGCTCGACCTGTACCTGTTCTCATCCCTCGACGAAGTCCGCGAGGTTACCCACTGGTGGCTCGTCGACTACAACGAGGAGCGAACCCATGACGCCCTCGGCGGAGTACCTCCTGCCGAGTACGCCCAAGCCGCCGGATGTGTCTAACTTCTCGTGGTTCGCTTGACGGGGAAGCTTACGATCGGGCCGGGCGACGATTCGAAGGTAATTCGGTTGCACCACAAGAGGCCCCGGCTCGACTGGGCAGACAGTGCCATGGGCCGAGCGGAGCGCCGACGGGCCGAGCGCGCGGGGGAAAGCCGGTGTGCCCTTCCGCCGCCCCTGGCGCATTGTGATTCCGTTGCGCTCCTCGAACCGCTCCGGGGACCAGATTTTACTTGGCACGACGGGGCATTACGGCTTTGGGCTGACAGCCCGTTTCCAGGATGCGTCCGCTGCGGTACGCTAAGAGGTCTGCGCGTCCGCAAGGCGCGCGCATCCCCGGCAAGACGACAGCGCCGGCGCGCACGGTCGCGCCACGAGCGGCGCGATCACGCCTGCAAGCCGCCAAACGGCGCCATGACGCGCTGGGCGGGGCATGTGCGCAATCGACGGGAATCACGGAAACGGCGTAGAATCAAGCCTATGAGTGACTCGACCAAGGTGCTGGCACCGCCGCAAGGCGGCCTCTGGCGCCCGGACTTCGAACGCGACGCCTGTGGCTTCGGGCTCATGGCGCGGCTCGACGGCGAGCCGCGGCGCGAGCTGGTGAGCGACGCGCTCGCGGCCCTGGCGCGGATGACCCATCGGGGCGCGGTCGCGGCCGATGGCGCGACCGGCGATGGCTGCGGCCTGCTCGTGCGGCGCCCGGACGCCTTCCTGCGCGCGGTCGCGGCGGACGCGGGCATCGGGCTGGCGAGCGAATACGCCGCCGGGATGGTATTCCTCGATACCGACGCCAGCGCGGCCGAACGCGAAAAGCAGGCGCTGAGCCAAGCACTCGAGCACGAGGGCCTGGAGGTTGCGGGCTGGCGCGACGTGCCGGTCGACCCGTCGGTCTGCGGCGATCAGGCCGGGGCCACGCGCCCGCGCATCGAGCAGGTGTTCGTGAACGCGACCGCCGCGGTTGCCGCCGACGCGAACGCGGCCGACTTCCAGCGCCGGCTGTATGTCGCGCGCCGGCGGGCCGAGCGCGAGCTGGCCCAGCATCCGTCATTCCATGTGGTCAGCCTGTCGCCGCACGTGATCGGCTACAAGGCGCTGGTCATGCCCGCGGCCCTGCCGACCTTCTACACCGATCTCAACGACGCGCGCTTCGCCAGCGGCGTGTGCGTATTCCATCAGCGCTTCTCGACCAACACCTGGCCGCAGTGGCGGCTGGCCCAGCCGTTCCGCTACCTGGCGCACAACGGCGAGATCAACACCATCGCCGGCAACCGCCGCTGGGCCCGCGCGCGTCTCAAGGGTCTGAAGGCGCCCAACGGCCTCGACTTCGAGTCGGTTGCGCCGGTGGTGGACTTCGACGAATCGGATTCGGCCAGCCTCGATCGCATGCTGGAGGCCATGCTGGCCGGCGGCATGGACGTGTTCCACGCCATGCGCCTGCTGATGCCGCCGGCGTGGCAGAACGTCGACGCGGTCGATCCGGACATGCGCGCGTTCCACGAGTTCTGGTCGCTCAACATGGACCCTTGGGACGGGCCCGCCGGCGTGGTGCTGACCGACGGCCGCTATGCCGTCTGCAGCCTGGACCGCAACGGCCTGCGTCCGGCGCGCTGGAGCCAGACCGCCGATGGCGTGATCACGCTGGCGTCGGAGTCGGGCGTGGTCGACGCCGACCCGTCGCAGATCGTTGCGCGCGGCCGCTTGGGGCCGGGCGACATGCTCGCGGTCGATACCGAGGCGGGCGAGATTCTCACGCCCGAGCGGATCGGCGAGCGCCTGAAGCAGGGCGCGCCCTACAAGCAGTGGTTGCGCAAGGGCGTGCGCCGCCTCGATGCCTCCGACCGTACGCCGCCGAGCATGCCCGAGCCCTTGCGTCTCGCGCGGCGGCAGAAGCTGTTCGGGCTCTCCCTGGAGGAGCGCGAGCAGGTTATCCGGCCGCTGGCCGAGGATGGCGCCGAGGCCATCGGCTCCATGGGCGACGACACCCCGATGTGGGTGCTGTCGCATCGCGTGCGCCCGCTGTACGACGCCTTCCGGCAGGAGTTCGCCCAGGTCACCAACCCGCCGATCGACCCGATCCGCGAACGCGTGGTGATGTCGCTGGAGAGCTGTCTCGGCCCCGAGGCGAATCCGTTCGCGGCCGGCGAGGCCGACGCCCGGCGCATCGTGCTCGACTCGCCCTTGATCTCGACGCGCAAGTTCGACGAGCTGCGCGGGCTGGAGAGCGAGGGTTGGTACCACCGCACGATCGCGCTGCGGCGCGCCGCCGGCGAGACCCTCGATGCGGCGCTCACGCGGCTGTGTCAGGAGGCCGAGCGCGCCGTGCGGGCGGGCAACATCATCGTGATCCTGTCCGACCGCGAGGTCGACGATAACTTGCCGACGGAAGGGCCCGGACCGGAGTCCGGCGACCTGCCGGTGCATGCCCTGCTCGCGGTCGGCGCCGTGCATCATCACCTCGCCGAGACGGGCCTGCGCTGCCGAGCGAATCTGGTCGTCGACACCGCCACGGCGCGCGACCCGCATCATGTCGCTTGCCTGCTCGGCTTCGGCGCGACCGCGATCCATCCCTATCTCGCCTACGACGTGGTGCTCGACCTGTTCCGGGCGGGTCACATCGAGGGCGAGGCGACGCCGCTGGAGGCGCTGCGCGCCTGGCGCCGGGGGATCAACAAGGGCCTCGGCAAGATCCTGTCGAAAATGGGCATCTCGACCATCCGCAGCTATCGCGGCGCGCAGCTGTTCGAGGTGGTCGGCCTGGCCGATGAGGTCGTCGAGCGCTGCTTCCCGGGCGCGACCAGCCGCATCGGCGGGGCGGACTTCCGGGAACTCGACCACGATCAGCGCTCGCTGGCCATGGCCGCGGTCGATCCCGACCGGCCGCTGGATATCGGCGGCTTGCTGCGCTGGGTGAACGGGGGCGAGTACCACGCCTGGCACCCGAACGTGGTCCATACCCTGCAGAAGGCGGTGCAGGGCGACGCCGAGTCGTACCGCGAGTTCGCGCGCACGGTCGACGAGCGGCCCGTGGCGATGCTGCGCGATCTGCTCCGGCCCAAGGAGGTGGATGAGCCGCTACCGCTGGAGCGGATCGAGTCGATCGACACCATCATGCCGCGCTTCGAATGCGCCGGCATGTCGCTGGGCGCGCTGTCGCCGGAGGCGCACGAGGCGCTGGCCGTCGCCATGAACCGCATCGGCGGGCGCTCGAATTCGGGCGAGGGCGGCGAGGATCGCGCGCGCACCGGGACCGAGCGCGCCTCCAAGATCCGCCAGGTGGCCTCGGGCCGCTTCGGCGTCACGCCCGAATACCTGGTCAATGCCGAGGTCATCCAGATCAAGATGGCCCAGGGCGCCAAGCCGGGCGAGGGCGGCCAGCTGCCGGGCCACAAGGTCGATGGCCCGATCGCCAAGCTGCGCTTCGCCGTGCCCGGCGTCGGCCTGATCTCGCCGCCGCCGCACCACGACATCTATTCGATCGAGGACCTGGCGCAGCTGATCTTCGACCTCAAGGAGGTCAATCCGCAGGCGCTGGTCTCGGTCAAGCTGGTCGCCGCGCCGGGCGTCGGCACCATCGCCGCCGGCGTGGCCAAGGCCTACGCCGACCTGATCACCGTCTCCGGCTATGACGGCGGCACGGGCGCGAGCCCGCTGACCTCGGTCATGTACGCCGGCTCGCCCTGGGAGCTGGGTGTCGCCGAGGCGCACCAGACGCTGCGCGCCAACGGGCTGCGCGGGCGCGTGCGGCTGCAGGGCGACGGCGGCCTCAAAACCGGACTGGACGTGGTCAAAGCGGCGCTGCTCGGTGCCGAGAGCTACGGCTTCGGCACCGCGCCGCTGGTGGCGCTGGGCTGCAAATTCCTGCGTATCTGCCACTTGAACAACTGCGCGACGGGTGTCGCCACGCAGAACGAGACCCTGCGCAAGCACCATTTCCACGGCCTGCCCGAGATGGTGGTGCAGTACTTCGAGTACGTGGCCGAGGACATCCGCGGCTGGCTCGCCCGGCTCGGCTTCGAGCGCCTGGAGGACATCGTCGGGCGTACCGACCTGCTCGAGCGCCTGCCCGGCGAGACGCCGCGGCAGCAGGCGCTGGACCTGTCGCCGATGCTGTCCAGCGGGGGCCACGAGGATCAGCCGCGCGTCTGCGTGACCGAGCGCAATTGGCCGTTCGACCGCGGCGAGCTGGCGACGCAGATCGCGGCCGATACCACCGAGGCGGTGACCCAGCGCGCAGGCGGCACGTTCGAGTATCGCATTCGCAATCACGACCGCTCGGTCGGGGCGCGCCTGTCCGGACTGATCGCCAAGCATCACGGCGATCAGGGCATGGCCGAGACGCCGCTGCGCCTGCAGCTGCACGGGACCGCCGGGCAGAGCGTGGGCGCCTGGAACGCAGGCGGACTCGACATCGTGCTCGATGGCGACGCCAACGACTACGTGGGCAAGGGCATGACCGGCGGCCGCATCGTATTGCGCCCGCCCGAGGGCAGCACGCTGGAGACGCGCAGCACGCCGATCATGGGCAACACCTGCCTCTACGGCGCGACCGGCGGCAAGCTATTCGCGGCCGGTACGGCCGGTCAGCGCTTCGCGGTGCGGAATTCCGGCGCCGTTGCGGTGGTCGAGGGCTGCGGCGATCACGGCTGCGAGTATATGACCGGCGGTGCCGTGGTCGTGCTCGGGCGCACCGGTCTGAACTTCGGGGCCGGCATGACCGGTGGCTTCGCCTACGTCCTCGACATGGACCGCGAATTCGTCGACCGGCACAACCGTGAGCTCATCGAGGTCCATCGGATCACGGCCGAGCGCTGGGAGATGAACGTCCAGCATCTTCGGGAATTGCTCACCGAGCATGTCCAGGCCACCGGCAGTCGCTTTGCGGCGGATATCCTGGACGATCTATCGGACTACCTGCCGCGGTTCTGGCTGGTCACGCCGAAGGCCGCCGATCTCTCCCGCATGCTCCAGGCCGCCCGTGCCGCGGCCTAGAACTCGAATCTGACGAATCACCAATGAACACGAATGCACACGAATGCGGGAGCGGGGCCGAGCGCAAGTGCCGGTTCGCTGAGCGGCTGTCACGGACCCACAGCAGGGAATGGGGCCCGAGCGCGCATTCCCATGACGTAATGCGTCCGTCGATGCGTCCGGACCATTGCCCCGGCACACGTCCGCGTTCATTGCTCGGCGTATCCGTGCGCCTCGCCCCTTCGGCGCTGACGCGAGGATTCGCTGCCGGCGAATCGTTCGTGTCCATCCGTGATTCTCTCCCGGGCCACGCAACGGCTCAGGGTAGGTAACGCTATGCCAAGAAATCCATTCCAGTTTCTCGAGGTCCCGCGCGCCGATCCGGGCAAGCGCTCGGTGGGCGAGCGCATCGAGGACTTCAACGAGATCTACGGCCAGTTCGACGCGGATACCGCGGCCGCGCAGGCGGGTCGCTGCCTCGACTGCGGCAATCCCTACTGCGAGTTCAAGTGCCCGGTGCACAACTACATCCCGAATTGGCTCAAGCTGATCGAGGAAGGGCGGTTGTTCGAGGCGGCCGAGCTGTCGCACCGCACCAACACGTTGCCGGAGATCTGCGGCCGCATTTGTCCGCAGGATCGGCTGTGCGAGGGCGATTGCACGCTCAACGACGGTCTCGGCGCGGTCACTATCGGTTCCGTGGAGAAGTACATCACCGATACCGCCTTCGCCCAGGGCTGGCGCCCCGACATGTCCGATGTCGTGCCCACGGGCCGCCGCGTGGCCGTCGTCGGGGCCGGTCCGGCCGGACTCGGTTGCGCCGACGTGCTGGCGCGCAATGGCGTCCAGGCGGTGGTGTATGACCGCTATCCGCGGATCGGCGGGCTGGTCACTTACGGCATCCCCGGCTTCAAGCTCGACAAGGAGCTGGTGGAAACGCGCCGGCGCGTGCTCGAGGGCATGGGCATCGAGTTCGTGCTCAACACGGAGATCGGCCGTGACATCACCATCGAGCAGCTGCTCGCCGAGTACGATGCCGTTTTCCTCGGCACGGGCGCGTACGACGCGGTCAAGGGCAATCTGCCGGGTGAGGATGCCGAGGGCGTGGCGCCGGCGCTGGCCTATCTGATCGGGCTGATGAACGATCAGCTCGGTACCGAGGCGCCCGGTGGCCAGTCGATCGACGTCAACGGCGAGCGCGTCGTCGTGCTCGGCGGTGGCGATACGGCCATGGACTGCAACCGCACCGCGATCCGTCAGGGCGCGCGCTCGGTGACCTGCGTGTATCGCCGCGACGAGGCGAACATGCCCGGTTCGCGGCGCGAGGTGCAGAACTCGCACGACGAGGGCGTCCATTTCCGCTTCAATCGCCAGCCGGTCGCCATCGAGACGGATGACCGTGGCCGTGCGACCGGTGTGCGGGTGGTCGAGACCCGGCTGGGTGAGCCCGACGCGCAGGCGCGCCGGCGTCCCGAAGCGGTGCCCGGCACCGAAGAGGTCATCCCCGCCGACCGCGTGATCATCGCCTTTGGCTTCAATCCCGAGGCCGCGTCCTGGTACGAGGACCAGGGCATCGCCTACTTGGCAGACGGCCGCACGTTGGTCGGCCTGGGCCAAGACGCCTTCCGCACCTCGAACGCGCGCATCTACGCCGGTGGCGACATGGTCCGGGGCGCGGATCTCGTGGTCACGGCTGTATTCGAGGGCCGGCAGGCGGCCGAGACCATCCTGCGCGATTTAGTCGGTGCGGAAGCGCTCGGCAGTAGCGCCAGCGACACGCAGGGCGCGGAGGCCGTACTGCGCTGACGTGCCGGCCCGGCGGCCCGCGGAGCGCCGTGCGCTCTCCGCCGGGACGTTCCGAGCATTTTGCGGCGATTGGCCGCGCCCGGGTCCGCTCGCCGGGCCGGTCGGTGAACGCCCCGTAGCCGCCGCGCGGCTACGGGGCGTTGTCGTTGGTCGCGCGGTCAGCCGAACCCGTCGCCGGACGAACCGCCCGGCGCCGCGCCACTGCCGCCGCCGCCGCCGTAGACCTCATTGGGCAGCCAGGTCACCAGCTCGGGGAAGATCACGACCAGCGCCAGGGCCACTGCCTGCAAGCCGAGGAACGGCAGCGCAGCGCGGAAGATCTGGGCCATGTCGACCTGAGGCGGTGCCACGCCGCGGATATAGAATAGTGCGTAGCCGAATGGTGGACTCAAGAACGACATTTGCATGTTGACGAGGTACACCACGCCGAACCACAACGCCAGGTTGCCGGGCTCGACCCCCGGGAAGCCGAACAGGCCGTTGAACTCGAGGCTCTCGACGATCGGCAGGAAGATCGGCACGGCGAGTAGCAGGATGCCGACCCAGTCCAGGAACATGCCCAGCACGATCAGCAGGATCATCATGATCAAAAGGATGCCGTAGGGCCCGAGGCCGGTTCCCTGGATCATCTCGATCACGAAGTCCTGTCCGCCCTGGCGGATGTAGAACCCGACGAAGATCGTGGCGCCGAAAATGATCCACATCACCATGGCCGTGGCCTTGAGTGTGGTCATGCTGGCGCTATGCAGGTTGGGCCATGTGAGGCGCCGATGCAGCGTAGCGACGATCAGGGCGCCGAGGGTGCCGATACCCGCGGCCTCGACCGGCGTGGCCAGCCCGCTGAAGATGACACCGAGCACGATGACGACCAGGGTGATCGGCGCAATCATGCTGCGCAGCAGGCGCAGCTTCTCGCTCATGCTGACGCGGTCTTCCGGCGCCAGCGACGGCCCCGCCTGCGGATTGATGGTCGCCCGAATCCAGATGTACAGGCTGTACATTCCCGCCAGGATCAATCCGGGGATGACCGCGCCCATATACAGCTCGCCTACGGATTGCTGCGCGACCACGCCATAGATGATCGCCAGGATCGATGGTGGGATCAGGATGCCCAGTGTACCGCCGGCCATCACGGAGCCGAGCGCGATGGTCGGGTGGTAGTTGCGCCGCAGCATGGCCGGCAGCGCGATCAGGCCCATCGTGACGACCGCGGCGCCGATGACGCCGACCATCGCGGCGAGTAGGGTCGAGGCGGCGACGGTCGCGATGCCGAGACCGCCCTTGAGCGCACCCATCCACTTATAGGCGACGTCGAATAGCTCCTCGATCAGCCCCGCCTTTTCCAGCACCGCGGCCATGAAGATGAACAGCGGAATGGCCGATAGTTGATAGTTCGTCATCAT
Source organism: uncultured Ectothiorhodospiraceae bacterium (assembly GCA_964625925.1). Lineage (GTDB taxonomy): Bacteria > Pseudomonadota > Gammaproteobacteria > XJ16 > Halofilaceae > Halofilum. The sequence continues at coordinate 45,737 of CAZVBX010000008.1, read as the reverse complement.
CGGGAAGATGCGCGACGGCGTGATGTGCAGCGCGGCCTGGTCGCTGATCAGGTAGAGGAACATGATCCCGAGGCCGCCCGTGACGAACGCCAGCGGCAGGCCGGCCATCAGGACGAGGATCAGCGTTCCGAACATGATCAGCGTCAGCCACGAGATATCGACGCCCTGCAGCAGCGCCTCGAGCGTGACGGGGGCCTCCAGCGGGTAAAACAGCGCAATGTTGACCATTTCACCGAGCGCGATCAGTCCGACCACGGCGGCGGCGCTCACCAGAACGATGCCCAGGCGGCGGTTGCCGTCACCGTTGGCCATCGCGATGCGGAACGCCTGCGTGTCCTTGATCAGTCGCGCGATGGCCTGGATCAGCAGCAGCGCCCCGCCAAGGAACATTGCGAACTTGACCGGGAAATACGGAATGGCCCACTCGGTGAACGAGACCTCATTACTATATCCGGTGGCCCAGAAGTAGTCCTCGCTCGCCATCGAGCGCGCGAAGAAATTCCACGCGGTCGCGGTCAGCGCGATGGTGAAGAGGAACATGAACGTCGAAGTCAGAATATCGAGGCCGGAGCGTGTGATGCCCCGCAGCTTCGTGTAGAGCACGTCGACGCGGACGTGTCCGTCCTCGCGCAGGGTGTAGGCGCCGGCAATCAGGTACTGCATGCCGAACATCAGGAACATGGACTCGTGGGCCCAGTTCGTCGGCGAGTTGAAGAGGTAGCGGGCGACCACCTCGTAGGAGTAGATGAACGGGGCGATGAGCGACCAGTAGGCCACGTAGCGGCCCGTGAACCCCGATATCCGGTCGGCGACGGCGGTGACCGCGTTGCCGGGTACGGCGACGCTGCCCGTGCTCTCCGGCCCGGGCGCCACCTCGGCGGTCGCATCGCCGCCGCTTACGGTGCCGCCCCGGCGGAAGCTGCGGTCCACCAGGTACATCACGACCAGCGGGCCGACCAGGAGCAGCGACCAGTAGAGCCAGTGGGGCAGCTGCCAGGTGAGCTGGAGATCGATCATCGCGCCTCTCCCACTAACAGTAGACCGCCCGGGCCCCCGCCGCTGGCAGCGCGGGCCCGGGCGGATCCGGTTGGACGAAGCGGGTTACCCCCGCCCGATCAGATGTCGAGGCTGTGGCCGGACACGTCCTCGTCACTGATCACCGCGACCTCGGGATCCTTCATCGTCTCGAGGTGGATCTGGAAGAGGCGTGCGGCGTCCTCGTCCTTGTTGGCCCACTCGAACCACTTCGGGATCGCCGCCTCGCGGAAGCGCGCGGCATCCTCCTCGGAGAGGTGGATGATCTCCACGCCGGCCTCGCGGTACTTCGGCCAGGCCTCGCGGTTGGCCGCCTGGATCGCCGCGTAGTGCTCACGGGAGTAGGCGGCCGTGAGCTCGTGCAGCAGATCCTGCGTCTGCGAGGACAGGCGGTCGTACTGCCGCTTCTGGATCGCGATGTCCATGAGGTCGACCGGCTGGTGCAGGCAGGGCGTCGAGGTCGGGCCCATGATGATGTAGTCGGTCACCTGGTGGAAGCCGAGCTCGTAGTTGACCGCCGCGCCGACGAAGTCGGCGGCGTCGATCGTGCCCTTCTCCAGCGCCGGGTAGACCTCGGAGCCGGGCAGCAGCGTCGTGCGCACGCCGACCGACGCGAACGTCTCGGCGACGATGCCGCCGGGGAAGCGGATCTTCTTGCCCTTGAAGTCGTCGAAGCTGCGCAGCGGCTCCTTCGAGTGGATCAGGTTCATGTCATGGTGCACATGCCCGAGGAACTCCATCCCGAACTTCTCATAGAGATCGCTGACCAGACCGAAGCCGCCGTAGGCGCCGTACATGATGTCCCAGTGGTGGGGCAGCGACAGCGCCATCGGGTAGGAGCTGAAGAACACGCCGGCCGGCATCTTGCCCGCCCAGTAGACGGTGAACATGTTCTGGCCCTCGATGACGCCGTCGCGGACGCCATCGATCAGCGAGAAGTCACCCACGATGGAGCCGGCGGGGTGGGGCTCGACGCGCAGCTCGCCGCTGGTCAGCTCCTGTACCCGTGCGGCCCAGTTCTCGAAGGTCTGGAAACCGGTCGTGCCGGGCTGCCAGGAGCTCTGGATCCGCAGCCGGATGCCGTCGGCGGCCTCGGCGTTGCGGATGTGCGGCGCGCCCAGGATCATGCCGCCGGCGCCCAGCGCCGCACCTTTCTGCAGAAAGCTGCGGCGGGACGGGGCGGCGGGCGCGTCGTCCTGCGAGTTGTCGTGCTTCTTGTCGCTCATGCTTCTCCTCCTCATTGCCGCAGCGGTTCGCCGGGCCCGGAGGACGAGCGGGATCAGGAGTGCGTGCCCAGGTGACGTTGGTCCCGTGGACTTCTCGCGGGGCGGTTCGGGCGCTGGTGGATGGCCAGCGTCGTGCCGCTCCGATGGGTTCGGGACATTTGTCGGTCGGGCGCGTTGTCCCTCCTTGTTCTAGTCCCGGCGTTTCCGGGGGCCCAGCCGCCCGCCAGCGGTTGGCTTGCCCCGTGGGGCGATCACACGCATCGTGCTTCAACGCATCCGGCGAGCCTTGTCGGGCGGATGCATTGGATGCCCGGTTGCCCGGGCGGACCGCCGCGGCCTTGTTCGTGTTTTACGGCCGTGGCGATGGCGCCGATGATGCCGGAGCAACGCGATGGACGCCAGCACCGGCACCAGCGTGCCACCCTGGCTAGGGCGATTCTCGCATGTCCTCTGTAGAGACTTCGGCCCCGTATTGTCAAGCACATCGGGGGTCACCGCGTTGCGAGCGCGGTGACGCGAGGCCGTTTCAGCGTCTTTTCTGTGCGCCGATGGCGACCGCGGAATGCACCACGAGCGTCGCCAGCACGATGGCGCCGCCGATGAAGGTCGTGCGCGGCGGGACCTCGCCGACGACGAGCCAGACCCATACTGGGCCCAGTACCGCCTCGAGCTGCATGATCAGGCTCACCTCGGGTGAGGCGATGTAGCGTGGCGCCAAGGTCAGCAGGCCGAAGGCGACCGGCAGCACCAGCACCCCGAGCAGGAATAGCCACAGCGCATCGCTGCGGTCGGCCGTCCACGGTTGGGCAAGGCTCAGCCACGCACCGGCCGCGACGACCAGCGTGCCCACGGCCAGGGCGGGAACGAGATTGGTGTCGCGCGCGTGGCGGGCGATCGAGAGCTGGCCTGCCAACGACAGGGCCGCGCCCAGGCCCAGGGCGTCGCCCACGAACGTCCCGCCGCCGATGCCGCCGGCGAAGATGATGCCGATCCCGATCAGCGCCAGCGCGATCGCGCCCCAGGTGCGCGTGGCGATGGCCTCGCCCAGTACCAGCCGGCTGATGAGCGCCGCGAACAGCGGCGCGGTCGCGAGGATGAACAGCGTGTTCGCGGCCGAGGTCAGCGTGATCGAGGTGACGAACAAAGTCATCGTTGTGGCGAATACGAACGCGGCGCCGAAGCCGGCCCGGCCCATGGCGCGCACCGTCGCCGGCAGCCGCCGCCCATAGATCAGCGCCAGTGCCGCCCACAGCGTGATGCCCTGCAGCAGGCAGCGCCAGAACAGCAATGTGGCCGCGTCGGCATCGATCAGGCGCACCAGGAGGGCGTCCGGGCTGAGCGCGATCACGCCGGCGAGCGCCAGCGCCATCCCAGTCGCTTGGTCCGAGCGCATTCGTGCGTCAGCCCCGCCCGGCCCGGTGGTGCTCGGGGACGATAGGCCGGGGCCGTTCAAACGCGCGCGTCCCGGGCCGTGGGCGGCTCGGGCAACAACCGCTGAGGATCGGTGTACTCGTGGCCGAGATCGCACGCCACGGCCGCGTAGGTGACCTGGCCGCGACAGATATTGAGGCCCTGGCGCAGATGCCGGTCGCCGGCCAGGGCCTGCCACACGCCCTCGTCGGCCAGGCGCAGCACGAACGGCAGGGTGGCGTTGTTGAGCGCGATCGTCGAGGTGCGTGCGACGGCGCCGGGCACGTTGGCGACGCAGTAATGCACCACGCCGTCCACCTCATAGGTCGGGTCGCGGTGCGTCGTCGCGTGCGTCGTCTCGCAGCAGCCGCCCTGGTCGACGGAGAGGTCGACGATGACCGATCCGGTCTTCATGCGCCGGACCATGTCGTACTTGACCAGCTTGGGCGCGGCGCCGCCCGGTACCAGCACGGTACCGATGACCAGGTCGGCCTCCAGCACGGCCTGCTCGACCGTCTCGGCGGTCGAATAGAGCGTCTTGCAGCGCCCGTGATAGCGCGCGTCCAGCTCCGCCAGCCGGTGCAGCGACTTGTCGACCACGGTCACGTCGGCGCCGAGACCGGCAGCCATCTGCAGGGCGTTGCCGCCGGCGACGCCACCGCCGAGGATGGTTACGCTCGCCGGACCGACGCCGGGCACGCCGCCGAGCAGGAGTCCGCGCCCGCCCATGACCTTTTCCAGACAACGCGCCCCCGCCTGCACCGCCATGCGGCCGGCGACCTCGGACATCGGGGCGAGCAGCGGCAGCCCGCCGTGTCCGTCGGACACGGTCTCGTAGGCGATCGCGATGCAGCCGGAGCGCAGCAGGGCATTGGTCTGCTCGGGATCGGGTGCGAGATGGAGGTAGGCGAACAGGACCTGGTCGGGACGCAGCATCGCGGTCTCGCTCGGCTGCGGTTCCTTGACCTTCACGATCATCTCGGCGCGCGCGTATACCTCGGCGGCATCGGCGGCCACCTGGGCGCCCGCGCCGCGGTAGGCTTCGTCGTCGAAATCGATGCCGCCACCGGCGCCGGTCTCGACGACAACAGCGTGGCCATGCTCGATCAGCTCGCGCACCGACGAAGGGGTCAGCCCCACGCGATGCTCATCGGTCTTGATCTCTCTCGGTACGCCCAGCAGCATCGGCCTTCTCCTGTGTCCGCCTCCACGCCGGACTCGCGCCCGCGTGGCTCCGTCTGCATTCCACCCTAGCAAACCGGTGACCCGTTACGCGGCGGAGGGCGCCGGTCGCGCCCACCGGAGACCGGCGGACGCTGAATCGCGGCGGCCCGCGCTGCTAGAATGGCGTCTTTTGCGCGCCCGCGGAGCCCCGGCGATGAGCGCCGTAACCCGATTTGCCCCCAGCCCGACCGGCTATCTTCATATCGGCGGTGCCCGCACCGCGCTGTTCTCGTGGCTGCACGCGCGCCAGCGCGGCGGCCGCTTCGTCCTGCGGGTCGAGGACACCGACCGCGAGCGCTCGACCGAGGAGGCCACCCAGGCGATCCTCGACGGCATGCGCTGGCTGGGCCTGGAGTGGGACGATGGCCCGTATTTCCAGAGCGAGCGCATGAGCCGCTACCGCGCGGTACTCGATCACTGGCTGGCGACGGGCCAAGCCTACTACTGCTACCGCACCAAAGAAGAGCTCGACGCACTGCGTGAGGCGCAGATGAAGCGCGGCGAGAAGCCGCGCTATGACGGCTACTGGCGCGACCGCGACGAGGAGCCGCCGGCGGGCGTCACGCCCTGCATCCGCTTCCGCAATCCGCTGTCGGGCGAGGTCGTGTTCGACGATCTCATTCGCGGCCGCGTGCGCGTGTCGAACGAGGAACTCGACGATCTGGTGATCTGCCGCACCGACGGCTCGCCTACGTACAATTTTTGCGTCGTGATTGACGACTACGACATGGGCGTCACCCACGTGGTCCGCGGCGACGACCACCTGAGCAACACCCCGCGCCAGATCAACATGCTGCGCGCCCTGGGCGTGGAGCCGCCGGCGTATGCGCATGTGCCGATGATCCTGGGCGACGACGGCAAGCGCTTGTCCAAGCGCCACGGTGCCGTATCCGTGATGCAGTACGAGGCCGAGGGCTACCTGCCCGAGGCGCTGGTCAATTATCTCGTGCGCCTGGGCTGGGCTCATGGCGACCAGGAGATGTTCTCGCGCGATGAGATGCTGCGGCTGTTCGATCTCGGCGCCGTCAACGCCTCGGCGTCGACCTTCAACCCGGGCAAGCTCAAGTGGCTCAACGAGCAATACCTGCGCTCGCTGGAGCCGCAGGACGTGGCCGCGCGACTTGGGCCCTATATCGAGCGCGCCGGGCTCGACCCGAATGCCGGGCCCGATCTGACCGAGCTCGTGCTGGCTCAGCGTGAGCGCTGCTCGACGCTCGTCGAGTTGGTGGAGAACAGCCGCTTCCTGTTCGAGGACTTTGCCGAGTACGACGAAAAGTCGGCGCGCAAGCATCTGGCGGCCGATGCGATCGCGCCGCTGGACGCGTGTCGCGTTGCGCTGGAGCAGCTCCCCGAGTGGGAGGCCGAGCGTATCCACGCCGTCGTCGCGGGCGTGGCCGAGCAGCAGGAGCTGAAGATGGGCAAGGTGGCGCAGCCGCTGCGGGTGGCGGCCGCCGGCCGGGCGGTGTCGCCGCCGATCGACGTCACGCTGGCGCTGCTCGGGCGCGAATGCGCGCTGGCGCGCATCGACCGTGCTCTGGAGCACGCGCGCACGGCCGCGTGAGCGCACTCTACTGCGCGCAGTGTTTGACGGGCCCGGGGGGCGTCAGTATCCTGCGCACTCTCGCACGTGGGGCCATAGCTCAGCCGGGAGAGCGCCTGCATGGCATGCAGGAGGTCGGCGGTTCGATCCCGCCTGGCTCCACCACTTCCATCCCCTCGTCGCGTCGCACCGAGCCACGGCTCTGGCGCGCGTGTCCGCCTCATTGGGCACCGAAACGCTTGCGCACGGCCAGCCCTGCGGCAAACAGGGCGATTCCGCCGGCCACGAAATCCCACTGAACCGGGCTTGCCGCAAAGGCGCTGATCAGAACGACCAGCGCGCTGAGTTCCAGTGCGAAAGCGATGGCCTTGGTCATCATCCGGGCGGTCCTTTCTCGTTCAGATTCGTCGTTTGCACGGCGGCGCCGCGGCGTGCGCGTTGGCGCAGGCAGCGCGCAGTCTGCGCTGAAAAATGCGCGTCTCCAATTGGGGCCGGCCGGGCGCGGGTGATGGCCGTTGGCGCGCGTTTCCGGGTTTGGCGCCGCGGCCGCGGCCGCGCGGCCGGTATCAATAATTCCAACACCGAGGCCCCATGGCGACGGACGAGGACCAGCAGTCATTGTGGTATGTTCGCCGCGGGTCCACCATTCAGGGCCCGTATGATCCGGACCAGTTGCGGCGCTATCTGCTACTGGGCCGGGTCCGTCTGACGGACCGCGTCTCGCGTGACGGCCAGCATTGGCACGCGATCACGCAGTCCGGCGAATTGATCCCCGAGGAAATGCGCGACCTCGAATCGCCCGAGGGCCGCGCCCGGTTCGAGGCGGCGCGCCAGGCCGTCGACGAGCGCCAGGAGCTCGACCCGGCGAGCGATCCCATGCCCGGGGGGGAGCGCGCCGACGATGTGCCCGAACGCGGTGCCTCGCGGCGCTGGGCCGTGCTAGTGCTGGCGTTCGCGGTCGCCGTCGCGCTGGTGCTGGTCGGCGTCTACGGCAACTTCGGGGAGCGTTCGGTCGCGGCCACCGACTGCGGCGCCGAGCCGGTGCCGGGAGTCAACTGGAGCTACTGCCGCAAAGCGGGTCTGAGCGTGGAGCAGGGGAGCGATCTGCGCGGCGCGCAGGCCGTCAACGCGCTCCTGCGCGATGCGCAGCTCGCGGGCGTCGCGCTGACCGACGCCTCCCTGGCCCATGCCGACCTTTCCGGTGCCCGCCTGTACGATGCCGATCTCTCGGGCGCCGACCTGACGGGGGCCAATCTGCGCGACGCCGATCTCAACGGGGCGATTCTGATCAACGCCAACCTGAGACACGCCGACCTGCGCGGGGCGCAGCTGACCGGCGCCCAGCTGGGCGGGGCCGATCTGACCGGCGCGGTATGGACCGACGGGCGTCCCTGCGCGGCCGAGGATCCCGCGCGGTGCCGGCCGCCGGAAGGGTAGCACCATGTCCGAACGGATCGAGACCTTCGATGAAAAGGGCCGGCCGGCGGGCTTGGTCGAGCGCGCCGTGGTGCATGCCACGGGCCTGTGGCACCGCGCGGCACATGTCTGGCTGTTCGACGGCGACGATCGGGTGCTGCTGCAACGCCGGCTGGCCACCAAGGACGTCTGCCCCGACCGCTGGGACCTGAGCGTCGGTGAGCACCTGCAGCCGGGAGAGGATTACACGCAGGCCGCCTACCGGGGCCTGGCCGAAGAGCTCGGCATCGCCGGCTTGACGCTCGCGTCGCTGGGCGACGTTCGCCGCATGCGGCTGGAGCTGCCGGACGCCGGCATTCGCGACTACGAGTTGCAGCAATCGTTCTGGGCGCGTTTCGACGGGACGATCGACGCCGATCCCGATGAGGTCGCCGAGGTCGGATTCTTTACGCTCGACGAACTGCGCACGGCCTTGGCCGAACGCCCGCGTGCGTTCACCCCCTGGGCACAGCAGGACGTGGACGAGCTGGCGCTGCTGTAAGCCGTCCGTGCGCCCCCTGCGGCGCGCGCGACTACCCGCCATCGAGTCCGCGTCCATGGCGCCAGCCGGTTGCCGGCACGACGGGCGCATCGGCGCTGTTGTCGACTGCGAGCGCTGCGGCGCGCTCACTGGCACTCAACGGTTCCAGGCGCTCGCGCTGACGCTGCATGATCGTCGTGTCGGCCTCCGAGGGGTCGTCGCCCGCTCGCTGGCGCTGCGCGATACGCTGCTCGATGGTCGCGAGCGGCACCTGCATGTCGAGGATGCAGTAGGGTAGCGCGTGCTGCGCCGCCAGGCGCTCGAAGCGGGCGCGGCGCTCCCGTTCCAGAAAGGTGGCGTCGACCACGACGGGATAGCCCGCGGCGACGAGCCGGGCCGCGCAGTCCTCCAGATGGGCGTAGACACGGTCGTGCGCTTGCGGCGAATAACGCACCGCTGGGTCCACGTCGGGGAACAGGCGCCGGCGCTCGACGTCGGCACGCAGGCGAATCGCGCCATGGCGTTCGACCAGCGCGAGGGCCGCCGTGCTCTTGCCGGTGCCGGCGACGCCGCACGTGATCGCAATGGCCGGCGCCGATGCCGCGGCGTAGCGTTCGCCCAGTCGCAGGTAGGCCTGCAGGTCGGTTCCGAGTTGGCCCGTCTCGGTGCCATCGGCCTGGCCGAGGCGGATCGCCGCGGTCTTGGCGCGCACCAGCGCGCGATAGACCGCATACGGCTGGAATACGGTGAGCGCGTCGTAATCACCCGTGTCCGCGAGCCAGCGGTCGAGCAAGCGGCTGGCCAGCGCGGCGGCGCCGCGGCAGTCGAGATCCATGACCGCGAAGGCGATCTCGCTGGCGACGTCGATCCAGCGCAGCTGGGCATTGAACTCGATGCCGTCGAACACGGCCACGGCGCCGTCCGCGAGCCGGATCATGTTGGCCAGGTGCATGTCACCGTGACATTCGCGCACGCGTCCCGCCTCCAGGCGCCGGCGAAAATCCGGCTCGAGCGCCGACAGGCGCTGCCCGGTCCATTGCGCCAGCCGCTCCAGGCATGCGCGCTCGTCCGCAGTGGTCAGTAGCGGCGCGATCTGCGCGAAGTTCTCGCGCATGGGCTGGGCCACGGCTGCGGGCGTGCCGTAGGGGCCGTCCGGCGCCGCGGCGGGCACCTCGGCGTGAAAGGCCGCGACGCGCCGCGCCAGCCGTTCGATGGTCGCGCGGTCGAGCTTGCCCTGCTGCAGCTGGTGGTCGAGGCGGCAGTGCTCATCGAAGCGCTGCATCTTGACCGCCCACTCGATGACCTCGCCGCTGCCGTCGAGCACGGGTTCGGAGGCATCCCCGGTGATCGCGACGACCCCGAGATAGATGGGCGCGAGCCGGGCGTTGAGGCGCAGCTCCTCGCGGCAGTAGCGCTCGCGCAGGGCCAGGGTCGAGAAGTCGAGAAAGCCGAGATCGAGCGGCTTCTTGATCTTGTAGGCGTAGTCGCCGGCGAGCAGCACATGGGAGATATGCGTCTCGCGGTGCTCGACGGTGTCGGCCGGGTGCGGATAGCGCGAAGGATCGCGAAGCGCCTCGATCAGGCGCGATTGCTGCTCGTCCATGTCCTCCACTCGCGCGCAGTAGGCGCCGGGTTTCCCGGACAGCCTCCTAGAGCAGCTGCGCGGCGAACCAGCCGGCGATCCGGCCGTCGAGCCAGCGATAGGGACGGCCGCGGCGTCCCGCCGCGATGAACCCGACGTGACCGCCGTGCTCGCTGATATCCAGCGCCACGGCGTTCGATACGTCGGCCGGACCTGGAACCGGCTCGGGACCGACGAATGGATCGTCGCGCGCGTGGATGATGCGCGTGGGCTTGGCGATCGCGCCCAGCCAGGGTCCGGAGCTTGCCCGCGCGTAGTAGTCCTCGGCCGAGGCGAAGCCATGCAGCGGCGCCGTCACGTGGTGGTCGAATTCGCGAAAGCTACGGATCCGGTCGAGGCCGGTCAGATCGATCGGCAGCCCGCCGAGGCGCGCGGCGCGCTTGCGGGTGGACGCCTTCATGTGGCGCACCAGGTGCGCCTGGTACAGGCGCGAGAAGCCCCGGTCGATGCGCCGGGCGCAGGCATCGAGGTCGAATGGCACCGAGACCGCGACCGCGGACGTGACCGGGGCGTCATCGCCGCGTTCGCCAAGGTATTTCAGCAGGGCATTGCCGCCCAGTGAGAAGCCGACGGCGCCCAAGGGACGATCCGGTTCGCGCGCGGCGAGCGTCGCGAGCAGGTGGCCGATATCGCCGGTATCGCCGGAGTGATAGGCGCGCGCCAGCCGGTTGGGCTCATCGCTGCAGCCGCGGAAATGCATGAAGCTCACGCGGCAGCGTGCGGCCAATAGGGCCGTAACCACGCCGCCGATGTAGTGGGAGCGCACGCAGCCTTCCAGACCGTGGAACAGGCAGACGCGCGGTCCGGCGCCCGTGCCGAAATGACACAGGTCGACGAAGTCCCCGTCGGGCAGCTCCAGCCGCTCATGGGACCACGCCGGTGCCGGCTGCCTCAGGCAGACGAACGCGTACAGCGTTTGGGCGTGCGCGCCGCGCAGCCAGCGCGGCGGTACGAACTCGGACGCGCCGGTGTCCGCGGCATGCGCGTCGAGCACTACCTCGTGGGCCATGACAACCAGCAATGGGGAAGGGCGTTGCCGTGCATGGGCAGCGGTATGCACCAAGTGTGGGGACAGTGTAGCGCTGGCGGTGCGCGCCGGCGATGGTCCCGCACCCGTGCGGGCAAGGCCCGGGAGCCCGTTCGGGAAACCTGCCAAAGTGGGAGGCGCGCCGTAGGTGCCGGGTTCTAGGCGCTATGTTCGCCGAGCGCGCGTTCCGGAACGCCGGCGTCGATCAAGTCGCTCAGCTCCTCCGGTGTGACCGGCGGGCTGAACAGATGGCCCTGGGCCATCTGGCAGCGCTGCTCGCGCAGGAACCGGGCCTGATCGGGCGTCTCCACGCCTTCGGCGATCGCCCGCAACCCGAGTCCGCTGGCCAGGCGCAGTGAGGTGATGACGAGCTCACGATCGTTGGAGTCGTCGGTGCAATCGCGTACGAAGCTCTGGTCGATCTTCAGCGTGTCGAAGGGATACTCGCGCAGATAACTCAGCGACGCGTAGCCCGTGCCGAAGTCGTCCATGCCGATGCCGACGCCGAGATCGCGCAGCACGCGCAGCGTCTCGCCCGCATGCTCGCGGTCGCGAAACAATACGCCCTCGGTGATCTCGACCTCCAGTGACCGGGGCGGCACGTTGCTGCGCTCCAGTATCCGCTGCAGCTGGGCGGTGAAATGCGGCTCGCGGAACTGTTGCGGCGAGACATTGATCGTGATGAAGAAGCGCCCACTACGCTGCTCGATCCATTGCGCCGCATGCGCCAACGCCTGCTCGGCCACGTGGACACCGATGGAGGCGATCAGGCCGGTCTGCTCCGCGATCGGGATGAATTCGGCGGGCGCGATCTCACCCAGTTCAGCGCTGTGCCAGCGCAGCAGCGTTTCGGCGCCGACGACGGCGCCGCTCTCGAGATCGACCAGGGGCTGGAACAGCACCCGGAACTCGCCCCGATCGAGCGCCCCGCGCAGGCTGCCCTCGATGCGGAAGCGACGCGCCATCTCGCGGTTCATCGTCTCCGTGAAATAGCGGTAGGTGTTGCGCCCCTCGGACTTCGATTTGTACATGGCCATGTCGGCGTTGCGCAGTAGATCCTGCGGCGTATCGCCGTCGCTCGGCGCGATGGCGATGCCCAGGCTCGCCGTCAGCGTCAGCTCGCGGCCGTTGACCTGGAACGGCTGGTGGAAGCAGCCGAGCAGCTTGCGCAATCCCTGTTGGGTGTCCTGTTCGCGGCCGAGACCGGCGAGCAGGACCAGGAACTCGTCGCCGCCCAGGCGGGCTACGGTATCCTGCTTGCGTACGACGTTGGCCAGGCGCCGGCCGGCCTCCGGCAGTAGCTGGTCGCCGACCTCGTGGCCGAGCGTGTCGTTGACTTTCTTGAAGTCGTCCAGATCGACGAACACCACGGCGACGCGATCCTGGCGGCGTTCCGTGCCCAACAGCAGCTCGGCGAGCCGGTCCAGCGCGAGGGCGCGATTGGGCAGGCCGGTGAGCGCGTCGTAATAGACCAGCCGCAAGGTCTCCTGCTCGGCCTCGCGCTGCTTGGTCACGTCGCGCAGCGTGCCCGATATCCCGCGGAAATGGCCTGCGCCATCCAGGGCCGCCTGGCCGTGGATCTCCAGCCATAGGTAGCGGCCGTCGCGGGCGCGAAAGCGGATCTCGCGGCGGAAGGCGTCCTTGCGGCCCGCGACCATCTCCGCGATCTCGTCCCGGGCGGCGTCGTGGTCGTGGGGATGGGCCTGCTCGAGCGCATCGCGACCCAGGGCATCCTCGACGTCGAAGCCGGTGATGTCCTCCCAGGCGGAATTGAGGAAGCTCCAGCGGCCGCGGGCATCGGTCTGGAATACCACCTCGCGCACGCTTTCGATGAGCGAGCGATAGCGCGCCTCGCTGTGGACCAGCGCCCGCTCGGCGCGCTTGCGCTGGGTCACGTCCAGGTGGGTGCCGCTCATGCGCAGGGCCTGGCCGAACGCGTCGCGCTCGACGATGCGCCCGCGCATGTTGATCCATACCCAGCCCCCGTCGATCCGCGGCATGCGGAACTCGGCGTCGAAATAATCGAGCCGGCCCGCCTCGTGGCGCTGCAGCTGACGCTCGATCTCCGCCCGGTCGTCCGGGTGGATGCGGCCCCACCAGGTTCTGCCGCGAACATGCTCCGGGCCGTGCGCAGGTCGGCCGACGAAGCCGCTCCAGCGCTCGCCGAGCACGAGCTCGTCCGTGCTCAGGTCCCAGTCCCAGATGCTCGCGTTCGTGCCTTCGAGGATCTCGCGCACGCGCGCGTTTTCGTCTTGCGCGTCGCCCGAACTCGCCGCCGTATCGCTCGCCCGTGCCGGCGTGTCGCTGGTGCCGAGCACCGCAACGAAGCAGCGGGGGTCATCCGTTTGGATTGCGCGCAAGGTGAGCTGCAGCGGAAACCGGCTGCCGTCGCGGCGTATGCCCTCGAGCCGGTGCCGGCTGCTGGGCCGCGCATGCCGGGCGCGCAGGTAGCGCGACAGATTGTGCCGGAGCTTGCGGCGGGGCCATGCGCGCACGAGACCGTCGGCCTCGAGCCCTTCCATCGCACCCGACTCGTACCCGAACAGCCGCTCTGCGGCCGCATTCGCGCGGTGGATCACACCGCGCTCGTCGAGGGTGACGATCGCTTCGGGCAAGGCGTCGAGGATGCGCTCAGCGCAGGAATCGGGCATAGGCGGATGTTCTGCGGGTGTATTTCCCGAGAGGGATTGACCACATGCTGGGGCCGCCGTTCCCCGTTGTAGGGGTCGTAGGCGGACTGCAGCGGGAGCCACGGTCCTGGGACGATCACCGGCCCGATCGAACAGCGGCGAGCCGCTCACGTCGAACCGCGCAGACGTTAGGATCACGCGCGAGGGCGTTTGCCTATGGTAGGCGGTCGCGACATGCGGTCCCTGCTCGCCGAGCAGGGCTTCAACCCGCCCGATCCGTGGCTCGACTATGCCCGCCGGCGTGGCTTCCGTCCGGTCCCGGCGCAGCGGCTGGCGCAATGCCCGCAGTGCGGTTCGGGCGGTGTCCGCAGGCTGGGCCAGTACGTGTATTTCAGTCACCTGGCCCGCTTGTGCGAATGCCCCGTGTGCGCCCTCGTGTATTCGGATCTGCGCTTGCCCGACGCGGTGAACGCCGATCATTTCGAGGCGAGCTACAAGGACGAGGACTACTTCGAACGTGCGCGCGCGGCCGTGAATAGGCAGTTGGTGCGGCTGGTCACGCGCTCCGCAGCCGAGGGCGCGCGCGTGCTGGACGTGGGCGCTGCCACCGGCCGCCTGATGGCCGGGGTCCGTCGGCGCCGCCCGGACCTGTGGATCACGGTCTCCGATATTTCGCAGGCGGCCTGCCGTCGTGCCGAGCGCAGCGGGCTCGCCGCCGTGTGCAGCGACATCGCCGGGCTCCGACCGGAGCAACCGTTCGATGTCGTCGTGATGAGCGACGTGATCTATCAGGAGCCCGATCTCGGGCAGCTGTGGGCGGCGCTGCCCCGCCTGGTCGCACCGGGCGGAGTGCTGATCGTGCGCCTGCCGAACAAGCTGAGCTGGATCCGGCTGTACCAGCGGAGCTTGCTGGCGCTGGCGCCGCAGCGCGCGGCCGCGCAGGATCGCGTGCCGCTGTTCAACCCCGAGCATCTGTACGTCTTTGCCCCCGGTTTTTTACGCCAGCGCTTGCATGAGCAGGGCTTCGCCGATGTGCGATCCCACCCCGCCCGGAGTCTCCGCGGCGGGCCGGTGCGCACGGCGGCGGCGGCCGTCGTCGACGCGGGCGCGTGGGCGGCCTACCGGCTGCTGCCGGGCACACCGGTGCTGGCGCCGTCGCGGATCATGACGGGACGGCGCCCCCGCGACTGATTGCGGCCTGGGGTGCGTTGGCAGCGTAGGGGGAGCGGGGTACCATTTTCCGCGATCTGCAATCCGGAGCACCCATGGGACAGTCCGAAGGCGAGAATGCGGCGGCCGCGAGCGACGCCGAGCTGCGCACCCGCTTGAGCAGCGAGCAGTATGACGTAACCCAGCGCGGCGCCACCGAGCGGCCGTTCAGCGGCGAGTACGTGGGCGAGAAGCGCAGCGGCACGTATCGGTGCATCTGCTGCGGGCAGCCGCTGTTCGGCTCGGATACGAAATACGACTCGGGGACGGGCTGGCCGAGTTTCTATGCGCCCGCGGATGAGACCGCGGTCGCCACCGCCAGCGACCGCAGCCTGGGCATGGAGCGCACCGAGGTGCATTGCGCCCGCTGCCGGGCGCATCTCGGCCATGTCTTTCCGGACGGGCCCGAGCCGACCGGCCTGCGCTACTGCATCAACTCGGCCGCGCTCGACCTCGAGGTCGCCGGCGCCGAGTGAACGAGCAGGAGACCCGGCTCTACTTCGCCTACGGCTCGAACCTGCATGCGCCGCGCCTGCGCGGGCGCGTGCCCTCGGCGCGCCCCGTCGCCGTCGCGCGTCTGCCCGGCTTTGCGCTGGTATTCGGCAAGCGCGGCGGCGACGGCTCGGCCAAGTGCGACATCGTGCCGGTCGACGACGCGGCGGTATGGGGCGCGGTCTACCGCATCCACTGCGCCGAGCAGCCCCGGCTCGACGCCGCCGAGGGGGCCGGCTATCGCGAGATTGCGGCGACCGTGGTCGCGCATGACGGTGCGCACACGGTCTTCACTTACCGGGCCCGGCCGGGCTGGACCACGAGCGCGCCGCCGAAGCCCTGGTATCGCGACATCGTTTTGACCGGCGCGCGCGAGCACGGCCTGCCGCGGGCGTACATCGCCGAGGTCGAGGCCGCAGCGGCCTATCCCGGCGCGCCCGCGGCGCCGCGCTGAGCGCGCCCGGTTCAGCTCTTGCCTTGCAGTTGCTCGACGATCGCGGGGTTCTCCAGCGTGGACACGTCGCCCGCGACCGGCTTGTCCTGCGCCACGTCGCGCAGCAGCCGGCGCATGATCTTGCCCGAGCGCGTCTTGGGCAGATTGTCCGCGAAACGGATGTCCTCGGGACGCGCGACCGAGCCGATCTGCCGGTCCACCCAGGAGCGCAGCTCCTGCGCCAGGGCGTCGTCGCGACCGCCTTCGGGGCGTGCGCCCTTGAGGACCACAAAGGCGTGGATGCCCTCGCCCTTGACCTCATGCGGCACGCCCACGACGGCGGCCTCGGCCACGCGCTCGTGCGCCACCAGGGCGGACTCGACCTCCATCGTGCCGAGCCGGTGACCGGAGACGTTCACCACGTCGTCGATGCGGCCCATGATCCAGAAGTAGCCGTCCTCGTCCTTGTGTGCGCTGTCGCCGGTTAGGTAGTACTTGCCGCCGAACTTGGGCCAGTAGGTGTCGAGGTAGCGCTGCGGATCGCCCCAGATGGTGCGCAGCATCGACGGCCAGGGCTTCTTGATCACCAGATAGCCGCCGTGGTGGGCCTCGGTGACCGGATTGCCGTCCTCGTCGACCACGTCGGCGGCGACGCCAGGCAGGGGGCGCGTGCAGGAGCCGGGCTTGAGCGGTGTTACGCCCGGTAGCGGCGTGATCATGTGGGCGCCGGTCTCGGTCTGCCACCAGGTATCGATGACGGGGCAGCGCTGCTCACCGATAATCGCGTAGTACCACATCCATGCCTCGGGGTTGATCGGCTCGCCAACCGTGCCGAGCAGGCGCAACGAAGAGCGGTCGTAGCTCTGCGGCAATTCGTCGCCCAGCTTCATCAACGCCCGGATGGCCGTGGGCGCGGTATAGAACACGGACACGCGGTGGTCCTGGCACAGCTTCCAGAAGCGGCCGCCGTCGGGCACGGTCGGCGCGCCTTCGTAGATCACCTGCGTCGCGCCGCAGGCCAGCGGTCCGTAGGCGACATAGGTGTGGCCGGTCACCCAGCCGACATCCGCGGTGCACCAGAAGACGTCGTCGTCACCCAGGTCGAACACCCAGCGGCAGGTCGTCACGGCGCCCAGCAAGTAGCCCGCCGTGGAATGCTGAATGCCCTTGGGCTTGCCGGTCGAACCGGAGGTGTAGAGCAGGTACAGCGGATGCTCGGCGTTGACGCGCGCGGGCTCGTACTCGGCCGGTTGTTGCAGGACGGCCTCGTGCCACCAGATGTCGCGCCCGGCGGTCATCTCCGGGGTGTCGCCCCGGCGCTGATAGACCAGCACGGTCTCCACCGACTCGCCGCCGGCGGCGAGCGCGTCGTCGACGCCTTGCTTGGTGGCCTGGCGCTTGCCGCCGCGCGTGCCCCCGTCGGCGGTGATCACCGCCTTGGCGGTGCAATCGTCGATGCGATCGCGTAGCGCCTCGGCGGAGAAGCCGCCGAAGACCACCGAGTGAATCGCGCCGATGCGCGCACAGGCGAGCATCGCCATGACGGCCTGCGGGATCATCGGCATGTAGATGATCACGCGATCGCCGAAGCCGACACCTTGCGCAACCAGCGCATTGGCCAACCGGCATACCTCGGCATGCAGCTCGCGGTAGCTGTAGTGCTCGACGTCCCCATTCTCGCCCTCGAAGATGATCGCGGTCTTTTCGCCGCGGGTTTCGAGATGGCGGTCGAGGCAGTTGACCGAGGCATTGAGCTCGCCGTCGGTGAACCACTTGAAGAACGGGGCCTCGCTGTCGTCCAGGGTCTGCGTGAACGGCTGCTGCCAGTCCAATTCGGTCCGGGCGAGTTCGGCCCAGAAGCCCTCGTGATCCGCCTCCGCCTGGCGCGCCATCGCCTCCAGATCGGCCGGCTGGACACGGGCGCTCGCGGCGGCCTCGGGGCTCGGCTCGAAAACTCGCTTCTCGGTCAGCAGCGACTCGAGGTAATCAGCCATCGCATTCTCCCTACCGTCTTGTGTCGTCGTCGGCGCCCCCGGGCGCTGCGCCATGAGCACCCGGCGCTTGTGGCGCGCTGTCGTGGCCTACCGTGCAGCATAGTGCCATTGGGCTGGCTCGTCGCCCAGCGTGTCTGTCGGCGGTACATGCCCCCCATGCAGCGGGGGCAGTCCGGGCCAGGGGCGGCGCCGCAGGCGGCAGATCGGTGCCGCGCACGACCTGGGTGACCCCGAGCGCGGCGTCGTCGCCCATCGCCGCCAGGTAATAGGCCCTAGCGCCGCCACCAGCGAGCCGACGTGCAGCGGGGCCCTGGGGTGACGGTGCGAAACGCCCAACGGGTGCGGCGGTAAGGGCGCTCATACGGATGGCCCGGGTCGCCACCCGGGTACGTGGCAGCCGGTTCGTAGGCGGTCCATACTCGGATCGAGAGCGCGTAGCATGACCGGGCAGCCCGCTCCGGGCCGGTCGCCGCGCTGGCGGCGCGGACAGGACCGGCCGGCCACAGCGCGAACAAGGAAGGCACAACGAGAACCGCGAGGGAGGACGGTTGATGGAGCAACCGAATGCGGCCGCAGGAGGCGGCCGCCGTGGCTGGATACTGGCCGCGGTATTGCTGCTGGCGCCGCTGCAGCCGGCCTACGGCGAGCTGCCCGATCTCCGGGGCACGCCGTGGGCCGAGGCCGCGGATCGCCACGGGCTGGAACCGGGACTGCTGTATGCGCTGACTCTGGTCGAAAGCCGTCATCGCGTCGGGCCGGAGCGGGTGGCGCCCTGGCCCTGGACGATCCACACGCCCGAGGGCGGACGCTGGTTCGATAGCCGCGCCGATGCGCGCGCCGCCCTGTCCCGGATGCTCGAGCGCTGGCCGGCCAAGCGCATCGACGTCGGCGCCGCGCAGATCAACGTGGGCTGGCACGCTGACCGCATCAGCGACCCCCTGCAGCTGCTCGATCTCGACTACAACCTCCGGGTCGCCGCGCGCATTCTCGCGCGCGCCGTGGAGTCGACCGGCGATCCGGTGCTCGGCGTCGGCCGCTATCACGCCTGGGTGGACCGGGCGCGGGCACGCCGTTATGGCCGCGAGGTCTGGCGCATGTACAGCGACCTCCTGGCCGGCCGCAGCAGCACGGTCGGGCGCTACGCGCTCGGGCCGGAGGAGCAGCCGCCGATGACGCGGCACTTGGCCGAACAGCGCTGAAGCGCTGCCGCAGCTCACCCGCCCTCGTCCGGATGCAGCGATTCCACCTGGGTGCCGAGCCGGCCCTGCGCCAGACGGATGTCGAGCCGCTCGCCGGGCGCGGTCTGCTGCGCGTCGGTCAGGGGCTGGCCATCGGCCTGGCGGCGTACCAGGGCATAGCCCCGCCCCAGGGTCGCCAGCGGACTCACGGCGTCGAGCGCGCGGGAGCAACTCTGCAGCCGCGCCCGCTGGGTCTGTAACTGGGCGATCAGCGCGGCGCGCAGGCTGCGCTCGGCGCGCGTGATGCGGTCCTGCAGGCGCCCGATTCGATGGCTCGGCGCGTTGTAGCGCAGCCGCGCCTGGGCGTGCTCGAAACGGCCGCGGCGCTGCGCGAGTACATGGGTCGCACAGCGCTGCAGGCGCGCGCTCAGCTCGTCGCGGCGCTGCTGCAGTTGTTGCAGGCGACGCTCGGGATGCTCGCGGTGCAGCCGCTGGGCCAGCGCCCGCTGGCGCTCGCCGGCCTGACGCAGGCGCCCGTGGGCCGCATGGCGCAGACGCCGCTGGAGCGCGGTGAGGTGACGCCGCAGGGCCGCGGCATCGGGACTGACGAGCTCCGCTGCGGCCGAGGGCGTGGGCGCACGCCGGTCCGCGGCGAAATCGGCGATGGTGACGTCGACCTCATGGCCGACGCCGCTCACGACGGGGATGGGGCAGGCTCGGATGGTGCGCGCCACCGATTCCTCGTTGAATGGCCACAGATCCTCGAGCGAGCCGCCCCCGCGGATCAGTAGCAGCACGTCGCAGTCGCCGCGCCGGCCCGCGGTCTGCAGCATCCGTACGATGCCGGGCGCCGCCTGGTCGCCCTGAACGGCGACCGGGTAGAGCACGACCGGGATGCCGGGGAAGCGGCGCGCGAGCACCTGCAAGGCGTCGCGCACGGCCGCCCCCGTGGGGGAGGTGACGATGCCGATGCGTGCCGGGCTCGCCGGCAGCGGGCGCTTGTCCTCCGCAGCGAATAATCCTTCGGCCGCCAGGCGCTTCTTGAGTTCGTCGAAGGCGCGCGCGAGCACGCCGTCGCCGGCCGGTTCGAGCTGCTCGACGATTAGCTGATACTCGCCCCGCGGCTCGTACAGGCCGATGCGCGCGCGGGCGCGTACGAGCATGCCGGCCTCCGGCTCGAAGCCGAGCAGCCGGTTGCGCCCGCGAAACATGGCGCAACGCACCTGGGCGTCGCGGTCCTTCAGTGAGAAATACATATGGCCCGAGCGCGGGCGCGCCAGATTCGAGAGCTCGCCCTCGACCCACACCGCCGCGAAGGCCCCTTCGAGCACATCGCGCACGGTGCGGTTGAGCTCGGAAACGGTGAATACGTGCGTCTCGGCGGCGGCGCCCGACGCGTGCGTCAGCGGCATGTCAGCGTTTACCGGGCAGGTGTAGGCGCCTATAATATGCGCCTTTCCGGCCCCGTTCGAGAGGCGCCGGAACCGGCCGGTCCCGAGGTCCAATGCGCATCATCGAAGAAGCGCTCACCTTCGACGACGTACTCCTGCTCCCGGCGCATTCCGCCGTCCTGCCGCGTGAGGCCGACCTGCGCACGCAGCTCACCCGCGGGCTCTCCCTGAACATGCCGATCGTGTCCGCCGCGATGGACACGGTGACCGAAGCGCGTCTGGCCATCGCCATGGCACAGGAAGGCGGCATCGGCATCGTGCACAAGAATCTCACCCTCGAGCGGCAGGCGGCCGAGGTGCGTCAGGTCAAGAAATTCGAGTCCGGCGTGGTGCAGGACCCGATGACGATCAGCCCCGACACCAGCATCCACGAGGCCGTCGAGCTGACCCATCGGCACGGCTTTTCCGGCCTGCCGGTCGTGGACGGCAAGGATCTGGTCGGCCTGATCACGCGCCGCGACCTGCGCTTCGAGACCCGCTTCGACGAGCCGGTCGCGTCGATCATGACGCCACGCGAGAAGCTGATCACCGTGCGCGAGGGCGCCTCGCGCGAGGAAGCGATCGAGTTGCTGCACAAGTACCGCATCGAGAAGGTGCTGGTGGTCAACGATCGCTTCGAGATGCGCGGCATGATCACGCTCAAGGACATCCAGAAGTCCACCGACAATCCGCACGCCGCCAAGGACCGCTACGAGCGCCTGCTCGTGGGCGCCGCGGTGAGCACCTCGGCCGGGACCGAGGACCGCGTCGAGGCGCTGATCGATGCCGGCGTCGACGTGGTGGTGGTGGACACGGCCCACGGCCATTCCGAGGGCGTGCTGCGCACGGTGCGCTGGATCAAGGCGAATCATCCGGACATACAGGTCGTCGGCGGCAACATCGCCACCGGGGCCGCGGCCAAGGATCTGGTCGCCGCCGGTGCGGACGGCGTGAAGGTCGGCATCGGCCCCGGCTCGATCTGCACCACGCGCGTGGTAGCCGGCGTCGGCGTGCCGCAGATTACCGCCATCACCGGCGTGGCCGCGGCGCTCGATGGCACCGACGTACCCATCATCGCCGACGGCGGCATTCGCTTCTCCGGCGACATGTCGAAGGCCCTGGCCGCCGGCGCCTGGTCCGTGATGATCGGCAGTATGTTCGCCGGGACCGAGGAGGCGCCGGGCGAGGTCGAGCTGTACCAGGGTCGCTCGTACAAGTCCTACCGCGGCATGGGGTCGATCGGCGCCATGCAGCAGGGCTCGTCCGACCGCTACTTCCAGGACGACGAGGACCAGGCGGACAAGTTCGTCCCCGAGGGCATCGAGGGGCGTGTGCCGTATAAGGGTGCGCTGTCGACCATCGTCCACCAGATGGTGGGCGGCCTGCGCTCGAGCATGGGGTACGTCGGCGCCCCCGAGCTGTCGACCTTGCGCGACAAGGCCCAATTCGTCCGCGTCACCGCCGCCGGCGTCCGCGAAAGCCACGCCCACGACGTCTCGATCACCAAGGAAGCCCCCAACTACCGCGTCGACTGAATTCGCGTCGCGGCGACTGCGTAACCCCCAGTTTGAAGAACCACGGATGAATACGGATCAACACGGATAGAAATCCTCTTCTGACGAAGCGGGACTGCATTCGGCACGGCCAAGGTGCGTGCTGCCGATGTCCTGAGGGCGAGTGCATTTTCTTCATCGGTGGTTCCCTTCCTCGACGTAACGCTGGCCGAAGAAGCGTCGCATGACTGACATCCACGCCCAGTCCGTTTTGATCCTCGACTTCGGGTCGCAGTACACGCAATTGATCGCGCGCCGGGTGCGCGATCTGAACGTGTACTCGGAGATTCATCCGTGGGATTGGGACGACGAGGCGATCCGGCGGTTGTCCCCGAGCGGCGTGATCCTTTCCGGCGGACCCGAGTCGGTCGTCGGGGCCGAGCCGCCGCGGGTGCCGGAGGCGGTGTTCGAGCTGGGCGTGCCCGTGCTCGGGATCTGCTACGGCATGCAGGCGATGGCGGTCCATCTCGGCGGGGTGGTCGAGACCGGCCATGAGCGCGAGTTCGGCTACGCACAGGTGCGGGCGCGCGGCCATTCGCGCCTGCTGCGCGATATCGAGGATCACACCGGACCGAACGGCGAGGGCCTGCTCGACGTGTGGATGAGTCACGGCGATCGCGTTGCGCGTCTGCCGCCGGGCTTCACCGCCATCGCGGAGACCGACAATGCGCCGCTCGCCGGCATGGCCGACGACCAGCGCCACTTGTACGGCCTGCAATTCCATCCCGAGGTCACCCATACCCGCCAGGGCGGTCGCATGCTCGAGCGCTTCGTGCGCGACATCTGCGGCTGCGAAGGGCTGTGGACGCCCGGCCACGTGATCGACGACGCGATCGGGCGCGTACGCGAGCAGGTGGGGGATGGCGAGGTCATCCTGGGCTTGTCCGGCGGAGTGGATTCATCGGTCGTCGCGGCCCTGCTGCATCGGGCCATCGGCGATCAGCTCGCCTGCGTGTTCGTCGACAATGGCCTGTTGCGCGAGGGCGAGGGCGATCGCGTCATGGCCACCTTCGCCGAGCATTTCGGCATCCGCGTCACGCGCGTCGATGCCGAGCAGCGCTTCCTGGAGCGCCTCGCCGGGGTCGCCGACCCCGAGGACAAGCGCCGCATCATCGGCAACGAATTCATCGCCATCTTCGAGGAGGAGGCGGCGAAGTTCCGCGATGCCCAATACCTGGGCCAGGGCACCATCTATCCGGATGTCGTGGAATCGGCCGATACCGGCACGGGCAAGGCCCACGTGATCAAGTCGCACCACAACGTGGGCGGCCTGCCCGAGCGCATGCGCCTGGAGCTGGTCGAGCCGCTGCGCGAGTTGTTCAAGGACGAGGTGCGGCGCATCGGCGTCGAGCTCGGTCTGCCGAGCGACATGGTCTACCGCCATCCGTTTCCGGGGCCGGGCCTGGGCGTGCGCATCATGGGCGAGGTGCACAAGGCGTACGCCGATCGGCTGCGGCGCGCCGACGCCATCTTCCTGCACGAGCTCGAGGCGGCGGGTCTGTACGATCAGGTCTCGCAGGCATTCGCCGTGTTCCTGCCGGTCAAGTCGGTCGGCGTGGTCGGCGACGGCCGGGCCTACGAGCATGTGATCGCGCTGCGCGCGGTCGAGACGGTGGACTTCATGACCGCCCATTGGGCGCGGCTGCCGTACGACTTTCTGGACGCGGTCTCGCGGCGCATCATCAACGAGGTGGATGGCATCTCGCGGGTCGTCTACGACGTCTCGGGCAAGCCGCCGGCGACGATCGAGTGGGAGTGAATCCCGGACTGGGCACGATGGTTCCTCAGTGAGCGCAGTAATTGCGCCTGACTTGACATGGATCAAGTCGCTCGCCCATTCAGTCCTATGGTGTTGAATGCAGCAGTCCCGGATTGGCCGTGCTGCCGCGGAAGGCGGGACCGATTGCCCAACGGGTCCGCTGCCGGCCCGGGACGGGCCGCAGGATTGAGCCCAGGAAGGACTGCCAGGGAATGGGTCCGCGGCGGCGGCGTTCAGAGTTGGACGACCGCCGCACAGAATAAGCCGCCGCAGGGATCGCGGCGGCCATTCTCCTTTCTCCTTTTGGGCAACCGCCTGTGACCTGCGACCGGATTTGCGCGTCGTGGAGCTGCGCGCACGGCGTGCGTGTGGCACCATCCGCGCGCCGTGACATCCCGTTCCCGTCGCCGTCCTGCTGCCTCATCCGGAGGCCGTAGCGGTCGCATCCTGCGCTGGGTGCTGCTGCTCGGCTGCGGCTTCGCCGTGGCCTTCAACGCGATCGCCTTCGTCATCCTCGACCAGCGCGTGCGCGCCCATTTCGGCGATACGCAGTGGCGGCTGCCCGCGCATGTCTACACCCGGCCCATGGAACTCTACGATGGACGGGAGTTCGGCCGGCAGACCGTGCTCGAGCACCTGCGCGCAGCCGGCTACCGCCGCTCCGCACTGCCGCTGGGCGAGGGCGAGTATGCGTCCAGCGGCGCGCGTCTGCGCGTTCATACCCGGCCCTTCCGCTATCCGGACGGGGTCGAGCCGGCGCGTGAGCTCAGCGTGCACTTCGACGACGGCCGTGTCGCCTCCGTCGATGGCGCCCGGGGGGCGGCGATCGCGCGGCTGCAGCCGCAGCGCATCGGCCAGGTGTACGCCGGCCGGCGCACCGATCGGGAACTCGTTGCGCTCGACGACGTCCCCGACGTCCTGGTCGAGGCGCTGATCGCGGTCGAGGATCGCGACTTCTTTGGGCATTGGGGTATCCAGCCGAGCGCGATCGCGCGCGCGGCGCTGGCCAATCTGCGCGCCGGGCGCACCGTCCAGGGCGGGAGCACCGTCACGCAGCAACTGGTGAAGAATTACTTCCTGTCCGGGGAACAGACCCTGGCGCGGAAGTACACCGAGGCGCTGATGGCGCTCTCGCTCGAGTGGCACTACTCCAAGGAGCAGATCCTCGAGGCCTATCTCAACGAGGTCTACCTCGGTCAGGACGGCCGCCGCGCCGTCCGCGGCTTCGGCCTGGGCGCGCAATTCTGGTTCGACCGGCCGCTGGAGGAGCTCGATCTGCATCAGATCGCGCTGCTGGTCGGCATGATCAAAGGGCCGGGCGTCTACGACCCGCGCCAGCATCCGGAACGCGCGCGCCAACGCCGCGACGTCGTGCTGGACGTGCTGGCGCGCGAGACGGACATCGGGGAGCAGGCCATCGCCCGGGCCATGGAGCAGCCGGTGAGCGTCGCCGAACGCGACGCCGTGCAGTTGGCGCGTTATCCGGCCTACCTGGACCTGGTGCGGCGCCAGCTCGGTCAGGACTACAGCGACGAGGAGCTGCGCACCGGCGGTCTGCGCGTCTTCACGCACCTCGATCCGCAGGCGCAGGCCGCAGCTGAGCGAGCGGTCGAACAACGGCTCGCACGCCTCGACAGCGGCGGAGAAAGCTTGCAGGGCGCTGCCGTGCTCGCCGAAATCGACAGCGGCGCCGTGGTCGCGGTCGTAGGCGATCGCAACGCGCATCGGTCCGGCTTCAATCGGGCCCTGAGCGCACGGCGGCCGATCGGTTCCTTGGCCAAGCCGGCCGTCTATTACACGGCCCTGGCGAAACCGCAGCGCCATACCCTGGTCACCCCCGTATCGGACGAGCCGCTCGAGGTCGAGCTCTCCGGCGGTCGGACCTGGTCGCCGGAGAATTACGATGGCGAATTCCACGGCACCGTGCCGCTGGTCGATGCCCTGGTGCATTCCCACAATGTCGCCACTGCGCGTCTCGGGCTCGACTACGGCCTCGGTGCGGTCCGCGCTACGCTGCAGCGGCTCGGCCTTGCCGGCAGCGACGCCCTCATGCCCGCTGATCTGCTGGGTGCGCTGTCGCGCACGCCGCTGGAGGTCACCGGGATGTACCAGACGCTGGCATCCGGCGGCTTCGATGCCCCGCTCTCGGCGATTGCCGCCGTGCAGGCCCCCGACGGGGCGGTGCCGACGCAGGACCGCCTCGACATGCGCCAGGTGCTCGAGCCGGCCCCGACCTTTCTGGTCAATACCGCGCTGGAGCAGGTGACGCAGCGCGGCACCGGGCGCGCGCTGCAGTCGTTGCTGCCCGGTCGGGCGGTCGCGGGCAAGACCGGCACGACCAACGACCTGCGCGACTCCTGGTTCGCCGGGTTCGACGGCCGCCGGGTGGGCGTGGTCTGGGTCGGGCGCGACGACAACGCGTCAGCGGGCCTTACCGGCAGTGCTGGCGCGTTGCGCGTCTGGGCCGATATGATGCGGGCAGTGCCGTCGGCGCCGCGGCAGGTCGAGGCCCCGGCGGGGATCGAGTGGGCCCGGGTCGATGCGGCCGCGGGCCGTAGCGTATCGACGCGCTGCAACGAGGCGCAGCGCCTGCCGTTTGCCCGAGGCTCCGTCCCCGCGCGCCAGCGCGGCTGCGGCGGTCCGCGGCACATCGGCAACCGGCGCTGACGCCCAATTTCTCGAGGGCTTGAACCATTATGCAAGCAGCCCCTGAAACGCCGTCTGGTCGCGCGCATTGCCCGCGCGCCCATGCCGCCACGACAGCTGCCGGACGCATGCCCTGGGCCGCGCTGTTGGCCGTGCTCGCGCTCGCCGGCTGCGCCGGCACCGCGGACTCGCCTAGCCAGGAGCAGCCAGCGCAGGAGCAGCCAGCGCAGGAGCAGCCATCGCCGGGCCAGCAGCAGCCGGCGGATCAGGGCGGCGAGGCCGCGGCGCCGCGCAGCGAGGGCGTGGTGCAGCATCAGGTCGACAACCGCGCGGTGGCGCTGCTGTGGGACGACGCCGAACAGGCCCGTCGCAACGGCGACGTCGAGACCGCGGTCAGCAAGCTCGAGCGCGCCGTGCGCCTCGCGCCGGAGGACCCGGTGCTCTGGAGCCGCCTGGCGGAGCTGCGCCTGCGGCAAGAGGAGTTCGCCGTCGCCGAGAACCTGGCGGCGAAGTCGACCGCGCTCGCTGGCGACGGCCGCCTGCTGCGCTACCGGAACTGGCTGATCATCGCGGTCGCGCGCTCCCAGCGCGGCGATGAGGAGGGGGCTACGCAGGCGCGCAACGAGGCCGAGCGCCTGCGTGAGGAGGGCTTGGATTCCTAGTGCCCTCCGCAGGTGAATTGCTGGATGCGGACGGCCCGCTGGCGCAAGCGCTGGAGGGCTTTGCGCCGCGCCCCGGCCAGAAGGACCTGGCCGACGCCGTCGAAGCGGCCCTGACCGGGGGGCACGCCTTGGTCGGGGAAGCCGGCACCGGCGTCGGTAAGACCTACGCCTATCTCGTGCCCGCCCTGCGGCACGGCGGCAAGATCGTCATCTCCACCGGCACGCGCCATCTGCAGGATCAGCTGTTCCATAGCGACCTGCCGCGCGTGCGCCAGGCCCTCGGCGTGTCCTCGCGCGTGGCGCTGCTGAAAGGGCGCGCCAACTACATCTGCCTGCATCGGACCGCGATGGCCGACGGGGTCGGCGTGACCCAGCGGCCGGAGGTCGCCGCCGATCTGGAGCGGGTCCGGGTGGCGGCGCGCCATAGCGCCACCGGTGACATCGCCGAGATCACCGACGTCGCCGAGAGTTCGCCGCTGTGGCCGTATGTCACCTCGACCACGGACAATTGCCTCGGCTCGGAATGCCCCGATTACGGCGACTGCTTCGTGCTCAAGGCGCGCAAGCAGGCCCAGGAGGCCGACGTGGTCGTGGTCAACCACCACCTGCTGTTCGCCGATATGGCGCTCAAGGAGGCGGGCTTCGGCGAGGTGCTGCCGAGCGCGGACGCGTTCATCCTCGACGAGGCGCATCAGCTGCCCGAGACCGCGGCCAACTTCTTCGGCGAGCGCGTTTCGGGGCGCCGTATCCAGGAGCTGGTGCGCGATGCCACGGCCGAGCAGCTGCGCGAGGCGCCCGACGCCGCCGCCATTCGGGAGGCCGCCGAGGCGCTGGATCAGGCCGCGCGGGCATTCCGCCTGAGCCTGGGCGAGGCGCCGCAACGGGCCAGCTGGTCCGAGGTGGCCGACCAACAGCCGGTGCAGGATGCGCTCGGCGGGTTGCGCGACGCGGTCGACGCGCTGGAGGGCGAGCTCGAGGCCCAGTCCGAGCGCGGCCGGGGCCTGGAGCAATGCGCGCGCCGCGCCGGCGAACTCGCCGCCGCGCTCGAACCGTGGCTCGAGCCGCAGACCCAAAGCGACCGCGTGCAGTGGTTCGAGACCTGGGGCCGGGGCTTCTCGCTGGCGGTGACGCCGCTGGACGTCGCCAGCAAGTTCGCGCGCCTGATGCAGAGCTGGCCCGGCGGCTGGGTATTCACCTCCGCGACGCTCTCCGTGGGCGGGCGCTTCGACCATTTCCGCGGGCGCCTGGGGTTGGACGCGCCGCGCGAGCTCATGGTCGACAGTCCGTTCGAATACGCGCGCAACGCGTTGCTCTATTTGCCCCAAGGGCTGCCCGACCCCTCCGCGCCGCAGTACACCGAGGCGGTGCTGGCGCAGGCCGAGCCGGTGCTGGCGGCGTCGCGTGGACGCGCGTTCCTGCTATTCACCAGCTACCGCGCGCTGCGCCATGCGGCTGACTGGCTGCGGGCCCGGCTGGAATACCCCGTGCTGGTGCAGGGCGAGCAGCCCAAGCACGAGCTGGTGGCGCGCTTCCGCGAGGCCGGCGATGCCGTGCTGCTGGGCACGGCCAGCTTCTGGGAGGGCGTCGACGTCGCCGGTCCGGCCTTGTCCTGCGTCATCATCGACAAGCTGCCGTTTGCCGCGCCGGGCGATCCGGTCATGCACGCGCGGCTCGAGGCCCTGCGCGAGGCCGGCGGCAATCCGTTCGCCGAGTACCAGCTGCCGCAGGCGGTGATCGCGCTCAAGCAGGGCGCGGGCCGTCTGATCCGCAGCGTGGATGATCGCGGCGTCCTGATGCTGTGCGATCCGCGCCTGAGCTCGCGCGGCTATGGGCGGGTATTCCTCGACAGCCTGCCGGCCATGAGCCGCACCCGCGCGCTCGCCGATGTGCAGACCTTTTTCGAGGCCGAGGGGCACGAGGCGTGAACCTGCTGGCCCTCGATACGGCCACCGAGGCCTGCTCGGTCGCGCTCGCGGCCGGCGAGGCCGTGCATATGCGCGCGGTCGAGGCGCCGCGCGAGCATGGTGATCGCCTGCTGGCCATGGTGGACGAGCTGCTGGCCGAGGCCGGGCTGGGCCCGGCCGACCTGGACCTGCTCGCCTTTGGTCGCGGACCGGGGGCTTTCACCGGCGTGCGTATCGCGGTCGGGGCGGTCCAGGGCATCGCCTTCGTGCGCGCGCTGCCGGTCGTCGGGGTGTCCACGCTGACAGCCCTGGCGCAGGGCGTGCGGCGCCGCCACGGGCACGAGCGGGTCGCCGCCGCCATCGATGCCCGCATGGGCGAGGTCTACTGGGGTGGCTTCGTGGCCGACGAGGAGGGGCTGATGCAACCGGCCATCGAGGAGGCCGTGGCCGCGCCGGGCGAAGTGCAGCGGCCGCCGGGGACCGGCTGGTACGGCGTCGGCACGGGGTGGGAGACCTACGCGGCGGCTCTGTCCGAGCGCATGGGCGACGCCCTGGCGGCGGACCTCGGCCGTGCGCTGCCGCAAGCGCAGGACATGCTGGCGCCGGCCCGCGCCGCCCACGCGCGCGGCGAGGCCGTCGAGGCGGCCGAGGCCTTGCCGGTGTACCTGCGCGATCGGGTCGCGGACAAGCCGCGCCCGCGCTGACCGCTCGCCGTGCCACACGCTCGCTACGGCGCAGATTTCCCGGACAGCCTTCTAGCGCCCTGTAACGCACAACGTCGGCTTTTCGCCGGCCCTCGCGGCGGCTGGCGGCGTTGCGCCTCCTCGCCATAGGGTGCGCTATGACTCGTCGGCGCGCCTTGCCAGCCACCACGATGCCTCGCCGAAAAGCTCGACGTTGTACGTTAAAGGACACTAGGCTCGGTCCCAGGTGGGCGCGAACGGCGGATCGATCAGGCGCCGATGGCCCGCTAGGGACTGCTCGATCTCCGTGCGCTCCTCCTCGCTCAGGCGAAAATCGAACACGTCGAGGTTGGCCTCGGCGTGCGCCTCGGTGCGCGTGCGAGGCAGCGCCACGACGTTCTGGTCCAACAGCCAGCGTAACGCGACCTGCCCCGGGCCCTTCCCATGGTGCTCGCCGATGCGCTGCAGCACGCCGTTGCCGAAGACCTCGCCCCGGGCCAGCGGGCTATAGGCCGAGATTGCCATCCCGAGCTGACGCCCGGTGTCGATGACGGCGCGCTGGCGCAGGAACGGGTGGTATTCGACCTGGTTGGTGACGATCTGGCCCGGGCCGGCGATGTCGCTTACCTGTCGCATCAGCTTCGAGGGGAAGTTGCTCACGCCGATATGGCGGGCACGGCCGCTGTCGCGCGCGTCCTGCAGCGCCTGCACGGTCTCCGCCAGCGGGATGTCCGGATTGGGCCAATGCAGCAGCGCCAGGTCGACGTAGTCGAGTCCCAGGCGCTGCAGGCTGGCGTCGAGCGAGCGCTGCAGGTCCCCGTTGCGGAAGTCGTCCATCCAGATCTTGGTGGTGACGAACACCTGCTCGCGATCGATCCCGCTTTCGCGCAGGGCGCGCCCGACCGCTTCCTCGTTGTTGTACATCTGGGCCGTATCGAGGTGGCGATAGCCCACCTCGAGCGCGTGACGGGCGATGCGGTGCGTAACGTCGGCTTCGAGCTCGAAGGTACCGAAGCCGACTGCAGGAATCTTCGCGTCGGCTACCTCGACGAAATCCATTCGGTCCTCCTTATCGCGAGGGAATGTGCCGCCGCCAGGGCAAGGGCCGCCGCTGGCCGCTCGACCGTTGCGCGAGACGGGCTCCCAGGCAACACGCTAATGCTAGCAAAGCCCGCGGGCTGTGCACGGGGCCGCCGGCGTCGGGCGTCGGCTTGGCCTCGGCCGGCAACTGCGCGAACATGACAGCCGAACCTCTCCGGGCGTCCGGGGCAGGGTGACCAGCGAATGGACCGCATGAGGGCGTCATGCGGAAGGAGGACGCGGTATGAGGTTGAGCAGCCCGGCTTTCGAACACGACGGCGCCATCCCACGCAAATACGCTTGCGAGGGGACCAATATCTCGCCGCCGTTGCGCATCAGCGATGTTCCCGAGGAGGCCGCCAGCCTGGCGCTGATCATGGACGACCCCGATGTTCCGCTCGCGCTGCGCGAGGACGGGATGTGGGATCACTGGATCGTCTACGACATCCCGCCCGACCTGCGGCAGCTGGAGGAGGGCGAGGAGCCCAACGGCACGCACGGCCTCGGCACGGCGGAGAATCTGGAGTACTTCGGGCCGTGTCCGCCCGACACCGAGCACCGCTACTACTTCAAGGTCTACGCGCTCGACATCGAGCTCAATCTGCCCGAGCGCGCGTCCAAGCAGCAGGTCGAGCAGGCGATGCAGGGCCATGTCCTCGACCAAGCCGAGCTCATGGGCCGCTACGAGTGCGCCGAGGAGAACAAGAAGATGTAGCGGCGGCATCGCGCGCAGCCCGGCTCAACCGCCGCCACGAAAAGGCCCGCGGCTGTCATGTAGGAGCGGCCATTGGCCGCGAACGAACCGGGCAACCACGCGAAACGTAGACGGTTCGCGGGCAGTGCCCGCTCCTACCGTTCCACGCGCCAGGCGTTTCCACAGGCAGGGGTAGGAGCGGCCATTGGCCGCGAACGAACCGGGCAACCACGCGAAACGTAGACGGTTCGCGGGCAGTGCCCGCTCCTACCGTTCCACGCGCCAGGCGTTTCCACAGGCAGGGGTAGGAGCGGCCATTGGCCGCGAACGAACCGGGCAACCAGGCGAAACGTAGGACGGTTCGCGGGCCGTGCCCGCTCCTACGGATCCGCGCTCAGAAGCTGTTTTTCCACTCCCGCAACGCCCCGAACACCTCGGCGCCATCCGCCAGCGAGCGCCCGGCGTGGCGTTCGGCGGCGGCGCGAACGGCCGGCTGATCGCAGCGCAAGAAGGGGTTGGTGTCGAGCTCCGGCGCCAGCTCGAATGGTACCGTGGGATCGCCCCGCTGGCGGATCTCCGTGGCGGCCTGCTCGCGCTCGGCCAGCGCGGTGTTGTCCGGCTCGACCGCGCGGGCGAATTCCAGGTTCTTGAGGGTGTACTCGTGACCGCAGCAGCACTGCGTGTCGCCCGGCAGGGCGGCCAGCCGCGCCAGCGACGCGGCCATCTGCTCGTGGGTGCCCTCGAACACGCGGCCGCAGCCGCCGGCGAAGAGCGTGTCGCCACACAGCAGCACCCCGCCGCCGTGCAAGCTGATGTGCCCCAAGGTATGGCCGGGCGTGTCGATCACGTCGAAGCGCGTGCCGAGCTCCGGCACGTCGACCTGGTCGCCGTCGCCCACGCGATGATCCACGCCGGCCACGTCCTCGCCCGCCGGGCCGTAGACCGGCACGCCGGGAAACGCCTGGCTCACCTCGGCGAGCCCGCCGACATGATCCTTGTGATGATGCGTAATCAGGATCGCCGCGGGCGCGTAACCGCCTTCGCGGATCGCCTGCAGCACCGGCGCGGCCTCGCCGGGATCGACGATCGCCACGGACTGGGACGTGGGCTCTTTCAGGAGCCAGACGTAGTTGTCGGATAAAGCGGGGACCGGAATCGGCTCAAGCATCAGCGCCTCCGTCAGAGACCGTCGGTGCGCCCGGGGGCGCGGTTGGAATGGGCTGCGAGCGCATGTCGCGGCGGCGCTACGCCGCGCATACGCTCACTCGAGCTTGATGTCCTCGTCGATCGTGACCTCGACGTCCAGTTCGGGCACGCGCAGCACGACCGAGGCGGGGATCGACTCGTTCCCTTCGAGCCGGCCGTCATCGACACGCTCCCGGACCGCTTTCTCGATTTCCCGCTGCGAGGTGATCCCGACCTTCTTCAAAAAGCTGCGCACGGACGTGTTGAACTTGTCCTCATCCATCAGTGCCTCCCGATGCTGCCGTCTGTGGACCGGATTCGCGTCATGATAGCACCGGCGGCAACGTCCATTCGCGCGCCGGTCAGCGCACGCCGAGCTCGGTCAGAAGATCGAGGAAACGGCTGCGCGCGATGTTCTGCGCGCCCAGTCGCATCAGGTGCGGGTTGGGCAGCTGGCAGTCGATGAGGTCGATGCCGGGGGCGCGGGCAGCGTGCAGCAGGGCCACCTTGGAGGCGTCCGCGCGGCGGCTGAACATCGATTCGCCGAACAGCGCCGCGCCGAGCTGCACGCCGTACACGCCGCCGGCGAGCGCGCCATCGCTCCAGGCCTCGAATGAGGTGGCGTAGCCCAGTCGATGGAGCTCGAGATACGCCGCGCGCATCTCGGGCACGATCCAGGTGCCGGGGCTGCCGGGACGCGGCTCGGCGCAGCCGGCGATGACGCCGGCGAAGTCGCGATCGCGGGTGACCGTGAAATGGCCGCGGTTGAGCGTGCGCCGCAGACTGCGGGCCACGTGCATGGACTCGGGAAAGAGGATGCAACGCGGGTCGGGCGACCACCAGAGGATGGGCTCACCCTCGCCGAACCAGGGGAAGATGCCGTTGCGATAGGCCGCCAGCAGCCGCTCGGGACGCAGGCTGCCCCCGACCGCCAGCAGTCCGTTGGGCACCTGCGCCGCGTTCTCGACCGGCGGGAACGGCGCGCTGTCATCGTCGGGCGGCAGGAGTACGACCGGCATCGGACGGGTCACGCCGGGCCGGACTCAGGTCGGCGACGCCGAGGCCGCGTCGTCCGCGCGGAAGGGCGATTCGGCCTGCAATGCCCCGAATCGCTGCACGACCAGGGTGCGCTCGCGCTCGAGATAGTCGGCGATCGCATCGCGGAAACCGGGATGGGCGATCCAGTGTGCCGACTGCGTGTAGACCGGCAGAAAACCGCGCGCGATCTTGTGTTCCCCCTGGGCACCCGGCTCGAAGCGCCGCAAACCGTGGGCGATGGCGTAATCGATGCCCTGGTAGTAGCACGTCTCGAAGTGGAGGCTGTGGTAGTCCGCGTCGCTGCCCCAATAACGCCCATAGAGCGTGTCATCGCCCCGGAACAGGATCGCCCCGGCCACGTCGCGCCCGCGGTGGCGCGCGAACACCACCACGATGCGATCGCCCATGGTCCGGCTGATGTCCTCGAAGAACGCCCGTGAGAGGACGGGCACGTTCCATTTGCGTTCGAACGTGGAGGCGTAGAAGTGGTGCGCGCGCGCCCATTCGTCGGCATCCATTTCGTCACCGCGGCGGCGTACAAGCTCGATGCCTTGCTCGGCCACGCGCCGCCGCTCGCGCCGGGCCTTCTTGCGCTTGCGGCTGGTGAATCGGTCGAGGAAATCGTCGAAATCGCGATAGCCGGCATTGGTCCAGTGGTACTGAATGTCCGTGCGTAACAGCAATCCCTGCGCTTGCAGCGCTGCCTGATCTCTTTCGTGCGGAAACAGCCAATGGAGGCTGGACAGTTGCAATCGCTCGCCGTGCCGGCAGATCGCGTCGATCAGCGCGCCGGCGGTGCTCGCGAAATCGCGCCCCGGGGCGACCAGCAGCCGCGGGCCGGTCGCTGGCGTGTACGGAGCAGCGGCCACCAGTTTCGGGTAATACGCCATTCCGTGGCGTTCGTAGGCGTGAGCCCAGGCGAAATCGAATACGAACTCGCCGTAGGAGTTGGCCTTGAGGAACGTGGGGGCGGCCGCGGCGATCGGCCCGTCGGGGTGCTCGCGCAGCACCAGGTAATACGGCAACCAGCCGAATTCGCGGCCGACCGCACCGTGGCGTTCCAGCGCGAGCAGGAACTCGTGCCGCAGGAACGGGAAATCGCCGACCAGCGCATTCCATGCGTCGGCGTCGATCGCCTCCAGGCTCTGGTGGCGCTCCAGCTGCATGCGGCGATCAGTGAATCATCACGACTGCGGTCGCAACTGAGCAGGCGAAAGACTGTGCCCGCTGCCGGGTAGGGGCGGCCACCCGCCGCGAATGAACCCGGCAACCACGCGAAACCTTGCGGGTTCGCGGGCCGTGCCCGCTCCTACAGCCCTATCGGCGCGGCCGTGCGCAAGCTGCCGCACATCCCTTTCGGTGGGGTCAAAAACCAGAAACCCTCTTCGCCACGCCGCGATACGCTCGATCGGCAAGGCGGTGCCTACGGGCCGCGTAATGCCACCGCCGTCTTGCCAGTTCGCCAGCTTCCGAATGCGCGGATTCAAGCCGCTTCGTTGCGCGCGAGCTCGGTCAGGTAACGCTCGGCATCGAGCGCAGCCATGCAGCCCGTGCCGGCCGACGTGACCGCCTGGCGATAGACATGATCGGCGACGTCGCCGGCAGCGAACACGCCGGGCACGCTGGTGGCGGTCGCGTCGCCGGCGAGGCCGCTGCGCACGATGATGTAGCCGCCGTTCATCTCGAGCTGGCCCTCGAACAGCTGCGTGTTGGGCGTGTGGCCGATGCCCAGGAACATGCCGGTCACGGCGAGATCCTTGTGTGCGCCGGACTGACGGTTGACACGGCGCACGCCGGTCACGCCCATGTTGTCGCCCAGCACCTCGGCGACCTCGCTGTTCCATTCGAACGATAGCTGGCCGCGGTGTTCCAGCTCGAACAGGCGGTTCTGCAGCATGGCCTCTGCCCGGAGGGCGTCGCGGCGGTGGATGAGCGTGACGTGGCGTGCCAGATTGGCCAGATACAGTGCCTCCTCGGCCGCGGTGTTGCCACCGCCGACCACCGCAACGTCCTGGTTGCGGTAGAAGAAACCGTCGCAGGTGGCGCAGGCGGAGACGCCGCGGCCGCGGAAGCGCTCCTCCGATTCCAGGCCGAGATAGCGGGCGCTGGCGCCGGTGGCGATGACCAGGGCGTCGCAGGTGTAGACGCCGCTGTCGCCTTCGAGCCGGAAGGGGCGCTGCGACAGGTCGGCGCGGTGGGCGTGATCATGCACCAGTTGCGTGCCCAGGCGTTCCGCATGCTGGCGCATGCGCTCCATCAGATCGGGGCCTTGCAGGTCGTTGTTGTCGCCCGGCCAGTTGTCGACCTCGGTGGTCGTGGTCAGCTGTCCGCCCGGCTCGATGCCGGTGAGCAGGACGGGCTCGAGATTGGCGCGTGCCGCATACACGGCCGCGGTGTAGCCGGCGGGTCCTGAACCGAGGATCAGTAGACGGCAATGGCGGGGGTCGCTCATGTATAATCTCCGGGATAGCCGGCGGTGCGCGGCCTCGACGCGAGGTCGGTCATACTACGAAACGGCCCGAGGACGGTAAAGCGCGGCCCGCGGGCCCGCGTGCGGTGGTCGCCGCAGCATGACGGCCGCCGCCGTGTCGCCCGCCCAAGCCGCGCGAGGGAGCAGGTTTGGCCCAGGCCAAGAAACAGCGCGAGAACCAGGGCCCCTCGATGATCGTGCGTCATGCCCAGCGCGGGCTCCGCGAGGGCGCGCTCGTTCTGCTCTGCGCCGTGGCCGCCTATCTTGCGGTCGCGCTGATCTCGTTCGACCCGGCCGACCCCGGCTGGTCGCATACCGGCTCCGGTCGTCCCGTGCAGAACGCCGGCGGTCAGGCGGGTGCCTGGTTCGCCGACGTCTGCTTCTACCTGCTCGGCTACATCGCCGCGTTGTTGCCGGTGGTCGTCGCCTGGGGCGGTTGGCGCGTTTTCCGCGGCCCGGCCCACGAGAGCGCGATCCAAGCGGCGCCCCGACTGCTCGTCCTGCGCGGCTTCGGCTTCCTGGTGACGCTACTGGCCGCCTGCGGGTTGGCGGCACTACACTTCGAGCCCGCCGCCGGTACGCTGCCCGTGGGGGTCGGCGCCGGCGGCATACTCGGCGCCTTCCTGGCCGAGCAGCTCGTTGCCGTGGTGGGTCTGCTCGGCAGCACCTTGCTGCTGATGGCGCTGTTCCTGGCGGCGGTGACGCTCTGCACCGGGCTGTCCTGGTTCGGCCTGATGGAGTCGCTGGGCCGGTTCACGCTGGCGGGGATCAGCGCCTTGCGCCAAGGCCTGGTGGCCGTGCATGAGCGCATCCAGGCGCGCCGCGCGCGGCGCCAGCGTGAGGCGACCGTGGCCAAGGCGCAGAAGAAGAAGGCCAGTCGTGGCAAGAACGCGACCCCGCGCATCGAGCCGAAGATCGAGATGCCCGAGACGGGCGCGCGCGCCGAGAAAGAAAAGCAGATTCAGCTGTTCGAGGCCCCGCCCGACAGCGAGCTGCCGCCTCTGTCGCTGCTCGACGCCCCCAGCGAGGACAAGTCCGGCTACTCCAAGGAGTCGCTGGAAGCGATGTCGCGCCTGCTCGAGCACAAGCTCGAGGATTTCAACATCACCGCCGAAGTGGTTGCGGTCCATCCCGGCCCGGTCATCACCCGCTTCGAGCTGCAGCCGGCCGCCGGCGTCAAGGTCAGCTCGATCAGCAACCTCTCCAAGGACCTGGCGCGCTCGCTGTCGGTGGTGAGCGTGCGCGTGGTCGAGGTGATCCCGGGCAAGTCCACGGTCGGGCTCGAGATCCCCAACGAGCAGCGCCAGATGGTGCGCCTGTCCGAGATCCTGCGCTCGTCGGCCTACGAGAAGGCCGGCTCGCCGCTGACGCTCGCGCTCGGCGACGACATCAGCGGCCAGCCGATCGTCGCGGATCTGCAGAAGATGCCGCACCTGCTGGTCGCCGGCACCACCGGCTCGGGCAAGTCGGTGGCGGTCAACGCCATGCTGCTGAGCCTGTTCTACAAGGCGCTGCCGAAGGACGTGCGCCTGATCCTGATCGATCCGAAGATGCTGGAGCTCAACGCCTACGAGGGCATTCCGCATCTGCTCGCGCCGGTAGTGACCGACATGAAGGAGGCGGCCAACGCGCTGCGCTGGAGCGTCGGCGAGATGGAGCGCCGCTACAAGCTCATGGCTTCGCAGGGCGTGCGCAACCTGGCCGGGTACAACAAGGCGGTGCAGGAGGCGATCGACCGCGGCGAGCCGATCGCCGACCCGTTCTACAAGCCCGAGCAGGCGGCCGATCCGGAGGCGCCGGCGCCGACGCTCGAGCCCATGCCCTACATCGTCGTCGTCATCGACGAGTTCGCCGACATGATGATGGTCGTGGGCAAGAAGGTGGAGGAGCTGATCGCCCGCATCGCGCAAAAGGCGCGTGCGGCGGGCATCCATCTGGTATTGGCGACGCAGCGGCCGTCGGTGGACGTGATCACCGGCCTGATCAAGGCCAACATCCCCACGCGCATGGCCTTCCAGGTGTCGTCGCGCGTGGACTCGCGCACCATCCTCGACCAGCAGGGCGCTGAGCAGCTCTTGGGCAACGGCGACATGCTTTATCTACCGGCGGGTACCGGCTATCCACAACGCGTGCACGGCGCCTTCGTGGATGACCACGAGGTGCACAAGGTGGTCGAGAGCCTGAAGAAGTCGGGTCAGCCGGTGTACAACGACGAGATCCTGTCCGAGCAAACCGGCGGGGACGGTTCGCTGCCGGGCGAGGCCGGCGGCGGCGAAGGCGGCGAGACCGATAGCCTGTACGACCAGGCAGTGGCGATCGTCACCGAGAGCCGCAAGGCCTCGATCTCCTACGTCCAGCGGCGCCTCAAGATCGGCTACAACCGTGCTGCGCGCATCATCGAGGACATGGAGGCCGCCGGTGTCGTTACCCCGGTGCAGTCCAACGGCGCGCGCGAGGTCATTGCCGCAGCGCCGCCGGACAATTAGGCAATCCGCGACCGTTCCGGTTGCCCGCGGGCCGGGCTTCAGCCCGCCGCGTCTGCGGCCGTCGGGCTATGTCCGGGCCTTTAGAACCCAAGGTCACGCGGCCCCATTCGAATCGCGCCTGCCGGGGGATCATCGCACTTCACAAGAGTTTTCCCAATTCACCTCACGCCATCAGGTGGACGTGACCGCGAGGCCGAAGCAGAACAACGGCGCCATCTTCGTGCAGACGGTCTCGGATTATCCGCTGGTCGAGACGATCCATCAGAATGTGGTCAAGCACCCCACGCTGCCGGACGCCGAGAGCGTCGGCCGTCTTACTGAGCACGTGATCGAGACCCCGGGGGCGCGAGGAGCGCGACCTCGAGCCCAAGATGGCGCGGTTGCGGCAGTGGTGTCCCGACGCCCCCACCGCCAGCGTCGCCGCGGGCGGCCCCGAGTACCGCTTTTTGTACGTCGATCGACGCGGGTTCCAGCGCGATCCGCTGCGCGATTGTGCCTCGCTTGTGACCGCCTTTCGGGGTTTTCAGGCGTAGCGTATAGTAGCCATATTTCCAGTTTTATGGGTATACGCAAATGAAGACCACGCTCGAGTTGCCGGATGAGCTGATGCGCCGGCTCAAGATCCGCGCGGCCGAGAGCGACCGTAAGCTCAAAGACGTGGTTACGGATATGATCGAGCGCGGTATGGAGGCGTCCAACTCCGCAGAGCGGGACGACCCGTTACAGCGTTGGGTCCGGAAGCTGGAGTTCCATGACGATGGCACCGTGACCAACCCGGATGGGATCGACGATCCGCAATTTTTCGAGACGCTGGAGCAAATCCGTGAGGAAGACCGCCGGCGAGGCCTGCGCGACCCGTTCGCGGACCGCGAGTGATGCACCTGCTGGATACCAACGTCCTCAGCGAGATGACGCGTCCGCAACCGAATGCGGGCGTGGTCACAGAGCTCCGTCGACAGCGGAGCGAGGCCGTGTTCGCGTCCGCCGTGACGCGCTACGAGCTGCGCTTCGGAGCCTGCCTTCACCGTAGCGCCGAGGCGTTCTGGGCGCGCTTGCAAAACGAGATTCTTCCGACGGTGTCCTGGTTGGCTGTCTCGCAGGCGATCGCCGAGCGAGGCGCGACCATCGCGGCCGAGCTACGCCGCAAGGGCCGTCCGTGCGGCGAACTCGATCCGCTGCTAGCGGCCACGGCGATCGAGCACGGGCTTACCCTGGTCACGCGCAATACCCGACACTTGGAGGCGGTATCCGGCATCGTTCTCGAGGATTGGTTCACCGGCGATTGAGAGCGGAATAATGGCGAAATCGCCCGACCCGACGAACAAGCTCTCCGACGCCGACAAGCGCGACCTGCAAGGACGGCGCCGTCACGCGCCAGGTCCTGACGCAGCACTGGGTGGACCACTGGGCCGTCGATTTCGACTACCAGTCGAAGAAGGAGATGATCAAGGTGCCGGTCGGGGCGGGGCCGGACGGCGTGCTGCCTGGCTTCGAAGGCCCACAGCAGGAACTGCCGACCGAATTCGAGGAACGCTGGACCGGCAACTACATCTTCGAGAACGAGTGGCAATCTTTCCGTACACGCGGCCAGCGCGAACTGGGACTGATCACCGCCGAGCACCACTATGACCGGCCGGGTACGTATACGGCCGCCGTGAAGGTGGTGGACATCTTTGGCAACGACACCATGACTCTGGTACCGGTGACGGTCGGTTGAAACGCCCGCGGAACCGCCGCGGACGCCTCTAACCCTAGATTTTTGGAGAGTTCCACATGGTCTCAATCTGGAGGCGCTGTGTCGTCGCTGCGGTCTTGCTGCTCGCCGTCGGATCGGTTCAGGCGGGCGAGGCCATGGACCGGCTGAACGCGTTCACCGACAACCTGCGTTCATTCTCGGCCGAGTTCGCCCAGACCCGCTACGACGAGAACCAGCAGCCGATCCGCGAGAGCTCCGGGGTGGCCTATCTGCAACGCCCCGGCAAGTTCCGCTGGACCTATCGCGAGCCCTACGAGCAGGTGATCGTCGCTGATGGCGAGCGCCTGTGGATCTATGACGCCGATCTCGAGCAGGTGACCGTGCGCCAAGCCCAGCAGGCTCTGGCGACGGCGCCGATCATGTTGCTATCCGGTGAGGCGCCGCTGTCGGAGCAATTCGAGATACGCGACCTGGGCGAGCGCGAAGGCCTGTCCTGGGTCGAGCTGCGCCCCAAGGTCGACGATACCGACTTCGAGCGCATCTTCCTCGGCCTCGACGAGGAGACGCTGCGCGTGATGGAACTGCGCGACCGTTTCGATCAGGCCACGCAGATCCGGTTCTCGAACGTGCGCATGAACCCGGATCTCGACTCCGAGCGCTTCACCTTCGAGCCGCCCGAGGGCGTCGACGTGATCGGGCAACCCGAGTAAGCGGGGCGCCTGCATGACTTCCGGCGATCGCCAGGGCTCGCTGCTCGATACCGAGGGGCCGGATTTCCGCCCCCTGGCCGATCGCATGCGGCCGCGCCGGCTGGACGAATTCGCCGGCCAGTCCCATCTGCTGGCGCAGGGTGGTCCGCTACGCGAGGCGATCGAGCACGACCGTCTGCATTCGATGGTGCTGTGGGGTCCGCCGGGCACGGGCAAGACCACGCTGGCGCGCATGATAGCGGGCCAGTGCGGCGCCGAGTTCATCGCCGTCTCGGCCGTGCTATCCGGCGTCAAGGACATCCGTGCGGCGATCGAGCGTGCGCGCGAGGTGCGTCAGGCCGAGAATCGCCCGTCCATCTTGTTCGTCGACGAGGTCCACCGCTTCAACAAGGCGCAGCAGGACGCCTTCCTGCCGCATGTCGAGGACGGCACGATCTTCTTCATCGGCGCCACGACGGAGAACCCGTCGTTCGAGCTCAACAACGCGTTGCTGTCGCGTGTGCGTACCTACGTGCTCAAGGCGTTGACCGCGGCCGATGTCCGCGCAGTGATCGACCGCGCCCTTGGTGACGCCGAACGCGGCTTGGGCGCGCGCGCCGTCACCATGGCCGAGGAATCGCGCGACCGCTTGGCCGAGGCCGCCGACGGCGATGCCCGGCGCGCGCTGTTGCTGCTCGAGATCGCGGCCGATCTGGCCGAAGGCGAGGGCGGCAGTGAGATCACCGAGGCCATCCTGCAGGAAGTCTCGAAGGAGAGCCTGCGGCGCTTCGATAAGGGCGGCGATCTGTTCTACGACCAGATCTCCGCGCTGCACAAGTCGGTACGCGGGTCCAACCCCGATGCCGCGCTCTACTGGTTCTGCCGCATGGTCGACGGCGGCTGCGATCCGCTCTACATCGCCCGGCGCGTGGTGCGCATCGCCTCGGAGGACATCGGCAATGCCGACCCGCGTGCCCTGCAGCTCGGCCTGCAGGCCTGGGATACCTATGAGCGCTTGGGCAGTCCCGAGGGCGAGCTGACGATTGCCCAGGCGATTGTCTACATGGCCTGCGCGGCCAAGTCGAATGCGGTCTACAGCGCCTTCAATAGCGCCATGCGCGAGGCCCGTGCGAGCGGCACGGCGGAGGTGCCGACCCATTTGCGCAATGCGCCCACGAAGCTGATGTCCGAGCTCGGTCACGGCGCCGGCTACCGCTACGCCCATGACGAGCCCGACGGTTTCGCCGCGGGCGCGACCTATTTCCCCGAAGAGCTGGGTGAGCAGTGCTACTACGAGCCGGTCGAACGCGGGCTCGAGAGCCGCATCGCCGAGCGTCTGCGCGACCTGCGCACGCGCAACCGTGAGGCCGGGGAGCAATAGCGCGCAGCAGGCGGAAATCAACGAGACGAAAAACGACGACGCAACAAGGACGATCCGCCCATGAAGATTGGCAAGCAGGCCCTGCAAGAGGCGGTCACCGCGGGCATCATCGACCGGCAACAGGCCGACGCGCTGCTGCATTTCTTCGAAACCCGGCCGGAAGCCGGCCCGCGCTTCGACTTCACCCACGTCCTGTATTATCTCGGCGGGCTGATCGCGATAGGCGCCATGACCGTCTTCATGAACCGGGGATGGGAGGCGTTCGGCGGCTGGGGCATTTTCTTCATCGCGCTCGCCTATGCGGGCGTCGGCCTGAAGCTGGCCGATCTGTTCCGTGCGCGTGGCCACGCCATCCCGGCTGGCATCTGCGCGGCCTTTGCCGTAGCCCTGACGCCGTTGGCGATCTATGGCCTTCAGCAGGCCATGGGCTGGCGGCCCGACGATAGCGTCTACCGCGAATACCACCGATATATACACTGGCAGTGGCTCTACATGGAGTTCGGGACGTTGGTTGTGGGTGCGGCGGTCGCCTGGCGCTACCGCTATCCCTTCTTGCTCCTGCCGCTTGCGGCCACGCTCTGGTACATGTCGATGGACCTGGCCGCCATGATCGCGGGCGGCAGGCCCGACTTCGAGCTGCGGGCGCTGGTTTCGATGTACTTCGGGCTCGCGATGATCGGTCTCGCGTTATGGGTCGATCTGCGCAGCCGCCACACAACCGACTTCGCTTTCTGGCTCTACCTGTTCGGCGTGATGGCGTTCTGGGGCGGAATGACCGTGCAGAACTCGGATAGTGAGCTATCGAAGCTGGCGTATTTCGGGATCAATCTGGCGCTGATCGGCGCCGGCGCCGTGCTCGTGCGCCGCGTGTTCGTCGTCTTCGGCGCGCTCGGCAGTGTGGCGTATCTCGGCCATCTGGCGCGGGTTTTCGAGCACAGCTGGCTGTTCCCGGTCGCGCTGACGGCGATTGGCCTGGCCGTGATCTACCTGGGGGTGCTCTGGCAGCGCCACGAGCGCGCGATTGCCGCCAGGGTCCACGCATCGCTGCCGGCGACGCTGCGCGAGCTGCTGGCGCGGCGCAGCGGCAGCGTCGCCGGCGGCGAAGAGCCGTAGCGAGCCGGGGCCGGTTTCGCGGCCGATCAGTGCGCGCGCGCCTCGCGCTGCTGACGCCATTGCTCCAGGTGCCGTGCCAGCTCGTCCCCGACTGCGATCTGTGGCTCGGAATGCTCGTCCACGCCTGTCATGAGTTCGCGTGTGCGTACGAAGGTGCGCGCGCGATCGAACGCCTCGCGGAAGGAATCGGCCTGCGGCAGTGCCTGGCGGAAGTAGGCCTCGCCGAAATAGGTCATCTCGGAGGTATCTCCGCAGCCGAACGATCGCCGATCGTGCCGGGCGGCGGTCATGACGAGCGTGTGCTCATCCTGCAATGGCGGCAGAAAACCCCCGGCGTAGCAGGCCGAGACGGCGACGATCTTCCATTTGGCGGGCAGGTCATCCACCAGCGACGCCAACTCGCCGGCGGTGAGATCGGGCAGATCGAAGCCGGGTTGCTCGACCGCCAGCCGGTGATCCTCGGAGCCGTGACTAGTTAGATACAGGAACAGCAGGTCTTCGTCGGCGTTCATCGCTTCCGCGACATGGGCGAGACTGCGTTCGAGACTGGTGCGCGTGGCCATCGGACGCGTGGCGAGCGTGTCCGGGTGATTGCCGAGCACCACGCTGCGCGCGCCCGCGTCGTAGCGCGCCGCGAACTGCTCGGCGACGAAGTCGATCTCTTTGCGGAATACGTCCTGCGCGCCATACGGCGCGACCCCGACGAAATACAGCTCGATCTCGCCCTCGTGCCCCGGTGCGACCGCATCCAGGGTCGACTCCAGCAGCTGCGTTTGGCGGTAAAGCGCATCCTCGGTGGCGGCGGCGCGGCGCTCGTCGGCCTTGCCGTCGGGCCCCTGGTACTCGCCCCAGGCCCATATCCCCGCGCGCACTTTGTCGCCGCCCGCGTCGAGCGCGCGGCCGTGGCCATGGCGGTAGCCCGAGACGAACGCGCCGACATAGCGCTGGCCGTCCGGCTGGGTGAGCGTGCCCTGGCCGTGATAGGCCCAGTCACGGAATTCGCCCTCGTAGCGCTGGCCCGACGGTGCCTCATGCACGCCCTCGCCCTGGAGCTCACCCTGGTCGAAGGTGCCGCGATAGACGTCGCCGCTGG
This sequence comes from uncultured Ectothiorhodospiraceae bacterium, assembly GCA_964625925.1. Taxonomy (GTDB): domain Bacteria; phylum Pseudomonadota; class Gammaproteobacteria; order XJ16; family Halofilaceae; genus Halofilum. The sequence goes on along the minus strand of CAZVBX010000008.1, from coordinate 1,199 downwards.
CGGCCCTGTACACGCCCTCGCCATGGAACTGCCAGTGCTTGAACTCGCCCTCGTAGGTGTTGCCGTCGCCGTCGCGGTAGACCCCGGTGACGATGCGTTCCTGCTCGAAGCGCCCTTCGAATACTCGCCCCGTCGGGTAGGTCAGCGTGCCCTGCCCTTGGGCGACGCCATTGTCGAACTCGCCCTGGTACACCGTGCCGTCGGGGAATCGCTCACGGCCCTGCCCGTGCATCCGGCCGTCAACGAAAGTGCCTTCGTAGCGTCTGCCACTCGGCCATTCGAGGCGCCCTTCGCCGTGAAAGCGGCCCTCGCGGGTCTCGCCCTGGTAGCGAGCGCCATCGGGCAGCACGGCATCCGGCGGAGTCGATCGGGGCTCGGTGGCGTGCCCGGGGCCGCAGGCGAGAATCGCCAGCGTGACGATGGCGGCGCGTGTCCTGGTTGTTATTCTCATGGCCGTCTCCCTGATGCCGCGGGCCGGCAAGCGCCATTGTGCTGTCCGCTGCTGCATCGCGCCAGTCGCCAGGAGTCGACCCGGGAGACCCAGCGCCGGGCATGCAATGCGCTCGGGTTCACGACACGCCATCCATGTGCCGGGGAACGTCCGGTGTGATCGGAGGTTCTCTGAGAGGATCCGTGCATGAGCATCGATGCGGTCCCGCGCGAGCTGCGGGAAGTGGCCGAAACCGCTTTGAGCGAATTCCGGGCGGCCTGCGCAGACGGCGAAGCCGGCCTCGCGTGGTTGGGCGACTACGAGGTGCTGGAGCTGCGCGCAGCGCAGTTCACGGGTGCGGGGGATCTCGAGGTCTACCTGCCGCGACCTTTGCTCGAGGATCTCGGCAACCTCGACCTTGCGACTCGCAAGCAGGTGCTCGACGAGCTACGCGGGGTGCCTGCGCGGGCCCGTCGCGGCGAGGGCCGCCACTGGCTCTTGCGCGAGCAGGGCCGGGCGCGGGCCCTGGGGCAGCGCCCGTTCGCGTGACCGAGCGACCGCACTACGGCGGGTGCAACCGGCCGCCGTGCGAGGAGCTTAGCCCCAGGACGCGGACCTGATGCCGGCGTCGAAGGACGACGTCGCCCGTCACCCCGCCGGCCAGCAGCATGAACCCGATCAATTCGGTCAGCGCCCAATAGTCCACGAACAGCGCGTACAGGATCAGCGCCGCGCCCGCGACCGCCAGGGCCGCCGGCCAGAGGGTCCG
>CAZVBX010000007.1:0-57960 GCA_964625925.1 uncultured Ectothiorhodospiraceae bacterium | reverse complement strand
CCGGTTTGAAGTAGTCGACGTGGAAGCGCAGGACGTTGCCATCCTCGATGGCGTGCGTGATGGTGTATTTGTGCAGTTCCTGCTGGAAGAGGTCCTTGGTCGTCGTGAGCGTCTGGACGTCGCCTTCGATCTGCCTAACGGTCGCGTTATCCGGGAATATGGGCGTGCCGGTGAAGCCGAAGAGCTGGGCGTTGGCGAAGAAGTCCTTGATGGTCCGGCGGGTGTCGCCGAACTGGGAGCGGTGGCATTCATCGAAGATGATGGCCATTCGCTTGTCCCGGAGCGGTTCGAGAACGTCCGAATATTTGGCCCGGCCGCGCTTCTCACGGTCCTTGTTGCGCTTGCTCTGTTCGTCCAAGGCAAGGCCGAGCTTCTGAATGGTGGTGACGATGACCTTGTCGGCGTAGTCATCCGACAGCAGCCGCCGGACGAGCGTGGCGGTGTTGGTGTTCTCTTCGACGCAGCCCTCCTGGAAGCGATTGAACTCTTCTCGGGTCTGGCGATCCAGGTCCTTGCGATCCACCACGAAGAGGCATTTGTGGATGTCGTGGTTGTTCTTGAGCAGCGTGGACGCCTTGAAGGAAGTCAGCGTTTTGCCGCTGCCGGTGGTGTGCCAGATGTAGCCGTTGCCGCTGTTCTGCTCAATGCAGTCGACGATGCGCTGGACGGCGTAGATCTGGTACGGCCGCATCATCAGCAGCTTCTGCTCGCTGGCGACGAGGACGGTGTAGCGACTTATCATATGGCCGAGCGTGCACTTGGCGAGGAACTGCTCAGCGAACTCCTCGAGGTGAGTGATCTTGGTGTTGTCTTCCGCCGCGAACTGGTAGATCGGAAGGAAACGCTCCTCGGCGTTGAAGGCGAAGTGGCGCGTGTTGTTGTTGGTGAAATACCAGGTTTCGGTGCGGTTGCTGACCACAAAGAGCTGGACGAAGCAGAGCAGTGTGCGAGTATAGCCATTGCCGGGGTCGTTCTTGTACTCCACGATCTGCTGCCTGGCCCGGCTCGGGCTGATGCCGAGGGACTTCAGCTCGATCTGCACCGCGGGGACGCCGTTGATCAGGAGCATGACGTCGTAGCGGTGGTGGCTGTAGTCCGTGTTGATGCGAAGTTGACTGACGACCTCGAAGGTGTTCTTGCACCAGTCCTTGATCTTGACGAGGGTGTAATTGAGAGGTGTGCCGTCGTCGCGTGTGAAGCTGTTGATCTCGCGGAGGGTGCGTGAGGCGGTGAAGACGTCGGGGGTGATAATCTCATCAAGCAGACGTTCGAACTCGCCGTCGGTAAGCTTGACACGGTTGAGGGCCTCGAAGTGCCGGCGGAAGTTGGCTTCGAGAGCGGCACGATCGTGGATGTCGTCGCGATGTACGTACTTGAGATCGCGAAGTTTTGCGATCAGCGTGGCTTCCAGTTCGCTCTCGGGTATCGTCGTGTTCATTCCGGGGCCTTGATTTTCGCCCTTGGCAGTTATCGGTGGTCGTGTCCGTATCATCTTAATTTATGCCTTATCGGCATCAAGTAGCTGGTAGCCCTGAAGGCCTAACGCATGGTTCACCCGCGGCCGTGTCGATGCGGAGCGGCGGCACGGACGTCGGGTGGAACCGTTTGTTCGGCTACGCTCGGCACAATCCGGGAGAGCAAGTAGCGCCATTCATTTCTCATAGCTGGACCTGAGCGTCTCGAGCTTCGTGCGCCCATGAGGAGCGGCGTAGTTGCCACCGATAACCTCAACCTCATAACCTTCTAAATGCGGCTTAACTCGCCCCTCCAACCAGTCTGATATGGACTGGTTTCCGGCAGCTTTTCGTTCATACGGATAGTCATGAACTTTGGCCCCGGAAGCAGCCCTAACCTTAACTACAATTTCTTCTTTTGCGAGGACTTTCGACTCAAACTCTGCAACTGAAATCTTTGCCATGATGGCTCTCCTGTGCGATGGAAGCCATATATTGGAACTCTATTTCGGTTCTGTCAATCGGTTATTTCCGCGTTATTTAGACCTTGCTACCGTAGATCGCAGGCATCGGTTGTTTGCCTACAGCCGAACGTTTCGCTAACCGGCGCGAGGTACGAGCGTCCGGTTGAGCGATTTGTTCGCGAATTTCTATTGGTTCGTTAGACAAATGACCCCATCGGCCAATTCGCCCAGAACATGCCGAAAGGTATCGCGACTCTCCTTCATATTTTCAAGGATGACCCCTGTCTGTTCGATTTGCTGATCTGTTAGGGCAAACACCGGGACGTTAAATTTTTGCGCCTGCGCAATTAAGGAATTGAAGTCGGCAATGTTCGCTAGGTTATATGGTGTATCCGCCGATATGCACGCATGGAATACACTTTCTTCGACCGCCATTCCTTCTTCTTTGAGAGGTGGAATGAGATCCGATTCGACTGTTTCTTTGATCCGGTCGATCCATTTCTGAAAGGAGGACGAAGGCGCGCCACTTCTCGGTCTGTATTTCTGAGATACGATACCGATAAATTTTGGCGGGTTATCGGGGAACGGATATGTCAAGTGCGCGCTACGAAACGGGCGAACACCTTCATTCCAGCGGGGGATTACTGACTTGAGTGATTTGACCGCTTGCTCGCAGAAGAAATCGGGGAACGTCGGAACGATAAAATAGTCACTCCCCATTAAAAGGGATTGGTTAAACGCTCCAACACTGGGGCTCATATCGATCAGAACATATTCAAATCCATGAGTCTCGGCCGTCATACGGATAAGATGTCCGAATGAACCGGGAATATTCCTCATCGCGGGAAGTGATGCCCCAGCACCTACCGCCACCGAGACTTGCGTTTCCGACTCGGCGAGCGCGATATGCCCAGCCAACAGGGAGAGGTGAGGGTTGCCTGTAGCAATAGGGCTCGCCGGAGCCAAGGGCTCTTGGCTTCCATTCAGAACCGGGGATACACACGAATACAAGTCGCATCTCGGATGATTTTTATAGAATGCTTCCAGATCCTCAATGGCACTGTAGTCCGCGACAAGACCGGTCAAGTTGCACTGAGGATCTGCATCTACGATCAGTGTCTTGTGCCCACGCTCAGCGAGCGCCCATCCGAGGTTGAAGGCGGTCGTAGTTTTGCTCACGCCACCTTTATGATTGAAGAGTGAGATTATCTTCATAACGTCTCCATTGTTCGCGAACGGCGAGCTAAGCCGCGCGAGGTCACGAGCGTCGGCTTTAGCTATTTGTTACTAACCGTTCACTAAGTATTGTCAGTCTAATGCGTAGCGGCACTGCGGGTGATGGAAGAACGCACGCACCAGATCAGGCCGCTTCTGGATTCGACGCAGGGCACCAATGGCAAGGCGTTTCATTTGCTCGAGGCTTTCGATGCCGCGCTTGGCCAGATCACGTTTGACGTGCGACCAGACCGTCTCATCAGGGTTGAGATGCGGCGCATAGGGCGGCAGAAAGTACAGCCGCAGGCGCCCCTCGGTCGATGCGACGTAATCGCGCACCAAGCGGGTGCGATGCGCCGGATGACCATCGACGACCACGAACACGGGTCGGTCGGCGTCGGCGACCAGACGCTGCAAAAAGGTCTTGAATACGCGGCCGTTGACCGTTCCTTCGTGCACCATGAAGCGGCAGTCGCCGCGGGCGGTGACGGCCGAGATCATGTTGACCGAGAACCGGCGCCCCGTTTTGGCCACCACCGGGGTCTCGCCCGCCGGCGCCCAGGTGGTGCCGCGGTGGTAGTCCGAGCGCAGGCCCGACTCGTCGGCGAAGTAGATCGTCGCCCCGACGCGCCGCGCCTCGGCCTGGACCTGCGGGAAGGTCTCGGTCTCCCATTGGCGCACCAGCTCGGGATCCTGCTGCCAGGCCCGATACAGCGGCTTCTGGGGCGTAAAGCCGAGGATCTTCATGACGCGGCGCACCGCGCCCTTCGACAGCACCTTGCCCAGGCGCCGTCGGATCAGTTCGCGGATCAGCGACAGCGTCCACAGGGCATAGGGGAACTTGAGCTGCTGCGGCGTCTCGTCGCGCACCGTCTGCGCGATCCAGCGCAGCTCGTCTTCGGTGAGCTTCGCCGGGCGGCCCGACTTGGGCTTCGACTGCAGTCCTTGCTGGCCGCCGTCGGCAAAGCGCGCCAGCCAGCGGTACAGGCTGCGTTCGTTGACGCCGAAGGTCTCGGCGACCTCGGCCACCGGGCGGCCCTGACGCACCGCCTTGATCGCCTGCATGCGCAGCGTGTTCATCGCGGTACGATCGAGTTGGCGGCCGTCGCTATCGCGCTTGCATTCCATAACCGCTCGTCGCGTCAGCTGCAACCGCGCGACAGCCTAACATGACATTACTTAGTAAACGATTAGTAAACAGATTACTCAGAAAAGCGGGCCCTGGTCGCGACTCGGATCCGGTATAACCTCATGCACCTTTTGCACTTCGTACCATATATGCACAACCTCTCCTTGGTATCCGTAAGCAACATCCTCTTTTAGATCGGCCCGTATCGAGTCACCTGGCTGAAGAGGGACTCGGCCGTTCTGGAACTCGGAAAGCCATGCGGCATCATTTATCTTTACGTCTACCGAGTGTCCTTGATGCCGAACCGACCATTTTGAGCTACCCAGATAGTCCGGTTTTTTGACCTTGAGAACGAATACCCCTTCACGTGTAACCACCTGCTGAGTAAGCACGCTCGTGATAACGTCTGCCGATATTGCGAGACTCCCGTTGAATCTTGAAACACCGTACTGACTACGGTACTCCAAGTAATCCTTCTCCTCTAATGCGCTTATCACGTTTGTCATATCGTTGATGTGATGCAGCAAAGCTTTCCTGTCTATCGGAGTATATGCGGGCAGTTGCTTCACATTGGTCTCACGCACCAAGTTCCCAATCTGATCTTCGAGCGAGCGAACGTCCTCGATGTCATCGACAGATTCTTTCTCTTCGCACCAATGGATTATTGTATACTTGGCTTTCACTAGAAAATGGCCAATTATACGGCGCACATTTACATCCTCCAGCGCCTCATCTGGCAGATCCTTTAAAACATCGCGCAGCTTTGATTTCAGGGAGCCCGACTCTATATCCGTCAGAATGATTGACGGGTGACATGAAGCCGATATAACCGCACCCAAGTCGCGGTCAAGGGACGTAAGTACATCTATCATTCCGCCCATTGCATGAAAGACGCGAGACGGATCTCCCTCTCCCGGCTCATAATCTAGGTACAGCTCGTACTCGCCGTCTATCTCGGCCTCGTCCATAGGTCGATCCTTTATCGTTTAACGTGAGCCATCAGGCGCGCGAGGTACGAGCGTCGCCTGCATGGCATTGTTCGGCATGTATTCCGCGCACTTCCTATCCCCGATACGCGTTCAAACGCCTAGAGAATTCATCGATGTTCTCAGGCTTCTCAAATACGATGTTGAACGACGGCACCGATGCGGTTCCCTTCTTGAGCGCATGACGGTCGACCTTCGCCAGCGTGTCCAGCACCCCAAGAAAACTGTGCACGCCATTCCTTATGGGAATCGTCCATCCGTACACCATCTCATGAATCTCTTCGAATTCATCAGGCGGCACAACGCCATGCCATTCAACCTCCACATTCTTTGCACTCTCATACATCGCCGAGAGGGCAATCACTTCTCGCTTTAGAGCGGGAAGATCATCCTCTCCTTTAGTGGAGCCGAGTGCGATTGGAACTTCTTGCGTACACAGCAGTGCTGCAGATTGCACCATTCGAAGAATCAACTCCGGACGTGTTTGGAGCCACGCAACATAGTTGTCATAATCCATATGCCTCGGTGCGATGAACTCCGATCCTTTGTCAATCCGCTCCATGGCGGCATCGGCCTCTTGGATCCTTTCCTTAAGCATGCATTTCGCGAGCGCAGCGCTCCAGCCGCACTCCTGTTTCCGGAATATAGACTTGACCGTTTCACTTTCTCCGGCAAGTGCATCGGGCACATAGTCTCGCTTCGCGCAATACACGCGGTAAAGAAGAACTGCAAAAGCCAGCACTAGGATAGGGATGGCCAATTCGTCTAGCGGAACACGTTCACCACCCGCCCTCATGACGACTTCGGCGACGGCCCACATCGAAACAACCACGGTCGCAAAGGTGCTTAGTTCCTTAGGTATGCCTTTGCAGTATTCCCATACGTGTTCGTACCACGTCTTCTCGGTAAACGAGAGCGTATGCGAGCCAGAGTACTTGTCACTATCATAGTCTTCCGTCATCTCTGGCACCTTGGGTTTGGCGCAGCCGCCGAACGGATCGCTAACCGGCGCGAGGTACGAGCGTCCGGTTTAGCGACTTGTTAGCGCTATTCATCCGAACCCCAGATAAGCGGACAATGCTGCTACGCAGAGTCCTACTACAATGGCCATTAAATGCCTTTCGGCCCATCGGACGGCCCTCCAAGCCAGCGCGCGTGGAATCTCTGAGGGCGTGTTCGCCGCATCCCGCGCCCGCATTGCGTCCAGATCAATTTGTATCCTCCTAACCGATCGTCTGCCGAGGTTGGCACTTGCTACTTTGGCGAGGCTAATCTGAAGCTCGAATGCGCGGGTCGACATCTTGTTGGCCGGCGCCTGTGCCCGCTTGAACACCCCCATTGTGTTCTCCACGAACGGAACGTATTGGTCTTCTGGGAACTTCGTCGCTATCGCCCTAACGGTCGTCTCGGCCACTCCATCGGAGACTGGCGTCCCAATCTCATCGACCGTGTTACGGAGCGCAGTCCGTGCGGCCTTCTCGCGTTCCATTAGCCCCCAATGGCATTTCCCCGCAATCTCCTTCGTTGCGTCCCCAAGTGCAGGACAGTGAGGGCCTGGGCCAGCTCGATTCCAGATCTCAAGTACGGCGCTGTGCACCTGGTTATCTACTTCACCGACCGCTTCGGCCACGCGCTCGTCGACGATCCGGGCAATTTCCTCAGTCACGCAGTACCCCTTGCCGCTAACGCAGAGCTAACCGGCGCGAGGTGCGAGCGTCCGGTTGAGCGCCGTGTTCGATGTATCGGCTATCAAAATACACCCTGCCAAAACTCCGATTCCGGCTTTGCCTTGGTGACAGCATTCAGCCATTCCACAAGCTCCTTGAGTTCAATCTCGAACTGCTGATCGTCTAGCGTGGCATCGCGCCATGCCATCCACGCGTGCTCCACCGCCCGAACGAATACGGTCGGCGGATAAACTGAGTCGTTTTCCAGAATCTTCTCGAGTGGATTTCCTATCGTTTGATTGTGACCGACCCATTGTGGATCTCGGTTCTCGACCCATTGGCAGCGCGCCTCCTTGCTGACCGCGGAGACCGTCAACTCGTCTCGGGTAGCACGAACCGTATACGTATCGTCGTGCCCCCACCTTGGGGTGAACACGCTTACATCGAATTGGATATCGTCGGACATCATTCCTCCTGTAAAGACATCGAACGATAAGCTGAGCCGCGCCGCGACAAGAGCCAGATCACTAGCGCCAACGTGTCACGGCGTCGGCTCGAGCGTTTTGTTATGTGCATACGGCGTTTGTGAACGTGAGCCTATTGCCAAAGGGATCTTTGACGCTCATATCCCGCGTGCCCCAGGGCATATCCTCAACCTCTGGCCGGCAATATGGATACTCCCGAGCCAACAGCTCCTCCTGCAATGCGTTGATGTCAGAGACCTCTATTCGTGCGGCGGCACCGGGGCTGCAGTCCCCATGGTGCTCTGACAGGTGGAGAACACAGCCTCCACGGGATACCTGCATATATATGGGTAGTTCCGGCTCAAACCGGTGATTCCAATCGACGGAGAACCCGAGGAAACCGACGTAGAACTCCCTAGCCTTCGCTTCATCGAAGATTCTCAGGATTGGCGTTGTCTTGGATAGCCCCATTTTCCTCGCCCTATTGCACATAACAGGTAATGGACGGCACATCGTCGTGTCGCATCACGGCGATGCGCCGTCTGTCGCGCACGGGTGCAAATGCTTCGTTGGTCGTCGCCGATACCCGATGTCCACGCCTGCCTCCCGAATGCTTGCGCACCGCCGGCCTCGCTGCCTCGGCCGAGTCGGGCGCCGCGTTCTGCGTGATGGGCGGCGGTGTACCGTCCATCACGCTTGCCTTGAATCTAGCCCGGAAGATACTGTAATTATATACAGTTATTCGACCTTGGGCGTCATGGGTGAGGCAGCGGGAGGCTCCACCTCCATGGACGACATCCGCGCCGCGGTCCGGGTGCATCACGACAGTAGCCGCACGGAACACGCCTACCTGGACTGGGTGCGCTGCTTGATCCGGTTCCACGGCAGACGGCATCCTCAGGAGATGGGCGCGGGCGGGGTGGGCGCCTTCCTGACTCATCTCGCCGTCGAGCGGGAGGTGGCGGTCGCCACGCAGAATCAGGCGCTCAATGCGCTGGTGTTCCTGTACGCCCAAGTGCTGGAGCAGCCGCTCGGCGAAATCGAGGGCCTCGTACGAGCGGCCCGGCCCGCCCAATTGCCCGTGGTCCTCTTGCCGGAGGAGATCGGCCGCGTATTGGCCGGGCTTTCGGGCGTGTACTGGCTGATCGGATGCCTGCAGTATGGCTCGGGTCTGCGGTTGTTGGAGAGCGTGCGGCTCCGGGGCAAGGATCTGGATTTTCGCTACCGCGCGATCGTCGTGCGCGATGGCAAGGGGGCCGAGGACCGGGTGGTCACGCTGCCCGACGAGTTGCTCAGTCCGTTGCAGCGCCAGCTCGCGCATCGCCGGAATCGGTTCGAGCAGGATCGCCTGGCTGGCGCCGCGTCCGTGGATCTGCCGCACGCGCTCGCGCGCGAGTACCCGTCTGCGCCTCGGGAATGGGCGTGGCAGTACGTGTTTCCGGCGCCCCGCTCGAGCACGGATTCGCGATCGGGTGTGCGCGGGCGCCATCACGTTCACGAGGCGTCGGTGCAGAAAGCGATGCGGCAGGCCGTGCGTGCGGCCGGGATCGAGCGGCCGGCGAGCTGCCACACGCTGCGCCACTCGTTCGCGACGCACTTGCTCGAACGCGGCGCGGATATCCGCACGGTGCAGGAGCAGCTCGGCCACGCCGACGTTCGCACGACGCGGATCTACACGCACGTGATCGAGCGAGGCGGTCGCGGGGTGCGCCGTCCACTGGGGGCGGTGCTGCCCGCCGGGTGCTGAGCGTCGGGCCAGGCGGTGCCCGATGGTCGCGGCGGCGGGGGCGACGCAAGCGGCAGGGTCGAGCGCAGCCGGCGGTCCACCGATTCGGCGGCGGGCCTCGATCCTCGCGGAGACGCTGCCGGGAATGCGCATGGTCGATGCCGCTCCCCTTGTTGTTATCGATTTCGGCGGATGGTCGCACGATTCGCTCGTCGAGGCACCCGCCCGGCGTGCGCGACCGGCCCGGTGTTCACTCACCACACTGGGCGCGGATCGTTCGCCCTTGCCCGGCCTCTGCCGCGTTGTGCGCAGCCGTACGCATCCGGGGCCCGCAGCCCGCGGGGCCGGATGACAGGCCGCAGCCGATCCCCGACAATACGCGGCTTCCGAGTCAGCCAGGAAAGCCCATGTCCGAATCCGCGATCCCGATGGTCGATCTGAAGGCCCAGTACCAGGCGCTGCGCGGGGAGCTGGAGCCGGCCATCGCGGAGGCGTTGGACGCCACGCAGTACATCCTCGGCCCCAATGTGCAGGCCTTCGAGCGCGAGGCCGCCGACTATCTCGGCGTGCGCCACGCGTTCGGCAGCGCCTCGGGCACCGATGCGCTGCTGCTGGCGCTCGCCGGACACGGCATCGGCCCCGGCGACGAGGTGATCACCTCGCCGTTCACGTTCATCGCCACGGCCGAGGCGATCCGCTACGTGGGCGCGACGCCCGTGTTCGTGGACATCGACCCGCGCTCGTTCAACCTCGATCCGGACGCGGTCGAGGCGGCGGTCACCGAGCGCACGCGCGCGATCCTGCCGGTGCATCTGTTCGGCCAGCCGGCGGACATGGCGGCCATCGGCCGTGTCGCGGCCGAGCGCGACCTGCTCGTGGTCGAGGATTGCGCCCAGTCCTTCGGGGCCGCGACCGAGGCGGGGCGCACCGGCGCGCTGGGCCATGCCGGCGCGTTCAGTTTTTTCCCGAGCAAGAATCTGGGGGCATGCGGCGATGGCGGTCTGGTGGTAACCCACGACGACGCCTGCGCCGAGCGCATCCGGGCGCTACGCAATCACGGCCAGACCGAGCGCTACCACCACCCATTCGTCGGCTACAACAGCCGCCTGGACGAGCTGCAGGCGGTGGTCCTGCGGCACAAGCTGCCCCATATCGACCAGTACAATGCCGAGCGCCGGCGGGTGGCCGACCGCTACGACGGCGGCCTGGCGCAACTGCCGATCGAAACGCCGGAGCGCGCCGAAACGGGCACGCATGTGTTCCATCAGTACACGGTGTTGAGTGACCGGCGCGAGACCGTCATGGCCGCGCTGAGCGAGGCCGGCATCGCCAGCGCGATCTACTATCCGGTGCCGCTGCATCGTCAGCCGGCGTTCGCCGATCCCGCTGTCGATACACCCGCGTTGCCGCAGACCGAGCGCGTCGCCGAGCGCTGCTTCTCCCTGCCGATGTTCCCCGAGCTCGAAGACGCCCAGGTCGATCGCATCTGCGGCGTGATCGCCGAGGCCCTCGATGCCTGAGCACCCGCGCCTGATGATCTCGGCCGGCGAGGCCTCCGGCGATCACCACGCGGCGCGTTTCGTGCAGGCGCTACAGCGCCGGGGGCAGCAGCCCGAGCTGTGCGGCATGGGCGGCCCCCATCTGGCGGCGGCCGGCATGGACCTCATCGTCGACTGCCGCGACCTGGCGATCGTCGGCATCGTCGAGGTGCTGGTCCACTGGCGCCGCATCATGCGCGAGCTCGAACGCCTGCGCGATCGCCTGCGGCGCGACCCGCCGGACCTGCTGATCCTGGTCGACTACCCCGAATTCAACCTCAAGCTCGCCGCCACCGCGCGCGAGGTCGGTGTCCCCGTGCTGTTCTACGTCAGCCCGCAGGTCTGGGCCTGGCGCCCGCATCGGGTGCAGAAGATCGGCCAGCTCGTCGACATGATGGCGGTGCTGTTCCCGTTCGAGGTCGACTTCTACGAGCGTGCCCAGGTGCCCGTGCGCTACGTCGGCCACCCCTTGGTGGACGAGATCCACCCCACGGTCAGCGCGGAGCAGGCGCGCGCCGAGTTCGGTCTGCATGCGGACCGGCCGACACTGGGCCTGATGCCGGGCAGCCGCCGCGGCGAGATCGAGCGGTTGCTGCCGCTGCTGCTCGACGCCGCGGCGCGCGTGCAGCAGCAGCGCGGCCCGGTCAACCTGCTGCTGCCGCTGGCGAACACGCTCGATCCGGAGCCGGTCCGCGCGCGCATCGACGCCAGCGGGCTCGATGTGGGCCTCGTCCCGGGCGGGCGCAGCTACGATGTCGTGCCCGTATGCGACGCGGTCCTCACGGCCTCGGGCACGGCGACGCTGGAGGTGGCGCTGATGGGCGTGCCCATGGCCGTCGTCTACCGCGTGAACTGGCTCACCTGGCAGATCATGCACCGGCTCATGACCATCGACGACATCGCCCTGGCCAACATCGTCGCCGGCGAGCGCGTGGTGCAGGAATTCGTGCAGCGGGAAGCACGCGCCGACGCGCTCGCCGACGAGGCCGTGCGGCTGCTCGACGACCCGGCCTATCGCGAACGAATCCTGCGCGGACTGGGGACGATCCGCGAGCGCATGGGGGAAGGCGACGGGCCCGGGCGCATGGCGGCCTTGATCGAGGAGATGCTGGCGCAACGTCGGCCGCCGGCGGCCGCTACCGGTTGATCCCGCACAGGCCAGCCCATTCCGACCGCATGTAGCGATTCGCTCGGACTTGAGCCCGAGCTACAGACCCGGCCTACGGGTCCGGCTGCGGCCCCGCCACACGGCGAGCAACAGGTGTAGGTCAGGCTTCAGCCTGACCGAATCGCGTCGCGGGTCTCGGTCGGGCTGAAGCCCGACCTACAGGGGCGTGGCCCGCGCGCGGCGGCTAGCGCACGATGCCGCGTGCGCCGTCGTCGATGAAGTCGCGGAATGTACGCACTTCGCCGTGCTGGTGGGCGAGCGCATCGATCTCCTTGCGCGCTTCGTCGCTGATGAGCCGCGATTTCACGAGCAGCCGATAGGCCCGGTGCAGGGCCCGGATCGCCTCGGGCTCGAAGCCGCGGCGTTTGAGCCCGTTGCGGTTGAGCCCGTAGGGGCGGGCGTGATTGCCCGCGACGGTGACGAACGGCGGCACGTCACGGGTGATCACCGTCCCCAGCCCGGAGAAGCTGTGGACGCCAATGCGGCAGAACTGGTGCACGCTGGTGAAGCCGCCCAGGATCGACCAATCGCCGACCTCGACGTGGCCGGCCAGCGAGGCCGCGTTGGCGAAGATGGTCTGGTCGCCGACGGTGCAATCGTGGGCCACGTGCGAATAGGCCATGAGCAGATTGTCGCTGCCGATACGGGTGACGCCTCCGCCCTCGTCCGTGCCGCGGTTGAGCGTGACGTACTCGCGGATGATGTTGCGGTCGCCGATCTCGAGCCGGGTCGGCTCGCCGGCGTACTTGAGATCCTGGGGTGCCTCGCCGATCGAGGAGAACGAGAACAGCCGATTGCCCCGGCCGATGCGGGTCGGACCGCGCACGACGGTATGGCTGCCGATGCGTGTGCCCTCGCCGATGACGACGTCGGCCTCGATCACGCAGAACGGGCCGATCTCGACGTCCTCGGCGATCTCCGCCGCCGGATCGACGATCGCCTGCGGATGGATCACGAGTCGGCTTCCCGCACGGCCACCATCAGATCGGCCACGCAGGCGACTTCACCGTCGACGCTGGCCTCGCCCGAGAATTTCCACACGCCGCGCGAGGCACGCTGTAGCTCGACGTTGATCATGACCTGGTCGCCGGGCTCCACCTGGCGCTTGAAGCGCGCCTTGTCGATGCCGACGAACAGATACAGCGTCTCGTCCTCGGGCAGGCCGCCCTCCGTGCGGAAGGCGAGCACGGCCGACGCCTGCGCCATGGCCTCGAGCATGAGCACGCCGGGAAAGACGGGGTAGCTCGGGAAGTGACCCTGGAAGAAGGGCTCGTTCACCGTAACATTCTTGATGGCAGTCAGGCGCGTGCCGGGCTCGCACTCCAGCACCCGATCGATCAGCAGGAACGGGTAGCGGTGCGGCAGGTGCTTGAGCACTTCATGGATGTTCATTTCAGTCACGGTGTCGGTCCCGGGATGCAACGAAAGCATACCAACGCAGCGCAGCGCCCTCGGGGCGCGCCGCGTCGTTTATCCGGATTTTTTCTTTTCCAGTGAGTCGACGCGCCGGGCCAGGGCGTCGAGCTGGCGGAAGCGGGCGGCGTTGCGGCGCCATTCGGCGCTCGCTTCGAGCGGCGTGCCCGAGGAATAAGTGCCCGCTAGTGTAATGGATTTTCGGACCAGCGACATCGCAGTGATGTGAACGTCGTCGACGATCTCCAGGTGGCCGAGGATGCCTGCGGCGCCACCGACCGTGCAGTCGCGCCCGATCACGGCGCTGCCGGCGACGCCCACGCAGCCGGCCATGGCCGTGCGGTCGCCGATCCGCACGTTGTGCGCAATCTGGATCTGGTTGTCCAGGATGACACCGTTGCCGATCACGGTGTCCTCGAGCGAGCCCCGGTCGATGGTGGTATTGGCGCCGATCTCGACGTCGTCGCCGATCACCACGGCGCCGATCTGCGGGATGCGCACCCAGCCGTCCTCGTCGCGGGCGTAGCCAAAGCCGTCGGCACCGATCACCACGCCGGACTGGATCCGCCCACGCGCGCCGATGCGGCAGCCCTCGCGAATGACCACGCGCGGCCCGATCCGGGTTCCGGCGCCGACCGTCACGGCTGCGCCAATGTACGTACCCGCCTCGATCACGGCCTCGGCACCGATCTCCGCCTCGGCACCGATCACGACCTGAGGCCCGATGTGCGCGCTCGCCGCGATGCGCGCGCTCGGGTCCACCTCGGCCGTGGACGCGATCCGCTGCGGCCTATCTGGATCGGGGTGCAGCAACTGCGCCGCCCGGGCGTAGGCGGCATAGGGATCGTCGGCGAGCAGCACCGGACACGGCGCGCGCCCGGCGTGCGCCGGCGCCAGGATCACCGCGCCCGCACCGGTCGCCTCCAGCAGGCCCAGGTAGGACGTCCGTGAGACGAAGCTCAGGCTCTCGGCACCCGCCGTCTCGAGCGCAGCCACCCGCCGGAGCGCGCGCTCCCCGTCGCCGGAATAGGCGATGCCCAGGGCATCTGCGAGCGTGCGTACGGTCCAGGACACCCGGCCGGCCCTATTCGGAGTTGGATTCGAAGTTCGCCTCCATCCGCTCGAGCACGCGCGACGTGATGTCGACGGCATCGCTGGCGTAGACGGTTCCCTGGCCGACGACGAGGTCGTAGCCCTCGTCCTCGGCGACTGTCTCGACGGCGGTCAGCACGTCCTCGCGCACGCCTTGCAGCGCCTGGTTGCGTTCCTCGTTGAGCTGATCGCGAAACGATTTCTCGCCACGTTGAATCTCGCGGCCGAGCTGCTGCAAGCGCTGCTGATGCTCCTCGCGATCGCCTTCGGACATCACGAGACTGTCTTTCTCGAGCTGTTGCCGCAGATCCTGGAATTCCTGCTGCTTCTGCTCGAGCTGCTCCTGCGCCGGGCCGAACTCCTCCTGCAGCGTCTTGCTGGCGGCCTGGGCCTGGGGCGAGTTGTCGACCAGGTAGCCCACGTCCACAAAGGCGATGCTGGTCTGCGATTGGGCCAGCGCCGTCGCGGGCAGCAGGGCCACCAGCAGAGCGAATGTCGTGAGTATTCTGCGCACTGTGTAACTCCGCGAGTTCGTCATGGTCCTAGAACAGCGTCCCGATGGTGAACTGGAACTTCTCGGTTTCGTCGCCCGGCTCAGGGTCGATCGCCTGGGCCAGGCTGAACGATAGCGGACCGATGGGGGAGCGCCAATTGAACGAAATACCGACCGAGCTGCGCAATTCCTGCGACTCGAAGTCGTCGACGTCGGCAAAGACGTTACCGAAGTCGTAGAACAGGCTCAACCGCGTCTGCCCGCTGTCGGGCGTCATCGGCGGCGGGAACGTCAGCTCCAACGTGCCGACCGTGCGAAAGTCGCCACCCGCCGCATCGCCGCTGTCACTGTAGCGCGGTCCCAGGCTGGATCCCTTGTAGCCGCGCACCGACCGGATGCCGCCGGCGTAGTAGTGGCGGAAGAACGGCAAGTCCTCGTTCTCGCCGTAGCCGGTGCCGTAACCGACACCGCCACTCAGCGAGGCGATGACGCGATTGGTGATGGGCTGATAGCCCTCGAAGCGGTAGTTGAGCTTGTAGAACTCCAGATCGCTGCTCGGCAGCGTGGTATCGAGCGAAATCCGGTTGAGTGCGCCCGTCTCCGCGAAGATCGTGCGGTTGCGGGTGTCATGGCTCCACGCGAGGCTGCCCTCGAGGAAGCGGTACTCGGCGCTGTGACGATCGATGAAATCGGTGATCTCTTGCGGCGTCGAGCTCGTGGTCGTGATGCGCGTACCCTCGAGCGATAGACCCGCATTGAGACGGGAGTATTCGCTCAGCGGTATGCCGTAGTCGACCCCGACCGAGGCGGTGTCCGAGTAGTAGTCCGCAGTGTCGAGGATGTCGTCCGGATCGGACTCGCGATAACGCACGCGCAAGGTCCGACTTACACCCCAGGGGGTGTGATACGGATTCGTGTAACTGACCTCGAACTGCCGATTGGACTCGCTCGTGTCGATCCGGAACATCAGATCGCGCCCCGTGCCGAGCAGGTTCTGCTGGCGCACGCTGCCACTGAAGACCAGGCCCTCGGTCGAGGAAATGCCGGCACTGAGCGAAAGCGATCCGGTGCGGCGCTCGGAGATGTCGTAGTTGATATCGACCTGATCCTCGGTGCCCGCCACCCGGTTGATCTCGCTGCGCACGTTCTGCACCTGCGGCAGCCGCTGCAGACGGACGCGCGACCGGTCGATCAAATCGGGTGAATAGCGCGCCCCTTCGAGCTGCCGCATCTCGCGGCGGTACACGTTGTCGTCGGTGGCGCGATGACCGCTGAACGTGATGCGGCGCACGTACACGCGCTGGCCGGGCTCGACGAAAAAGCGCACGTCGACCGTGCGATCGTTCGCGTCGATTTCCGGGACGACGTTGATCTGCGCGAACGAATAGCCCTCCTGCGCCAGCCGATCGGCAATGGCCGTGCGGCTCTCGGTAAGCGCCTCGCGCGAGAAGACGTCGCCGGAGGCGACGCGGACCCGCTCGCGTAGTGCCTCGCGATCGACCGGGAACGAGCCGTCGAGCTCGATGTCGCCGATGCGATAGCGCTGGCCCTCATCGACGGCGATGGTGATGTAGATATCCTTCTTGTCGGGCGTGATCGAGACCTGGCTGGACGCGATCGAGAATTCGGCGAAACCACGGTCCAGATAGTGCGAGCGGATCGCCTCGAGGTCGCCTTCGAGCTTGGCGCGCGAGTACTCGTCGGCCGAGGAGAACAGCGCCAGGCGGCTCGGGATGCCGGATTCCATCAAGTCCTTGAGCGTGGCGTCGTCGTAGGTCTCGTTGCCGATGAGCTTGACCTGGCGGATGCGCGCGGTCTTGCCCTCGCGAATGGTGATGTCGATGGCGACGCGATTGCGTTCGAGATCGCGCACCTCGGTCACGAATTCCATGCCGTACTTGCCGCGACTGAAGAGCTGCCGCTTGAGCTCGCGTTCGACCCGGTCGAGCAGTGAGCGGTTGAACGTGCGGCCGCGGTCGAGGCCGATCTCGGACAGCGACTGCCGCAAGCGCTCCTCGTCCATGGTGAAATCGCCCTCGAGATTGATCTCGGCGATCGCGGGGCGCTCCTCGATGCGGACCACGAGCGTGCCGTCGTCGCGCGCCAGCTCGACATCCTGGAACAGCCCGGTGTCGTAGAGCGCGCGGATGGCGCGGGGGGCGTCAGTGGGACCGAAGGTCTCAGCCGTCCGCACGGGCAGGTAATTGAGCACGGTGCCGACCGAGATCCGCTCGGCGCCGCGCACCTCGATCTCCTCGACCGTGAACGGGTCCCAGGACTGGGCCGGGGATGCTATGGCGTAGGTCAACGCGAGCGCGGCCAACGCCCAGGTCAGCACGAAACGCACGGGTTTACTGCACCAGCCGCAGGACGTCGTTATAGATCGCCAGCGCCATGATGCCGAACAGGAGCGCGATGCCGACCTGTTGCCCGAGCATCTGCGCGCGCTCGGATAGCGGCGAACCCTTGACCGCCTCGACGGCGTAATAGAGCAGGTGGCCGCCGTCGAGCACCGGGATCGGGAGCAGGTTGAGCAAGCCGATGCTGACACTAATCAAACCGATAAAGCCGAGAAAGGTCGCCAGCCCGATCTGCGCCGACTGGCCGGCGTATTGCGCGATGGAGATCGGGCCGCTGAGATTGGACAGCGCGGCCTCCCCCGTCACCAGACCGACGAGCACCCGCGCGGTCAGCGTGGTGATGTCCCAGGTCTTGCTGACCCCCTGACCGACCGCCTCCACCGGCCCGTAGCTCACGGTCGTGAACATGCGCTCGCGCGCCTGCTCGGGGATGCGGGGCGAATACACCCCGATGCGGCCGATCGTCTGCCCGCCCACCTGCTCGGCTGCGGGCGTGATACGCAGCTGCTGCTCCCCAGCATCGCGACGTATCGTTACCGGAAACGTCTCGCCGGGACGCGCGCGGACCAGCTCGACCCATTGCTGCCAGCCCTCGATCGCCTGCCCGTCGGCCCGCACGATGCGATCGCCGGCCTGCAGCCCCGCTTGGGCCGCCGGCGAGTCGGGCACGATCTCGCGCACGACGGGCGGCAGCTCGGGCAGCCACTGCTCGAAGCCGAGCCGCCGGATCGGATCGGCCGCCTCGTCCTGGAGCGAGACCTGCTCCACCGGCAGTTGCCGGGTCGCTTGCGCGCCAGTCTCGCGCTCGACCGTGACCGGGACCGTTCCGGCCCCGCTCAGGCCATGGTCGAGAAACGCCAGGCGGACCTCGGACCAACTCGGCGTATGATCGCCCATGACGGCGACGATGCGGTCGCCGCGCTCGAAACCGGCGACGGCCGCCGGCGACTCGGGCTGGGCGCCGCCGACCAGCGGCACTGTCCCCTGCACGCCGATCATGAACATGGCCCCGTAGGCGACCACGGCGAGCAGGATATTCACCAGCGGCCCGGCCGCGACCACCGCCGCCCGCCGGCTGACCGGCTGCGTATTGAAGGCGCGGTGGCGTTCGCTGGCCGCGACGTCCCCCTCGCGTTCGTCGAGCATCTTGACGTACCCGCCGAGCGGCAGCGCGGCGATCACCCACTCGGTGCGGTCCTTGCCCAGCGTGCGGCGCCACAAGGCTTGGCCGAAGCCGACTGAGAAGCGCAGCACGCGCACGCCACAGCGACGCGCGACCCAGTAGTGGCCGTATTCGTGCACCGTCACCAATACACCGATGGCCACGATGAAGGCCAGGAGACTGGTCACGAAATCGCCCATTAGCCGTGCACCTTGCGGTTCATCGCGCCTCCAGCCGGTCGGCCTGCTCGGCCGCGACGGCGCGCGCGGCGCCATCGCTGGCCACAATCGCCTCCAGCGAGCCGGCCTCGCCCTCGTGCGCCGCTTGCGCCATAGTGGCCTCGATGACCTGTGCGATCCCGGGGAAGCGCAGACGCCCCGCGAGGAACCGCTCGACGGCGACCTCATTGGCCGCATTCAGCACCGTGCCGGCGGTCGCGCCGGCGCGTGCAGCCTCCAGCGCCAGCGCCAGCGCCGGGAAGCGTTCGAGGTCGGGCGGCTCGAACTCGAGGCCGACCAGCTGCGTCACATCGAGCGGCGCCACCCCCGCCTCGACCCGCTCGGGCCAGGCCAGCGCATGGGCGATCGGCGTGCGCATATCTGCCGCCCCCAGCTCGGCCAGCACCGAGCCGTCCACGTAGCGCACGAGCGAATGCACCACGCTCTGGGGATGGACCACGACCTCGACCTGGTCCGGAGGGGCGCCGAAAAGCCAGCAGGCTTCGATGACCTCGAGGCCCTTATTCATCATAGTGGCCGAATCGACCGAGATCTTGCGGCCCATCGACCAGGTGGGATGGCTGCAAGCCTCGTCCGGGGTCACGGCCGCCAGGCTCGACGGCGTTCGGCGCAGGAAGGGCCCGCCGGAGGCGGTCAGCAGGATACGCTCGACACCGACCGCCGTCAGCCCGCCGGGGCATCCCGGCGGCAGGCACTGGAAAATGGCGTTGTGCTCGCTGTCGATGGGCAGCAGCTGCGCACCGCCCGCGCGCACGGCCTCCGTCAACAGCCCACCGGCCATGACCAGCGACTCCTTGTTGGCCAGCAGGATGCGCTTGCCGGCGCGCGCCGCAGCCAGGGTCGAGGCCATGCCGGCAGCGCCCACGATGGCCGCCATCACGGCATCCGTCTCGGTCAGCGCGGCGACCGTCTCCAGGCCTTCGGGGCCGCTCAAAACCTCGGTCTCGAGCCCGGCCGCCCGGACCCGCTCCGCGAGTTCCTGGGCGCAGCCGGGCTCGGCCGCGACCGCATACAGGGGTCGCCAATGCTGCACCTGCGCCCAGAGGGCGTCGATCTGGCGGTAGGCCGATAGCGCCACGACCCGGAAGCGTTCGGGATGGCGTGCGGCGACATCGAGCGTGCTCAGGCCGATCGAGCCGGTCGAGCCGAGCACGGCGATGCCGATGGGCCGGTCGGAATCGCTCACGGCAGATTCCCGAGCGACAGCGCCGTCAGCCCGAGCGCCATGAGCGGCATGGCCGCGATGAGACTGTCGATACGGTCGAGCAGGCCACCATGGCCGGGCAGGAGCGTGCCGCTGTCCTTCACGCCGGCACCCCGTTTGAGCAGGCTCTCGAACAAATCACCGGCCACGGAGACCGCGCCGGCGACCACGGCCAGGGCCGTCCACGCCGGCCAGCTCGCGGCCGGCACGCCGAGCAACCACGCGGCGGCGAGGGCATAGACGCAGACCGCCAGCAGGCCGCCGGCGAGACCCTCCCAGGTCTTGCCCGCGCTGATGCGCGGCGCCAGGGCGCGCCGCCCCCAGCGCCGGCCGGCGAAGTAGGCGCCGATATCGGCGGCCCACACCAGGCACAAGGCGTACAGCAGGATGCCGCGGCCCGCTTCCAGGGGCTGCGCGAGCGCGCCCATGCCGAACACGGCCGCCGGCAGGACCAGCAATCCCAGCGCGAGCGCCGGCCCCCGGGCGCGCGCCCCATCCGCTGCGGGCCCGGCGCCGGCGGCCAGCCAGAGGGAAAAACCGACCCACCAGAGCCCCGCCGCGGCGAGCACCAGCCACACTAGCGGGCCGCCGATGATCCACAGCGTACCGGCGAGCCCGGCCAGAATCAGCAGATAGGCGGCGCGCCCGGAATAGGAGCGCAGCCCGGCGAGCCGCGCCCACTCCCAGCCCGCGGCCAGGGCGACCGCGCCGGCCGCAAGCATGAGCGCACCGGGTGCGAGCGCGAATACGGCCATGACGGCCAGTGCACCCGCGACCGCCGCCGTCACCACCCGCAATCCGAGCGACTGCGGCAGACGCGCCAAACCGGTCATCGGCACGGGGCCACCGGAACTCGCGTCTTGCGACTCGCGGGTGTCGTCAACGCTAGGCATGGTGGGCTTGCTGCACCTGCTCCGAGGTTTGGCCGAAGCGACGCTGGCGCCCGCGGTAGTACGCCAACGCCTCGTCGAGCGCGGCCGCGTCGAAGTCGGGCCATAACTGGTCCGTGAACCACAGCTCGGTGTACGCCAGCTGCCACAGCAGATAGTTGCTGATGCGCCGCTCGCCACCGGTGCGGATGAATAGATCCGGTTCGGGCAGGTCCGCGAGACACAGCCGCTGGCCTAGCTGGTGGGATTCGATCGCGCCGGGATCGAGCGTGCCATCGGCCACCTCCTGCGCGAGTTGTCGCGCCGCCTGCGTGATGTCCCAGCGCCCGCCGTAGTTGGCGGCGATCGCGAGCTCGAGGCCGTCATTGGCGGCCGTTTTGCGCTCGGCCCGGTCCATGGCGTCCTGCAAGGCAGGGGTGAAGCCGGACCGGTCGCCGATAAAGCGCAGACGAACGTTGTTCTCGTCGAGCTTGGATACCTCACTGCGCAATGTGCGCAGGAACAGGTCCAGCAGGATGCTCACCTCGGATTCGGGGCGGCGCCAATTCTCGCTCGAGAAGGCGAACAGGGTGAGCGCCTCGATCCCGCGCCGGCCGCAGGCCTCGATGATCTCCCGTGTGGCGCGCACGCCGGCCTTGTGCCCCTCGGTACGGCGCGTCGACCGCTGGGCGGCCCAACGCCCGTTCCCGTCCATGATGATGGCCACATGCCGCGGATCGCGCTCGGCACTCATGAGCGCCCCGGGCCCGACGTCGACTTCTTTGGAATCATTCAGCAATCCTCCGCGCCGCAGCACTGCGACGGCGCGACGGCGCGGCCGGACGGCCTCTTCCCGATGGTCTGCGGCCCCGAGATCCGGGCGCCACTAGACCTCCATCAGGTCGGTTTCCTTCTGCTCCAGGGCCGCATCGATCTCGGCCACGGCATCGTCGGTGATCTTCTGGATCGCCTGTTCGGCGGCGTGCTCCTCGTCCTCGGTGATCTCCTTGTCCTTGAGCAGCGACTTGAGATCGGCATTGACGTCGCGGCGGATGTTGCGCACCGCGATGCGTGCGTTCTCGGCCTCCTGGCGTACCACCTTGACCAGCTCGCGGCGCCGCTCCTCCGTCAGCGGCGGCAGCGGCACGCGGATGACGGTGCCCGCGGAGGTCGGATTGAGACCTAGATTGGCGTTGATGATCGCCTTCTCGATCTTCGGCACCATCGACTTTTCCCAGGGCTGCACCGCCAGCGTGCGCGCATCCTCGACATGCACGCTCGCCGCCTGGTTCAGCGGCAGCTCGGCGCCGTAGTATTCCACCGTGACCTGGTCGAGCAGACCGGTATGCGCCCGCCCCGTACGGATGCCACTGAACTCCTGCCTGAGCGCGGCGATGCTCTTGTTCATGCGCTCGCGCGCGTCTTTTTTCAGATCCTCGATCATGGCACCTGCCCTATCCGCTGTTTCGCATACTGACTGCCCGCTCGCCAGCGCGCGGGCAGGGGTCTGTCCGGGAAACCTGCGCCGCCGCGAGCGCGTGGCACAGCGAGCGCCCGGCCGCCGCGCGGCTGGCGCGCAAAATCGCTCCCGGCGATTCTGTGCGTGATCGTGAAACGAGCATGGTGGCTCTCATGTGCGTTGGGCGATCGCCTCAAGATGCCGCTGTGGGACGCGCGCCAGGCATCGGGTTTCCCGGACAGGCTCCTAACCGCGCTCGACGGCCGTGCCCACGTTCTCACCCCGGACCACCCGGATGAGGTCGCCCTCGTTGTTCAGATTGAACACCCGCAACGGAATATCGTTGTCACGGCACATCACGACGGCCGTCGCATCCATGACGGCCAGATTCTGCGTGAACACCTGATCGTAGGTGATGCGCTCGAAGCGCTGGGCGCCGGGATCGTTCACCGGATCCGAATCGAAGATGCCGTCGACCTTGGTGCCCTTGAGCATGACGTCGGCGCCGATCTCGATCGCGCGCAGGCTGGCCGCCGAATCCGTGGTGAAGAAGGGATTGCCGGTTCCGGCCGCGAAGACGACGATGCGGCCCTTCTCCAGGTGGCGCACCGCGCGCCGGCGGATGTAATCCTCACACACTTGGTGAATCTGCACCGCCGACATGACACGGCAGAATTGGCCCATGCGCTCGAGCGCGTCCTGCATGGCCAGCGCATTGATGATCGTGGCCAGCATACCGATGTGGTCGCCCGTGACGCGATCCATACCAGCTTGGGCCAGGCCCGCGCCGCGGAAGATGTTGCCCCCGCCGATGACGACGGCCACTTCGGTGCCCATGGCCCGGATCTCGGCGAGATCGCGGGCGATCCGGCGCAGCGTCTCCGGATCGACGCCGTAGTCCTCGTTACCGAGCAACGCCTCGCCGCTCAGCTTGAGCAACACGCGCCTGTACACCGGCTCCGGCTTTGCGGTCATGGGCGTCCCAGTGAAGGCTTGGTTGGTCCGTATTGTAGCCGAAGCCGCAATACGCGCGCCGGTATCGTACACACCCGGCGCCACCGTCGGGATCGGGCCGGCACCGGGCCGGGCGACGCGCCCGCCAAACAGGCCGGTGCTCCCGGCGAGGCCGGGACCTCATTGCCCCGGCCGCGCCTCCATGCGCCCCACCGATGCTGCAACCCCGCCGCTGGAAACGGGCGCAGCCCGCCCGGCAGGCCCCTAGCCGCCTTCGACCTGGGCCCGCACTTCGTCCGCGAAGTTGTCTTCCTTCTTCTCCTTGCCCTCGCCGACCTCGAAGCGACGGAAGAACAGCACGTCCGCATTCTTGGACTTGAGCATATCCTCGACCGTCTGATCCGGGTCCTTCACGAACGGCTGGCCCATGAGCGTGATCTCGCCCAGGTGCTTGCGGATACGGCCCTCGACCATCTTTTTGACGATCTCCTCGGGCTTGCCGCTGTCGCGCGCCTGGTCCTCGAGGAACTCGCGCTCCTTTTCGAGCTGGTCGGCGGGCACCTCGTCGGCATTGAGCGCGATCGGCTGGCTGGCGGCCACATGCATGGCGATGTCGCGCCCCACCTGGTCGTCGTCACCGGTGAACTCGACCAGCACGCCGATGCGCTGCCCGTGCATATAGGTCGCGATGCGCCCCGTCTCGGCCTCGCGGCGCTCGAACCGGCGAACCTCGATATTCTCGCCGATCTTGGCCACCAGCTCCTTGGTCGCAGTCGCGATGTCGCGATCGTCGCCGCCGCCGACCGTCATAGCGGCCAGCGCCTCGACGTCGGCAGGCGCATCGTCGAGCACGCGGCGGGCGACGCGTTCGGCGAAGCCCTGGAACTCCTCGTTCTTGGCGACGAAATCGGTTTCGCTGTTGATCTCGATCAGCACCCCCGTACGCCCGTCTTCGGAGACGCGCGCCAGGATGACGCCCTCGGCCGCCACGCGATCGGCCTTCTTGTCGGCCTTGGCCAAGCCGGCCTTACGCATGGCCTCGATGGCGCCCTCCATGTCCCCGTTCGCCTCCTGCAGCGCCTTCTTGCATTCCATCATGCCGGCACCGGTACGGGTGCGCAGCTCCTTGACCATTCCGGCGGTGATTTCCATGCGGCTAGTACCCCGTTGTGCATCGGGCCGGGCGCCCGTAGCGCCCGGCAGTTGATTTTGCTGGCGTCCTGTCAACGCGTCCCGCGATCGCCGCGGCAGCCCCGACGGGTTGCGGCGCCGCTCCGGGCCCCACTGCGTTGCTCGTCGCTCGTGGCGCGCTACCGTCGCTCCGCGCGCCTCGGGCGCCGCGAGGCGACCGCAGGGCGCGTCGACAGGCCCTAGCTTTCGCCCTCGCCCTCGCCGGTGCTCGCCGCGGCCTTCTTCTTGGCGGCGGTCTTCTTCGCAGCGGTTTTCTTGGCTGAGGTCTTCTTGGCGGCCGTCTTCTTCGCGGCGGTCTTCTTGGCGGCAGCCTTTTTCTTCGAGGCTGCACCGGTGGCTCCCGCCTCGGCCTCGGCCTCGGCCGGTGCCGCGGTGGCATCCGATTCGGCGTCCGGCTCCTCCAGAGCGGGCTCCTCGGCGCCGCCGATCTCGTCGAGCGCCGTCTCGTGGCCCTTGGCCTCGGTGGCGGCGGCTTCGTCCATCGTCGCCTCGCCGGCGGCGGCTTCCTCGGGCACTTCCGCGGCGGCCGACTCGGAGCTGGCCGCCACCTTCTTGGCCGCGCTCTTCTTGGCGGCCGACTTCTTGCCCGCCGACTTCTTCTTGGAGGCCGCCTTCGGCCGGCCCTGCTCGTCGACCTCGACGAACTCGTCGGTGCCGGTATCGACCGCCGGGGCGACGCTCTTGCCGGTCTGGATCGCCTCGGCGCCGGTCTGCGCGTATAGCTGGATCGCACGCAGCGCATCGTCGTTGCCCGGAATGACATAGTCGACGCCATCGGGCCAGTTGTTGCTGTCGACCACGCCCACGACCGGGATGTTCAGCTTGCGCGCCTCGGCCACGGCAATGTCCTCGTGACCGACGTCGATGACGAACAGCGCGTCCGGCAGGCGTTCCATGTCCTTGATGCCGCCGAGGCTGCGTTCGAGCCGCTCGCGCTCGCGTTCGCGCTCGAGCCGCTCCTTCTTGTTGAGCTTGTTCATCGAGCCGTCGGCGAACATCTGCTCAAGGTCCTTCAAGCGGCCGATCGAGTGCTTGACCGTCTTGAAGTTGGTCATCATGCCGCCGAGCCAGCGGCGATCGACGAACGGCATGCCGCAGGCCTGGGCCGACTCGCGGATCGCGTCGCGGGCCGCGCGCTTGGTGCCGACGAACAGGATGGTCCCGTTACGGGACGCCATGGACGAGAGGAAGTTCGTGGCCTCTTCCATCAGAGGCACGGTCTTCTCGAGATTGAAGATGTGGATCTTGTTGCGTTCGCCGAAGATGTAGGGGGCCATCTTCGGGCACCAGTAGCGCGTCTGGTGACCGAAATGCACGCCCGCCTCGAGCATCTGGCGCATCGAGAGCTTGGCCATTGGATTGTCCTCCGGGTTGAGCCTCCACGCGACCAGCCCGGCCAACCGGTCGGCTCCCACGTGCCTGGCACCGGCACCCGATCGGACCTCCCGTTGCCCAAATGACTAGGCACCGCCACGGGTGATTCCCAGGGCGGAGCGGGCAACTGCGGGTCGCGTGTGTGAATTTCCGCTACCGGCGCGAGCCGGCCAGCGGCGCGCGGTTTATATCACAGGGGCGCGCCCGGGACAAATGCGGGTTCGGCCCGGGCAATCAATGCGGTACAATCTCGCCTCGCTGACCGCTTGACGGCCGGCACCTGCGCGAACCAATCCCCCGGTAGCCCTATGAACCTGACCGCGAAGGCCCGGCACGACGTGCCGATCAAGACCGCCGACGAGATCGAGAAGATGCGCGTGGCGGGCCGGCTCGCCGCGAGCGTGCTCGACATGATCGAGGCCCACGTCGAGCCCGGCGTCACGACCGAGGCGCTCGACCGGCTCTGCCACGAATACATGGTGGACGAGCTCGGGACCACTCCGGCGCCGCTCAACTACCGTGGCTTCCCCAAGTCGGTCTGCATCTCGCTCAATCATCAGGTCTGCCACGGCATCCCCGGGCCCAAGCAGCTCAAGAAGGGCGACATCCTCAATATCGACGTGACCGTCATCAAGGACGGCTATCACGGCGACACCAGCCGCATGTTCTTCGCCGGCGAGCCCTCCCGCAACGCTCGCCGGGTTTCGGACGTCGCGCACGGCGCCATGATGGCGGGCATCGAGACCGTCGCCCCGGGCAAGCGCATGGGCGACATCGGCAGCACGGTGCAACGCTACGCCGAGGAGCACCACTGCTCCATCGTGCGCGAGTATTGCGGCCACGGCATCGGCCGCGGGTTCCACGAAGAGCCGCAGGTGCTGCATTACGGCAAGCCGGGCGAGGGGATCGAGCTGGCACCGGGCATGACGTTCACGATCGAGCCGATGGTCAATGCCGGCAAGCGCCACGTGAAGGTGCTCGGCGACCAGTGGACGGTGGTGACCAAGGATCACAGCCTGTCGGCCCAGTGGGAGCACACCGTGCTGGTCACCGACGGCGGCTACGAACTGCTGACGATCTCGCCCCGCACCGGCGAGCCCTAACAGGGTATTGAAAATGGTCAATCCTGCCCATTTTCAACGCGCCGGGTCCGGCGCATGTCCGGACCCGGCTACGCGAATCAGGCACTTACAGTGCCAGCTTCGCGGCGGGACATCCTGTCCCGCGAGCAGGCTGTTTTTCGACAGCCTGCTAAAGGCCGCCCCATGAACGCTGCGGCCGCGCTGCCAAGCGACACGCATTTCGACACCGCACGCGTGGACGCCGCGTTGGCGCGCGGCGAGGCGCGCGGCGAGGCGCCGGCCACGGCTTATGCCGCCGCGATGGCGGCAGTGGACGACGCCCTCACCGCCGCGCTCGACGACGGGGCCAGCGCCCACGACCTGGTGCGGGCCCGCGCAGCGGCCATCGACACCCTGCTGACGCATGCCTGGGCCCGCCACTTCGCCGCCGATGCCGACGATATCGCCCTGATCGCGGTGGGCGGCTACGGCCGCGGCGAGCTGCAGCCGCACTCCGACATCGACCTGCTGATCCTGCTGACCGAGGGCGCGGAGGAACGCCACCGCGAGCCGCTCGAGGCCTTCATCACCCTGCTGTGGGACTGCCGCCTCGAGATCGGCCACGCGACGCGCACGGTGGCGCAATGCGGGGCCGACGCGCAGGCGGACGTGACCATCGCCACCACACTGATGGAATCGCGCTGTCTCGCCGGGGCGGCGCACCTCGATGCCGCCATGCGCGCGGCTACCGGCCCTGACCGGATCTGGCCCCCCGACGCCTTCTTCCGCGCCAAGCTCGACGAGCAGATCGCGCGCCACCGCAAGTTCGATCACACCGCCTACCGGCTGGAGCCGAACATCAAGGAAGGCCCCGGCGGTCTGCGCGACATCCAGATGGTGGGCTGGGTGGCCAAGCGCCACTTCGGCGCCCGCACCCTGGCCGAGCTGGTCGACCACGGCTTTCTCACCGCCGACGAGTATCAGCGCCTCGTGGCCGGCCAGGAGCTGCTGTGGCGCATCCGCTGGCGCCTGCACCGGCTGACCCGCCGCAGCGAGAACCGGCTGCTGTTCGATCACCAGCGCGATCTGGCCGGCGCCTTCGGCGAGACCGATCCCAACCCCAACCGTGCGGTGGAGGCGTTCATGCAGCGCTACTACCGCACGGTAATGGAGCTGCAGCGGCTCAACGAGATCCTGCTGCAGTTCTTCCGCGAGGCCATCCTGGAGCCGCCTGCGGAACAGGCGGTGCAGCAGTTCGGCGACCACTTCCTGCTGCGCGGCGATACGCTGGAGGCGATCGGGCCCGACACCTTCCGCCAGGCGCCGCACGCGATCTTCGAGCTTTTCCTGCTGCTCGCGCGCCATTCCGACATCCAGGGCGTGCGCGCCCAGACACTGCGGCAACTGCGCGACAACCTCGCGGTCGTGGACGACGAGACGCGGGCCGACGCACGCACGCGCCAGAATTTCCTGGAGCTGCTGCACCAGCGCCGGCACGTCGCGCGCCAGCTATTCCGGATGAACCGCTACGGCGTGCTGGGCGCGTATCTGCCCGCGTTCGACCAGATCGTCGGGCGCATGCAATACGACCTGTTCCACGCCTATACGGTCGACGAGCACACCCTGCGGGTGATCCGGCATCTGCGCCATTTCCGCGAAGGCGACGATCCAGAGGAGCCCGCGCTCTGCCGCGAGCTGATGGGGCGCATCGGCCAGCCGGAGCTGCTGTATATCGCCGCCCTGTTCCACGACATCGCCAAGGGGCGCGAAGGCGACCATTCCGAGCTCGGCGCCGAGGACGCCGAGGCCTTCTGCCGCGTGCACGGGCTGAACTCGATGCAATCGGGGCTGGTGGTCTGGCTGGTGCGCAACCACCTGGTGATGTCGATGACCGCGCAGCGGCGCGATCTGTCCGATCCGTCGGTGATCCACGAGTTCGCGCGCACGGTCAGCTCGATCGCACACCTGAACCATCTGTACCTGCTGACGGTGGCCGATATCCGCGCGACCAATCCGAGCCTGTGGAACTCCTGGCGCGACAACCTGCTGCGCGAGCTCTATCACCGCACCGTGCAGGCGCTGCGGCGCGGGTTGGACAACCCCATCGACAAGCGCGAGCGGATCGCGGACGTGCAGCAGCGTGCGCGGCGGCTGCTGGCCGAGCACGGCATCGGACCGGAGCAGATCGAGCCGGTGTGGTCGGATCTGGACGACGGCTATTTCCTGCGCCACAACGCGGACGAGATCGCCTGGCATACGCGCGGTCTCGTCGAGCACGGCGATTCGCCTGAACCGCTCATCCTGCTGCGCCAGGAGACCGAGCGCGGCTCCACCGAGCTGTTCGTGTCGCGCCCGGACCACCGCTACCGCTTCGCCCTGGTCACGGCCATTTTGGACCGGTTGCGGCTTTCGATCGTGGATGCACGCATCCTGACCTCGGCCTCGGCGCGCAGTCTCGATACTTATTTGATCCTGGAGGAGACGGGCGAGCCGATCGCCGACCCGACCCGCTTCCACGACATCCGCCGGTCGCTCGAGTCGGCCTTCGCCGAGCCGGACGACCTGCCACCCGAGCAGGCCCCGCGCACAACCCGGCGCATGCGCCAGTTCGACGTGCCGCTGAAGGTCGAGGGCGAATTGCAGCCGGAGCACGCCGTGACCGCGGTCGAGATCACCGCCAGCGATCAGCCGGGCCTGCTGTCGCGGGTGGCGCGGGCCTTCCTCGAGGTCGGCGTGCGCGTGCACAACGCGCGCGTGGCCACCGTCGGCGAACGCGTCGACGACGTCTTCTTCCTCACGGACGAGTCCGACCAGCCCCTGTCCGACGACACGCTCACGGCGCTCGAATCCGAGCTCGGCCGGCGTGTCAGCAACCCCGGGGGCGAGTCATGAGCGCAGCCGGCGACGATACCGCCCAGGCGGTCACCGACCTGGCGGCCGAGCTCATCCGCCGGCGCTCGATCACACCGGACGACGCCGGCTGCCAGCGACTGATCGGGGAACGCCTCCAGGCCACCGGCTTCGCGCTCGAGCCCATGCGCTTCGGCGAGGTGGACAACCTCTGGGCACGACACGGCACGGCGGCGCCGCTCGTGGTGCTCGCCGGGCATACCGACGTGGTACCGCCCGGCCCCGAGGGCCGCTGGAGCGAGCCCCCGTTCGCCGCCCACCAGCGCGATGGCTTCCTCTGGGGCCGCGGCGCGGCCGACATGAAGGGCAGTGTCGCAGCGATGGTGGTCGCAGCCGAACGCTTCGCCCGCGCCCATCCCGAGCACGCGGGCTCGCTGGCGCTGCTGCTGACCAGCGACGAGGAAGGCCCGGCGGTCGACGGCACCGGTCGCGTGGTGGAGACGCTGAGCGCGCGCGACGAGCACATCGACTACTGCGTCGTCGGCGAGCCGTCCTCGGTCGAACGTTACGGCGACACGGTCAAGATCGGCCGGCGCGGCTCGCTCACGGGCTATCTCACGGTTCACGGTCAGCAGGGCCACGTGGCCTACCCGCAGCGGGCCAGCAACCCCATTCACGCGCTGGCGCCGGCGCTGACGGCGCTCGCCGCCACCGAGTGGGACGCCGGCAACGCCCATTTCCCCCCGACGAGCTTCCAGATCTCGAACATCCACGGCGGCACGGGCGCCGACAACGTCATCCCGGGCCATGCCGAAGTCACGTTCAACTTCCGCTACTCGACCGAGAGCACGGCGGAAGGCCTGGGGCGGCGCGTGCGCGAGCTGCTCGAGCAGCACGGCCTCGAATTCGAGATCCAGTGGCGCCACACGGCCGAGCCGTTCCTGACCGAGCCCGGGACGCTGACCGGGGCCGTCGCTGACGCGGTCGAAGCGATCGCCGGCCACCGCCCCGCCCTCGAGACCACCGGCGGCACCTCCGACGCCCGCTTCATCGCGCCCACCGGCGCCCAGGTGGTCGAGCTCGGTCCCCTCAACGCGACCATCCACCAGACCGACGAGCGCATCGCACTCGACGACCTCACCGCCACCGCCCGCACCTTCGAACACCTCCTCGAACGCCTACTTCTTTCCGGTTCATAGAACCACGAATAGACACAAATGCTGCCGCCTGCCAGCAGCCGGCGTATCGGAGCTCCGCTGAACCGCGCTTGCGCGTTTGGACGAGGAAAGAACCACGGATGAACACGGATATACACGGATGCTGCCGCGCGCCTACGGAAAGCGTGTCTGAGCTTCGCTGGGCCGGGCTAAGCTAGCGAAGCCTGTGAGAACCACTAAATGGACACTAGATGAACACTAAATGGGCAAAGACGGCTCGGGTGCGCGTAAGCGCGCCATGCGGACGACGTTCCCTACTCCAGTAAACGGCCGTTAAAAATGCGAGGTCCTGTTTGAGCCCCGGAAATTTAGTGTTTATCTAGTGTTCATTTCGTGGTTCTTTCGAAAGGGGGCCAGCTTACTCCCTTATCCGTGTTCATCCGTGGTTCTTTCGCAGGCGCATCCATGCGTTTCTCCCCTTCGGGGCTGGTGCGACATTCGCTCCCGGCGAATTTTTCGTGTTAATTCGTGGTTCCCTTTCCCGAGCCGTACATCGAGCGGTAGAGCTCGCGGCTTTTGAGGGGTTTGGGGCCGAGGTGGGGGGCGAGGCAGGCGCGGAGGATGTTGCGGGCGGACTGGAGCACGGCCGGGTCGGCGAGGTCGTCGCGGGCCAGGGCGTGCAGGTGGCTGCCGGGGACGCGTAGGACGGCCTCGCCCGCGCTGGCGCCGCCCTGGGCGCGGCGCGGGCCCGCCTCCGGTATGTAGATGTATTCGCGCGCGTCGTCGGCGATGGGCTCGCCTTCGTCGGCGTCGAGGATCAGCGGCGGGGCGAAGCCGAGCGTCTCGAGCAGGCCCAGCTCGAAGCGCCGCAGGACGGGCTCGGTCGCGCCGCCCTCCGCCAGGGCGGACAGGGCCGCATCGTAGGCATCGAACGCCTCGGGGTTGGGATCGTCGCGCCCGAGCAGGCGCAGGATCAGCTCGCTGCAGTAAAAGCCCGCGATGAGCGCTCGGCCGGCCGGCGGCGCGCGCCAGGCCTCGGCCTCCACGCTCGTCAGCGTGTACAGCTCGCCGCGGCCGCTCCAGGACAGCAGCAGGGGCTGGAAGGGCTCCAGCAGCGGCCGGGTGCGGCTACCGCGCTGGCGTACGCCGCGGGCGACCAGCCCGATGCGCCCGGCATCGGCGGTGAACGCCTCGATCAGCATGCTGGTGTTGCGCCAGGGCCGCTGCCGGAGGACGTACCCCCGGGCAAGCGACATCCGGGCCGGGCTCATTCGATGTCGTATCCCAATTGGCGCAAGGCGCTGCGGTCGTCCGACCAGTCGGCGCGCACCTTGACCCACAGCTCCAGGTGGATGCCCTGGCCGAACAGGCGCTGCATGGCGAGGCGTGCGGAACTGCCGATCTCCTTGAGGCGCTCGCCGGCCTTGCCGATGACGATGGCCTTCTGCCCTTCCCGTTCGACCCAGATCACCGCGTCGATGCCGACCCGGCCATCCTCCATGGGCTCGAAGCGCTCCGTGGTCACGGTGACCGAGTACGGCAGTTCTTCGCCCAGCCGGCGCGTGAGCTGCTCGCGCACCAGCTCGGCGGCGAGGAAGCGCTCGCTGCGGTCGGTCAGATCGTCCGCATCGAAGGCGTGCTCGCCTTCCGGAATGCGTGGGCCCAGCTCGTCCCAGAGGGCGTCGACGTTATCGCCCGTGCGTGCCGACAGGGGCACGAGTGCCTCCATGGGCAACCGCCCCGAGAAGCGCTCGAGGAACGGGAGCAGGCGGCTCTTGTCGCGCACGCGATCGACCTGGTTCACCACGCCGATGACCGGCACTCCGCTCTCGCTCAGGCGTCCCCGGACCAGCTCGTCGTCGTCGCGCCAGCGATCCGCCGTGACGACGAACAAAACCAGGTCGACGCCCGTGAGGGCCGCTACCGCGGTGCGGTTGAGATTGCGGTTGAGCTGTTTGCGCGCGTCGCCGTGCAGTCCGGGGGTATCGATAAAGGCGACCTGCAGATCGCCTTCGGTATGCACCCCGAGCAACTGGTGGCGCGTGGTTTGCGGCCGCGAGGCCGTGATGTTGAGCCGTTCGCCCAGCAGGCGATTGACCAGCGTGGATTTGCCCACATTCGGTCGCCCGACCACGGCGACGACCCCGTAGCGCGTCGTGCTCATGACGTGCGCTCGAGCGCATCGAGGCACGCGCGAGCGGCTTGTTGCTCGGCCTTGCGGCGACTCGTCCCCGTCGCCTCGCGTGTCATATCCAACGCCGCGATACGGCAGCGCACGGTGAACTCGCGCGCATGCTCGGCCCCGCTGCTGCCGATCACCTCGTACTCCGGCGGGCTCAGGCGGCGGTACTGCAGGTATTCCTGCAGCCGGGTCTTGGGATCCTTGAGCTCGTCGCCGCTGGGCAGATCGTCCAGCCGATCGCGGTAGAGATCGAGGATGAAGCGGCGCACGGTCTCGAAATCGCTGTCGAGGAACACGGCGCCGATGACCGCCTCACAAGCGTCGGCGAGAATCGAATCCCGGCGGTGGCCGCCGGACTTGCGTTCGCCCTCACCCAGCGACAGGGCTTCGCCCAAGCGGTTGTCGCGAGCGATG
Organism: uncultured Ectothiorhodospiraceae bacterium; assembly: GCA_964625925.1. GTDB lineage: Bacteria > Pseudomonadota > Gammaproteobacteria > XJ16 > Halofilaceae > Halofilum. The sequence continues at coordinate 24,675 of CAZVBX010000007.1, read as the reverse complement.
GCCGCCAGGGTCTCCTGGCGCACGAGCGCGGCCCGCAAGCGGCTGAGATCGCCCTCCGGCGACTTCGGACGCAGGCGGTAGAGCTCGATCGCGATGACGGTGTTGAGCAGCGAGTCGCCCAGGAACTCGAGCCGCTCGTTGTTCACCGAGCCCGCGCTCCGGTGCGTCAGCGCCTCGTCGAGTAGCGCCCCATCGGCGAACGTATACCCCAGCGACTGGCGCGTCCCGGCGGTAGGCTTGTCGCCGCGCATCGGTATCAGTTCCCGATTCTCCGGTTGAAGCGTAGTACCAGATCGACGTTGCCCAGCAGGTGCCGGCGCGCTTCGTAGTCGATCAAGAGATCGATGCGGCCGCCGCGGTGGCGTTGGACCTCGACGATGTCGTCGCCGAGGTCGTTGACGTCGTTGATCTGCATGTGGCGGCGCAGGGACTCGCGAATCTCCGAATCCGAGGCATCCGAGCGGACGGCGTCCTCGTGCACCGAACGCGCTGAGCTGACGACGGCGTAGTAGTCGATATACACCGGCACGAGCCGGACCGCGACCAAGCCGACGAAGCCCACCACGATCAGCAGAGCGATCCAGCCGACCGGCGATATCCCGCGTTGCGCGCGAAGCGAGCGCATGACGACCCTCCCTCCCCGGGCCTGCCCCGTAAGCGCCTCCGAGCACGACCCCGGACGGCTTACGCGCCAGGACACCTGACGTGAGCTAATGGATGAGATCCCCGATACGGGACCAGCCGATCCCGCCATTGTCCCAATCCCAATGCATCCAGATCATTTCGGCCTCGCCGACCAGATGCGATTCCGGCACGGCGCCCCAGCGCCGGCTGTCGTTGCTGTGGTCGCGATTATCGCCCATCACGAAATACTGGTCCTCGGGCACGGTATATTCATCCTCGAGACTGCGTCCGGACGGGTCGAGCACGATGCCGTGACCGCTGCCGGCGAGCGTCTCTTCATAGCGAATCAGCTCGACATCCTCCCCGGGCGGCACGTAGGGGCCGCCGCGCTCGATGGGCACGGGCGAGCCGTTCACGAACAGGCGCCGATTATAGTATGCGATCTCGTCGCCCGGCAGACCGACGATACGCTTGATGTAGTTGATCGAGGGATCGCGCGGATAGCGGAACACGACCACGTCGCCCCGCTCCGGCGCACCGGTATCGACGATTTCCGAGTGCAACACCGGCAGCCGGACGCCGTAAGAGAACTTGTTCACAACAATGAAGTCGCCGACCTCGAGGGTCGGCAGCATCGATTCGGAGGGAATGCGAAACGGCTCGACCACGAACGAGCGGAGCACGAGCACGATCAGCAACACGGGGAAGAACGAGCGCGCGTATTCCACCAGCACCGGGTCGGCCACCGGCTCCGGGGCGGTATCACCGTCGCGGTCGCCCTGCTCGGCGTCCCCGGCGGCTCGGGCGCGGCGCGATTTTGCGAACAGCAGGGCATCGATGGCCCAGATCAAGCCGCATATCGCGGTCGCGGCTACCAGCACCCCCTCGAAGTCGAGCTCCATCAGCCCCCTTCCCCCAAACGAAAGTTAGCCGGCCCATGGCCGGCGCTGAACCCCTCCGCGCCTACCGCGCGGGGGCCCGACTAGTTCTTCTCGACCTGGAGCACGGCCAGAAAGGCGTCCTGCGGGATCTCGACCTTGCCGACCTGCTTCATGCGCCGTTTGCCGGCCTTTTGCTTCTCGAGCAGCTTGCGCTTGCGTGTCACGTCACCGCCATAGCACTTGGCGGTGACGTTCTTGCGCATCGCCTTGACCGTCGAGCGCGCGATCACATGGTTGCCGATCGCCGCCTGGATCGCCACCTCGAACATCTGCCGCGGGATGATTTCTTTCATTTTTTCGACCAGATCACGGCCGCGCTGCTGGCTCTTGGCGCGATGGACGATGATCGACAAAGCATCGACGCGGTCACCGTTGATCAGGATGTCCAGCTTGACGAGATCCGCCGCCTGGAACCGGAGGAACTCGTAGTCGAACGAGGCGTAGCCGCGGCTGACCGATTTCAGCCGGTCGAAGAAGTCCAGCACGATCTCGGCCAGCGGCAGCTCATAGGTCATCGCAACCTGCTTGCCGACGTAGTGCATGCGCTTCTGCACGCCGCGCTTCTCGACGCAGAGCTTGATGATCTCGCCGACGAATTCCTGCGGCACCAGCAGGTTGGCCTCGACGATGGGCTCGCGGACCTCGGCGATCTCGTTGGGCGGCGGCAGCTCCGACGGATTGTGCACGCTCCAGATCTCGCCTTCGGTCGTCTCCACCTCGAACACCACCGTAGGCGCCGTGGTGATGAGATCCAGGCCGTATTCGCGCTCGAGTCGCTCCTGCACGATCTCCATGTGGAGCATGCCGAGGAAGCCGACGCGGAACCCGAAGCCCAGCGCCTGCGAGGTCTCGGGCTCGTAGCGCAGGGAGGAGTCGTTCAGACGCAGCTTGCCGAGCGCATCGCGGAAGGCCTCGTAATCATCGGAGCTGATCGGGAACAGGCCGGTAAAGACGTTCGGCTGGATCTCGCGGAAGCCCGGCAGCGGCTCGGCCGCCGGATTCGAGGCCCCCGTGATGGTATCGCCCACGCGGACCGCATCGATGTCCTTGATCCCGGCGATCAGGAAGCCCACCTCGCCGGAGCCGAGCGCGCTGCGCGATTCGCGGCCGGGCGTGAACACGCCCACGGCGTCGACTTGATAGTTGCGCCCGGTGGACATGATCTTGACCTTGTCGTTGGGGCGCAGCGTACCCTCGAACACGCGGATCAGCGAGACCACACCGACGTACTGGTCGAACCACGAGTCGACGATCAGCGCCTTCGCCTGCCCCTCGGGGTCGCCTTGCGGCGGCGGCACTCGTGCAACCAGCATCTCCAGCAGATCGACGATCCCCTCCCCGGTCTTGGCCGAGACACGCACCGCGTCCTGCGCCTCCAGCCCGATGATCTCCTCGATCTCGTCGGCCACGCGGTCGGGCTCGGCGGCCGGCAGGTCGATCTTGTTGAGCACGGGCAGGACCTCGAGATCGAGACCGATGGCGGTGTAGCAGTTGGCCACACTCTGGGCCTCGACCCCCTGGGAGGCATCGACCACGAGCAGCCCGCCCTCGCACGCCTGCAGCGAGCGGGCCACCTCATAGGAGAAGTCGACGTGCCCCGGGGTGTCGATGAAGTTGAGCAGGTACTCCTCGCCGTCGCGGGCACGATACTTGAGCGAGACCGCCTGGGCCTTGATCGTGATGCCGCGCTCGCGCTCGAGATCCATCGAGTCGAGCATCTGCTCGGCGTGGTCGTTCTGCGAGACCAGGCTGCAATTCTCGATGAATCGATCGGCCACGGTCGACTTGCCGTGGTCGATGTGCGCGATGATCGAGAAGTTGCGGATGTGCTGCATGTCCATCGCGCGTTATCGCTCCGCCAGGGCCCGTTCGAACGCGGCCTGGTCGAAGAAGTGGTGGCACACTTCGCGACCGTCGAGCGCGAGCACGGGGATGCTGAGGTTGTAGCGTGCGGCCAGCCTGAGATCGTCGTCGATGTCGACCAGCTCGATCTCGAGGCCGTGTTGTTCGGCCAGCGGGCGCGCCGCCGCCAGCATCGCGTCGCACAGGTGGCATCCGGCGCGCGTGTAGAGGACCAACTCCCGCGCCATCAATCCGCCCCGTCGGTGGGGACCTCGATGGCGACGAACTGCGGACCGCCGCGGCGCTGCACGAGCAACGCGACCTTGCTGCCCGCCTCGAGCTGGGCCACCTGCCGGCGGAAGTCGTCCACGCCGGCGATGGGGCGCGAGTTCATCAGCACCAGCACGTCGCCCTCGCGTAGCCCGCTTGCGGCGGCCGGGCCTTGCGGCGGCGCGACCAGCTGAACGCCGCCGTCGCCCAGGCTCCGCTCCTGTCGTATACGCTCCTCCACCGGTCCGACGCGCAGTCCCAGACGCCCGTGGGCCGAGGCCCGGCGTTCCGGCTCGGACTGAACGCGCTCGGCCAGGGCATCGCGCTCCGGCAAGCGCCCGATCTCCACCGGCAACTCCCGGCGCTGCCCCTCGCGCAGGACCACGAGCCGGGCGCGCGTACCGACCGGCGTGCGCCCGACCATCGCCGGCAAGGCCGCGGATTCGCCGATTTCGCGGCCCTCGTAACGCAGGATCACGTCGCCCTCCTGCAACCCGGCCTGCGCCGCCGGGCTGTCGGCGAGCACGCGCGCCACCAATGCACCTCGCGTACGCTCCATGCCGAATGACTCGGCCAGATCGCGCGTGACCTCCTGGATCACCACCCCGAGCCAGCCCCGCTTCACACGGCCTTCGGCGCGCAGCTGATCGGCGACTTCCATGGCGATATCGATGGGGATGGTGAACGACACGCCCATCGAACCGCCCGTATGGCTCAGGATCTGCGCATTGATCCCGACGACCTCGCCGTCCGTGTTGAACAGCGGCCCGCCCGAGTTGCCGGGGTTGATCGCGACATCCGTCTGGATGAAAGGGACGTAGTTCTCGTCCGGCAGGCTGCGCTCCTTGGCACTGACGATGCCGGCCGCGACCGAGTGGTCAAAGCCGAACGGCGAGCCGATGGCGAGCACCCAATTGCCGACCTCCAAGCGCGCCGGATCGCCGATGCGTACGTGCGGCAGGTCGCTGGCGTCGATCTTGAGCACGGCCACATCGCTGCGCCGGTCGACGCCGACGACCTCGGCCTCGAACTGGCGCCGGTCGTGCAAGCGCACGATGATCTCGTCGGCGTTGGCGACAATGTGCCCGTTGGTCAGCACGTACCCGTCGGCGGAGATGAGGAAGCCCGACCCGAGCGAACGCTCGTCCCGGAACGGCCGTGGCGACAAATCGTCGCGCGATTGCGGCGTCTGCTGCGGATCGACCTGGCGCGCCGTGCTGATGTTCACCACGGCGACGTGCTCGTCCGCGACCAGTTCGGTGAAGTCCGGCAGCGCGAACGCCGGCGTCAGCACGGCGGCGGCGAGCCACAGGGCCACGACGGCGAGCAGTCGGGCGGGAGCGAGCGTCACGATTCGGGGTCTCCCCCTGGGGGTCGGTCTAGGAGTCTGTCCGAGAAACCTGCGCCGTAGCGAGCGCGTGGGACAGCGAGGCGATTGGGCCGATCGTGAAACGAGCATGGTGGTTCCCATGCGAGTTGAGGGATCGGTCCAAGCGCCCGCTGGGGCACGCGCGCAGTAGGCGCCGGGTTTCTCGGACAGGCTCCTAGCGTGTTTGCGCGGCGAAATGGCGCGAAATCATAGCATACGAGTGGACTTCGCGCCTGGGGCAGAAGTCACGCGCGCTGGCGGCGGCCGCGCGTTTATTCGGCGGCCGCTTGGCTGGATTGCTCCACCGCCCGGGCGATGCGGCGCACGGTCACCGACGGCACTTCGCCGACGACGGTGATCTCGCGGCCGTCGGAGCGTGTTATGAAGACGTTGATCGCTCCCATGGCCGCGGCGCCCTCGAACGCCTTGGCCGGCGGCTCATCGAGCGGCTGGACGAATACGGAGACCGACGCCAGACCGTCCGAGAACACCGACTGCTGCACGGACTGGCCCCCCTGCGGCAACAATTGGCTGCGCTGGGCCACGGTCTGGAAGCCGGGCGGCAGATCGGAGACCTGCCACTCGGGATTGTTGAACGCATCCGCATTGGGCGTCGGCTCGCCGTACTCGACGTACTCGCGCTCGGGATGGCTGGGCTCGAACCGTGCCGGGTCGACCGATTCGAGGATGGAAAAGCGGGTGAACATCAGCCGCTCGACGATCTCCCCGTCGGGGGCGATGAGATCGGAGCGCAGCAGCATGTGCGTCTCGCGATCGATCCACAGCCGATAGCCGTAGCGGAATTCGTCGGCGCTGGTCACCCGGATCACCCGGGCGATGCGCCCGGCGATGCGCGTCGTATCCTCGACCTCGGCCTCATACAGGCCGGGCAACGATTCGAGGCCCTCGGGCAGGCCGGAGGGCAGCAGCCGGGCAGGCTGCTGGGCGATTAGCATGCGATCGCCCGAGGGCCAGAAGCAGCGGATGCTCTCGCCGTCGCGGATGACCTCGAACGGCTTGCCGGTCAGTGCGCGGATGCGCTCGTGCTCGCGGCCGTCGATGACCCCGTGCACCACCGACAGCGTCTCCATCTCGCCGTCGTAGGCGTACACCAGGGTGCCCTCGTAGGCGAGATCGCGCATGGCGTCGGCCATGCGGCCGAGCCATTCGCCCTGCGCTGCATCGGCACCCGGCGGTCCGGCGGCGAGCAGCAGCGCTGCGACCATCCATCCCCGGATCCTCCGTCCCTGAATGGCGCCGCCGGTGCGGTATGCGCGCGGCATCGAGCTCAGCGCGCGGCCGCGTTGAAGCTGGCGAAGCGGCTATACGGGACCAGGTCCGGCATCTCGCCGGCGGCGGCATATTCGTTGTGCCGCGCCAGGTACACCGCCATCCGATGCCGGCCGTCGTCGGCCGCGCCATAGGAGACGGCGGTCAGCGAGGTCGGCGGCGCGACCTCGTCGAGCGCCGCATCGGGCGAACTCGCACCGGCGCCGCCGTCGGCCACCAGGGGGCCGTTGCCGGACGACTCTCCCTGCCATTGCACCGCGGCCAGGCCGCCGATGGTCACGATCGTGAGACTGGCCGCAAACGCCAAGGCGCTGCGTTTCTTACCGCTCACCGGGGAGCTCCAGCGCGCCTTTGAGCCGTCCTGTCCGCGCGCCGGCGGCGCCACCACCGTAGGCTCCTGCGCCAGCGCATGGCGCAGGCGCTCGCTGAAGTCCGGGCGCAGATTGGTCTGGGCAGCCCCTTCGCAGGCGGCCCGGACCACGTAATACCGGGCCCAGCGCGCCTGCAAACGCGCGTCCCGCGCCAGCCGTTCGAGCGCCTGCCGGCGCTCGTCGGGCGTCAGCTCGCCGTCGATGAGCGCCGACAAGGTGGCATCGTCGCGCCCGACCGATCCGTCATGCGTTGCCATCGTTACCCCCCCGTCTCGTCCAACAAGGGCCGGAGACGACTGTCTATGGTTTCTCGTGCGCGAAAGATGCGCGACCGAACGGTCCCGATCGGACAGTCCATGACCTCCGCGATCTCCTCGTACGAGAGCCCCTCCAGTTCACGCAATGTGATTGCTTCCTTGAGCTCCGCCGGCAGCGAATCGATCGCGGCATATACCGCCGCCTCGATCTCGTTGGTCAGCGCCTGGCGCTCCGGCGTATCTCCTTCCTGCAGCAATGTACCCGAGTCGTACTGCTCGGCTTCGCTCGCGTCCACGCCCTGGTCCGGTACTCGGCGCCCGGCCGACACCAGATGGTTCTTGGCCGTGTTGATGGCGATGCGGTAAAGCCAGGTGTAGAAGGCGCTCTCCCCGCGAAAGTTCGCCAAGCCCCGATAGGCCTTAATGAACGCCTCCTGCACCACATCCTCGACCTCCTCCGGATCGCGGATATAGCGGCCCACCAGGTGGCCGATCCGATGCTGATACTTCTGCACCAGCAGATCGAACGCCACCCGATCGCCACGCTGGACCCGACGGACGAGCTCGAGATCGACCGCACGCTCGCCCATCAGTCAGGCCCGTGCCCCGGCCCATGCCGCGACAGGCCCAACTTGTACGCGATAGACAATAGGCCGTTGGGAAGGTTTCTGGCACCCCCAAGGGCATGCGCGGAATTCGAACCGGCTCACAGTCCGGCGCACCCGGCCGCTCGGCGTGTCCGCTTCGGGCGGATGTGGCAGAATCGCGCCACCGCTTTGCCCGAACCGGTGGCCGCCGTTGCATCCAAGCCTACTCTCGTATCCCTGCGCCGTCGTGCGCGGTGGACCGCAGCGGGCCCTCCCCCGCACCGACGCCCGGCCCTGACGCACGCCATGAAAACGAACCAGTATAGCGACGTGCTCGTGCTCGGCAGCGGTGCTGCGGGATTGACGCTTGCGCTGCATCTCGCCGATCACGCCCGGGTCACGGTACTCGCCAAGGGGGCCCTTCCCGAGGGTAGTACCTGGTATGCCCAAGGCGGCATATCGGCCGTGCTCGACGCCGGCGATAGCTTCGACTCGCACGTCGCCGATACGCTCGACGCCGGCGCCGGCCTGTGCGATGCGGACGCCGTGCGCTTTACCGTCGAGCACGGCCCCGGAACCATCGAGTGGCTGACCTCGCTCGGTGTCGCCTTCACCCGCAACGCCGACAATCCGGACGCACCGTTCCACCTGACACGCGAGGGCGGCCACGCGCATCGGCGCGTCATCCATGCGGCCGACGCCACCGGCCGCGCCATGGAGACGGTGCTGCTCGAGCGCGCGAACGCGCATCCGAACATCACCCTGCTGGAGCACCGCAACGCCGTCGACCTGATCACGGCGCCCGACGGCGCCCACGGCCGCCGCTGTATCGGCGCCTACGTGCTCGACACCGAGAGCGGTGTCATCGAGACCTTCGCGGCCCGCGCCGTGGCGCTGGCGACCGGCGGCGCGAGCAAGGTGTATCTCTATACCAGCAACCCCGATAGCGCCACCGGCGACGGTGTCGCCATGGCCTGGCGTGCGGGCTGCCGCGTCGCGAACATGGAATTCATGCAGTTCCATCCGACCTGCTTGTTTCATCCGCAAGCGCGCTCCGTACTGGTTTCCGAGGCCGTCCGCGGCGAGGGCGGGCGACTGCTACTGCCCGACGGGACCCGTTTCATGCCGGCGTTCGACGAGCGCGCGGAGCTGGCGCCGCGCGACATCGTGGCGCGGGCGATCGACCACGAGATGAAACGGATCGGTGCCGACTGCGTCTACCTCGATATTAGCCATCGCGACGCCGGCTTCATCCGCGAGCATTTTCCGAACATCCACGCCCGCTGTCTGGATTTCGGCATCGATATGACGCGCGAGCCGATCCCGGTCGTGCCCGCGGCGCACTACACCTGCGGCGGGGCCTACACCGATCTCGCCGGCCACACCGACCTCACCGGCCTCTACGCCATCGGCGAGACCGCCTTTACCGGGTTGCACGGCGCCAACCGGATGGCCAGTAATTCGCTGCTCGAGTGCCTGGTCTTCGCGCGGGCGGCCGCCGCTGACATCATGGGGCGGTTCGATGCCCTTCCCAAGCCCGATGCGCTGCCCGAATGGGACGAGAGCCGCGTGACCGACTCGGACGAGGAGGTCGTAGTGGCGCATAACTGGGATGAGCTACGGCGGTTCATGTGGGACTACGTGGGCATCGTGCGCAGCGACAAGCGCCTGGAGCGCGCCCGGCACCGCATCGATTTATTGCTGGCGGAGATCGACGAGTACTACGGCAACTTCCGCGTGACCAACGACCTGCTCGAGCTGCGCAACCTCGCGCTGGTGGCGGATCTGATCATCCACAGCGCCGCCTCGCGCCACGAGAGCCGCGGGCTGCATTTCACGATCGACCATCCGCAGCGCGCCGAACGCGCGCACAACACCATCGTGGCACCGCCGAACGCGCTGGTCCGCGCGCGGCCCGAGGCGGACGGCGCCTGAAGCGGCCGGCAGCGGACCAAAGCCTGCGACCGGGCGTTTACAATCGCCGCCAGCCATTCACCGGACCGCACGATGAGCCAACGTCTGCCCCTCCTAGTCGAACCCGAGGACCTGGCTGCCCGCCTCGACGAGCCCGGGCTGCGCATCGTCGACCTGAGCCCGGGCGAGGTATTTCGTCAGCACCACGTCCCTGGATCCACGCATCTGCCGTACGGGGAGATCGTCGCCGACCAGCCGCCGGTGGGCGGACTGCTGCCGCAGCCGCAGCTGCTCGAGCGCGTGCTGCGCAGCGCAGGCATCGGTCCCGACGTGCACGTCGTCGCGCTCGACGCGGAAGGTGGGGGTGCCGCCGGCCGCCTGCTCTGGACGCTCGAGAGTTACGGGTACGCCAACGCATCGCTGCTCAATGGCGGGCTCCACGCCTGGGTCAACGAGGGCTTTCCCACCGAGTCCGGCCCGCCGGCCGACAGCCCCGCCGGCGATCTGATCCTGGGCGAACCGCAAGGCCATCTCGCTGACGCCGAGTTCATCCGCGAGCGGCTCGAGCGCGAGGATTTCCTGACGCTGGACGCGCGCTCGCCCGAGGAATATGCCGGCACGGCCGTGCGCGCGGCGCGCGGCGGGCACATCCCCGGCGCCGTCCACTACGAGTGGACCCGCGCGATGGATCGCAACCGCAACCTGCGCCTGCGCCCCGCCGAAGAGCTACGCGCGGAACTCGCAGGTCTGGGCGTGACGCCCGAGCGCGAGATAGCGGTCTACTGCCACACGCACCATCGCTCGGCGCTGAGCTATGCGATGCTGCGCATCCTCGGCTTCGACCGCGTCTACGGCTACCCCGGCTCCTGGTCGGACTGGGGCAACCGGGACGATACGCCGGTCGAGCGCTAACGCCGACCGCCACCCCCGACGACTGCACGGCGGTCGCCGCCGCCGCGTCCCAGACCGCGCGACCGCCATTCGCCTGGCACGCCTCGGCGCGGCAGCCCTTCACCGTGGGCGGCGCCGATTCCGTCGCTCATTGTTTTTTCCTGCGTATGTTTTTTCCTGCGTATGTTTTTTCCTGCGTATGTTTTTTGCGAAACGATCGCAATGAAATACGGGCCTGTCTGAGCAACCCAATCGGAACCCCGATCGGCTGATCGGCGCCCCCTATGAGGCCACTGGGCGTGGGGCGCGCCGTAGGCTTACGGGGTGGCGGGGAGACGGCCGAGCCCGGAGCGTGACGGCTAGGCGTTGTAGGCGGTCTCACCGAGCTCGGAGATATCGTAGCCGCCCATCGCGGCCAGGCGGTCGCGGAAGCGCGCCGTGCGCGCGAACGCGAGCAACTGCTGGACCGTCGGCTCGAAGAAGCTGCGCCGGCGCATGGCCAGATCGAAGACTTCTTCGTGCAAGGGGATGAACCCGAGGCCGTAGCGCCGTGCGACCGCCTCCACGGCCAGGCCGGCATCGGCCTCGCCCGCGCGCACGTCCTGGGCGAGGTTGTCTTCGCTCAGCGACGGATGCTCGGCAAAGCGAAGGCGCGCGGGATCCACGCCCTCGCGCTCGAGCAACCACCGGAACAGCCCGTGCGCACCGGCCTGCGGCTGGCGGTACGCGACGGTGGCGCCAGCGGGAGCCAGGTCGGCCAGCGACCGGATGCCCAGCGGATTGTCCTGGGCGACCACGAGGCCCTGCGAACGACGCGCCCACCGGATCACCAGCAGGTCCGGGATCCCCGCGAGCCCCAGGTGATCCGGCTCGTTGTAATGGCCGGTCGCTGGATTGAAGACGTGCAGCCCCGCGGCCATGGCATCCCGTTGCAGCAGCCGCTGCACGCCATCGCCGCTACCGCGGCAAAGCGTGGCCCACTCACCACCGCTCTCGGTCAGCGCCCAGTCGAGCAATGGGTCCTGGCTTCCAGCGAGCACGGCCAGGGTCGGGCGGGTCTGCTCCCCGGCGTCTTCATGGCTGCTCGCCCACCGGTCGATCTGCGCACGCGGAAACAGGAGCTTGCCCCCGGCGCGGGTGCACGGAATGGCCTGTTGACGCACCAGCTCGTAGACCTTGCGCTCGCGTAGCTGCAGATAGACCGCCACTTCCGCGGTGGTCAGCAGGGTCGGCCAGCCTTGGGACGTTTTAATATGTTCTTTCATGCAATGATTACGGCTATAGCTGCCGCGGCAGGAAATACGCATTTAGGATGCGTGCAATCGTAGACCGACCGGGGATTGCATGCCTAGCAATGCGTTCGGAGCCGCCCTCGAGCTAATCGTCGGCATGGACGAAACGCTCGTGGGCATCCTGCTGCTTTCGCTGCAGGTTTCAGTGAGCGCGGTGGCCATCGCGACCGTTCTGGCCTTGCCCGTGGGCGCGCTCATCGCCCTGTGGCAATTCCCCGGCCGAGGCGCCGTGATCGTCGTGCTCAATGCGCTCATGGGTCTGCCGCCGGTGGTCGCCGGCCTGGTCGTCTATCTCCTGCTGTCGCGCGCGGGCCCCCTCGGCGAGCTGGGGCTGCTGTTCACACCGTCCGCGATGATCATCGCCCAGATCACGCTCATCGTGCCGATCGTCGCCGCCCTCTCGCGCCAGGTGGTCGAGGACCTGTGGCAAGACTATCGCGAGCAGCTGCAGTCGTTCGGCGTATCGCGCCTGCGGGCGGTGCCGACACTCCTATGGGACGGCCGCTTCAGCCTGATCACCGGGGTGCTAGCGGGCTTCGGACGCGCCAGCGCCGAAGTCGGGGCGGTACTGATCGTCGGCGGCAACATCGAGGGCGTCACCCGGGTGATGACGACGGCCATCGCGCTCGAGACGAGCAAGGGCAATCTGCCGCTCGCCCTCGGACTCGGGATCGTGCTGCTGCTGCTCGTCGCGACGGTGAACGCGGTGACGTACATCGTCGGCGCGTCGGCTCAGCGACGCCTCGGATGAGTTCCATGGCCTCGGCTTCCCTATTGCCGCTCGAGCTCGACGGGGTTGCATTCCATCACCGCGGGCAGGATCTGCTCGGGCCGATCGACCTGCGCCTGGAACCGAACGGCAAGACCCTGATCATGGGCCCGAACGGCGCGGGCAAGAGCCTGCTCATGCGTATCTGCCACGGCCTGCTGCAGCCGAGCGCCGGCAACGTGCGCTGGTCGGGCGCCGGTGCCGACGCCCACGCGATCCGGCGGTATCAGTCGATGGTCTTCCAGCGGCCGGTGATGCTGCGGCGCTCGGCGTCGGCGAACGTGCACTACGCCCTCGCCGTTCAAGGCGTGCCGCGTGCCGAGCGCCCCAAACGCACGGACGAGGCCCTGGAGCGCTTCGGCCTCACCAAGATCGCGCATCGACCGGCCCGCGTGCTGTCCGGCGGCGAGCAACAACGGCTCACCCTGGCGCGGGCCTGGGCCCTGCGCCCCGAAGTGCTGTTCATGGACGAGCCGACCTCGGCGCTCGACCCGGCCGCCATTAAAGCGGTCGAGGAGGCGGTCGAGGCGTTCCATGCCGCCGGCATGCGCGTCGTCATGAGTACCCACGACATCGGACAGGCCCGCCGCCTGGCGGACGAGGTGATCTTTCTCGTGAACGGCCGCCTGATCGAGCAATCACCCGCACAACAGTTCTTCGAGCAACCCGCGAGCCGCGAGGCCGCCGCATTCATCCGGGGCGATCTCGTCTGGTGATTGCGGGTGCCACGCGGCATCACTTCCGTAAGCGATGAGGGAAAAGTAATGAAACGCCTCCTGATAACGATTACCGCGGCGCTTGCGCTCTCTGTCACGGCAGCGACTGCCCAGGCCGACGAGCGCTACATCACGCTGGCGTCGACCACTTCGACCGAGGCCTCGGGCCTGTTCGGGCACATCATTCCGCAATTCCGCGAGAGCACCGGCATCGATGTGCGCGTGGTGGCCGTAGGCACGGGCCAGGCATTCGAGATCGGCCGCCGCGGCGACGCCGACATCGTACTGGTGCACGACACCGCCGGTGAGGAGCAGTTCGTCGAGAACGGCTACGGCACCGAGCGCCAGGACATCATGTACAACGACTTCGTCCTCATCGGTCCCAAGAACGACCCGGCCAACGTCGCCGACGCCGACAGTGCGGCCGAGGCGTTCAGCCGCGTCGCCGAGAACGAGGAACCGTTCACCTCGCGCGGCGACGACAGCGGCACCAACCGCGCGGAGCTGCGCCTGTGGGAGAGCGCCGGCGTCCCGGACCCCTCCGGCAGCTGGTACCGGGAGCTCGGCAGCGGCATGGGTGCGACGCTCAATACGGCCGCGTCGATGAACGCCTACGTCATGGCGGACCGGGCCACCTGGGTCGCCTTCGATAACCGCCAGGACCTCGCCATCCTGTTCGAGGGCGACGACGCGCTGTTCAATCAGTACGGCAGCCTGCCGCTCAATCCGGAACGCCACCCGGACCTGAAGCACGACCTGGCCCGTCAATGGCACCAGTGGCTGCAGTCGGACGCGGGGCAGCAGGCCATCGGCTCGTATCGCTTGCGCGGCCAGCAGTTGTTCTTCCCGAACGCGCAGTAACGCGCAAGCGCGGCAACCCGGCGCCCTCGGGCCGAGCAATCTGCCTCGGCCCGAGGGCGTTCCGTGCCGGGGCCGTAGGTCGCGGCCGGCCGCGCCTAGCGGGCCCGTCGGATCCGACCCGGTGCATCGCTTGTCCCCCTCGAGCGCGCCGTCCCCGGACGCGGCCCCAACCGCTTTCGGGCGCCCCGACGCGGCCGCGCGCAGCCATCGCCAGCGGGCCAGCATCGGTGTCCGCCGTTCAAGCCGTGAATCGGGAAACTTTTTCCGTACGAATGCGGTCGGTGTAACAGGAGCAGCCCTACGCGGCGCTCCTGACAACACGGGCCAACAATGACATTCGGGACGGACAATGCGAATCGCTCGCCACTCACCCCGGGCTCATGGGCGCGACCCCCGTGTCCGGTCTCGTAGGCTCTTCGCCTTCCTTCTTCTCGGCGGGCGCCGACCGGCACAGCCAAGCCCACCGCCGCAGGACCCTGCAAGCCCCGGCGAGAACCCGAACGGATACGCGCGACCGGAGACGGGCACCATGGCCGCCTCGATCGCGTGCTAGCCTGTCCGAGTACCCCGACGCCTACCGCTCGCTACGGCGCAGGCGTCCCGGACAGGATCGCGAGCCGCTGTCCGCGCGCATCGACGCCGCCGTCCGCGAACTGATCGCCGCTGCGGACGGGCGCTATCATCTCGTGGCACCGATCGCGGGGCAGTCGGTGCCGCCCCAGCGACTCGCCGCGAGCGGCAAGCCTCGAGTAGCCGGAGACCCATGACGAAAAGCGCTCCCAACGACCAGGTGTCCCGCATTTTGCTCGTCGACGACCATCCCGTGTTCCGCAAGGGACTGGCGGAACTCGTTCATGGAGAGGCCGATCTCGTCATCTGCGCCGAGGCCAGCGACGCCGCCACGGGCCGCCAGGCGGTCGCGCGCGAGCACCCCGATCTCGTGGTCGCCGATCTCTCGCTCGGACGCGGTAGTGGGCTGGAGCTGGTCAAAGACATCCGCCAGCAATATCGCGACGTGCGCATCATCGTGGTCTCGATGTACGAGGAGCGCTTCTATGCCGAGCGCGCCCTGCGCGCCGGCGCCGACGGCTACATTACCAAGGCGGAAGCGGCCGACCGCATCATCGAGGGCATTCGCACCGTGCTCGGCGGCGGCGTCTACCTGGCCGAGGAGTGGGCCAGCCGGTTGCTGCAACGCAGCCTGCGGGGATCGGGGTCGGGCGATCAGCCGGAGCACGCCCTGTCCGATCGCGAACTCGAGGTCTTTCGCCTGATCGGCGAGGGCCACTCGACGCGGCAGATCAGCGCCAAGCTCCAGCGCAGTCCCAAGACGATCGACAGCCACCGTGAGCACATCAAGCGCAAACTCGGTGATATCGACAACGCCGCGCTGGTTCAGCGCGCGGTGAGCTGGCATCTGCAATCGTCGGGCGGCGAGCCCGAGGTGCGCGCCTCCGAGCGCGACGAGAGCTGACTCGACGTCAGGGCGCGTTGTAGCGGACATCGCCGGTACGGGCGATGTCATAGCCGCCCAGCGCTTGCGCGCGCTCGGCGAAGCGGTGGGCACGCGTCAGCGCCAGGAGCGCCTGCACCGGCGGCTCGAAGTACTCGCGCCGGTCGACCAGCAGATCGAAACGCTCCTGCGCCAGCGGAAGAAACGTCAGCCCGGCATCGCGCGCGGCCGCCTCGATGCCCAAGCCGGCATCGGCGTGGCCCGCATGGACCGCGCGCGCGACATCCGCGTGATTCACCGCGATCTCGTCGACGTACACGACCTCACCGCGCTCCACGCCCGCTCGCTCCAGCTGGCGGGCGAGCAGCAGGCGGCTGCCCGCGCCCTCCTGGCGATCGATTACACGCGCGCCGCGATCGCGTAAGTCGGCCACCCCCTCGATCTGCAGCGGATTGCCGGCCGCCAGCATGAGGCCCTGACTGCGGCGCGCCCACTCGACGATGACGTAGTCCCCCGCCACCGTGCGCCGTACGGTGTCGAGATTGTATTCGTCCTGCTCCTCGGGGATATGCAAGCCGCACGCGGCGGCCTCGCCGCGAGCGAAACGCGCCAGGCCGTCCATGCTCCCACCGACCAGCAGCGCCAGGCCGCAGCCGGAGGCCTGCACGGCCCATTCGAGCAGCGGATCGTGACTGCCGGCCACCACGGCCGCGGGCCGCGTGCGGGGCTCGGGGCCTCCGCCCTCGGCGTTCTCCAGCAGCCACAGATCGATCAGCGAGCGCGGGAACAGCCATTTGCCCGTGACCCGGGTGCAGGGGATGGCGCCATTGCTCACCAGGTCGTAGATCTTGCGCTCGCGCAGGCGCAGGTAATCCGCGACCTCGCGCGTGGTCATGAGATCGTTCATGCCGGGGTACGCCACAAAGCGGCGTCCATCAAATCGCGAATGCGTGCTTGCGGTAGTAGCGCAATTCCACGATGGAGTCGCGAATGTCGTCCAGCGCCAGGTGGCTGCCCGCCTTGCGTACCTCATCCAGCAGTCCGGGCGACCAACGCCGCACGAGCTCCTTGACCGAGCTCACGTCCAGGTTGCGGTAGTGAAAATAGGCCTCCAGATCGGGCATGAGGCGCGCGAGAAAACGCCGATCCTGGCAGATGCTGCTGCCGCACATCGGCGAGGCACCGGCAGGCACCCACGCGCGCAGGAACTCGAGCGTTCGCGCCTCGGCCTCGGCATAGGTCACGCCCGTCTCGCGCACACGCTCGACCAGGCCCGACTGGTTGTGCTGACGGGTATTCCAGTCGTCCATATCCTCGAGCACCGCGGACGGCTGGTGGATGGCGAGCACTGGACCCTCGGCCAGAATCTCGAGCTCGGCGTCCGTGACGATCGTGGCGACCTCGATGATCTCGTCGCGGCGGGTGTCGAGGCCGGTCATCTCGAGATCGATCCAGATCAGACGCTCGGCCATTTCGTCGGCCATTGGCGTTCCCCTCGCTGCGCAGGCTTTGCCATTCTAGCCGTTGCGCTATACGCTCACAAAAACGCCCCGCTGCCGCGCGCCGCGCAGACTCGATGCACCCAGTTACCGCGATCTTTCTGGCCGCCCTGGCGGCGGCACTCGGCGCCCGCCTATGGCTCGCGCGCCGTCAGATACGGCAGGTCCTCGCGCACCGCGACCAGGTGCCCGCGGCGTTCCGCGAACTCATCGATCCCGCCGTGCACCGCAAGGCCGCCGACTACACCGTGGCCCGCACTCGCCTGGGACAGCTCGAACACCTCGTGGAAGCGGCCCTGCTGCTGGCCTGGACCCTCGGCGGCGGCTTGGCCACGGTGGATGCCGCCTGGCGGGGGCTCGATATCTCGCCCCTGGCCACCGGCGTGGGCGTGCTAGTGAGCGTCGTCGCGATCAGCGCGCTGGTCGATCTGCCGTTCCGGATCGGGCGCGTGTTCGGCATCGAGCAGCGCTTCGGCTTCAACCGGCGCGGCCCGATGCTGTTCGCCGCCGACCAAGCCAAGTCGGCCCTGCTGTTGCTGGCCTTGGGGATTCCCCTGGCCGCGATCATCCTCACCCTGATGCACGCCGCCGGCAGTGCCTGGTGGCTCTACGCGTGGCTGGTCTGGCTCGGCTTCAATCTGCTGATGATCTGGGCATGGCCCGCTTTCATCGCACCGCTGTTCAATCGCTTCACGCCGCTCGACGACACAGCGCTGCGCGAACGCATCGACGCATTGCTGGCCCGCTGCGGTTTCGCCAGCGAAGGGGTCTACGTGATCGACGGCTCGCGCCGGTCCGGACATGGCAACGCCTATTTCAGCGGCTTGGGCCGCAACAAGCGCATCGTCTTCTTCGATACCCTGCTCGAGCAGCTGCGTCCGGATGAGATCGAGGCGGTGCTGGCCCATGAGCTGGGCCATTTCCGTCACCGGCACATCGGCAAGCGCCTGCTGCTGATGGCCGCGGCCAGCCTGATCGGCCTGGCGCTGCTGGCGACCCTCATGAATCAGCCCTGGTTCTACAGCGCGCTCGGCGTTCCGACGCCGTCGGTGCATGCCGCGCTGGCGTTGTTCATGCTCACGCTGCCGGTATTCACGTTCTTTCTGCAACCGCTGATCGCCGGGCTGTCGCGGCGCCACGAGTTCGAGGCGGACGCCTTCGCAGCGGGCCAATGCCCGCCCGAGCATCTGATCTCGGCGCTGCTGAACCTGTACCGCGAAAACGCCCACACGCTCACTCCCGATCCGCTCTGGTCGGCCGTGTACGACTCCCACCCGGCCGCACCGGAACGCATCGCGCATCTGGACCGGCTGCGCGCCCCCGCGGGAGCCTGAGCCCGCGCCGTTCGCGCCCGCGCAGCGGCGCAGGGCGGATTGAGACGGACCCACACCGCCCGTACAATCGCCGCAGCCGCGAGGGGCGCGACCTGTCGTCCGACCCCGAATTCAAGCCGGCCGCCGCCACGCGGCGGTTACGCAGGAGGCGTTATGACCAGCGAGGATTTGAGTCAGCAAAAGTGTGAGGCCTGCGACGCCAACACGCCCGTACTCGAGCGCGACGAGGCCTCGCGGCTCAAGGCACAGCTCAACGAAGAGTGGGAGTTCGACGAGAACCATCGTGCGATTCGCCGCGCGTTCAAGTTCAAGAACTTCTATCACACGATCGAGTTCGTGAACGCCGTGGCCTGGATCGCAAACCGCGAGGGCCATCACCCCGATCTCGAGGCCGGCTACAACCGCTGCCTGATCCAGTTCTCGACCCATGCGATCGGGGGGCTGTCGCGCAACGATTTCATCTGCGCGGCGAAGGTCGACGACCTCTTCCGCTGACCCGAGAGCCGCCCGATCGAGGTCACCGCGCCTCGATCGGCCGCGGGCTGCGAGGGCGGCCGCTTTCGCAGCCCGTAAGAACTGCGGCGGCGCATCCCCGTGGCGCGGAGACCTCCGCTTCCGATGGGGTCGCCGCCACGGCCCGAGGGTGTATACTAGGCGTTTTGGCCCGCCCACGGCGGCGGGCGCGAGATTCGGCGGACCGCGGGGCCTTGCCGGGACGGGGCCCGCGCGCGTTCGACCGACAGGCACAGGCCCGGCACGGAGCGGCGGGCGAACGGCAAGGCGCTGGGACTCGCGACCGGAGACTGGGAGAGGAGAACCGATGACGACACGACGTGCGCTCGCGCTCGGCGGCGCGTTGCTATCGATGCTGCTGACCGCGAGCGTTCACGCCGCGGGCGATCCGGAAGCCGGGCGCTACAAGGCGCAGACCTGCCTCGGCTGCCACGGGGTCCCGGGGTACACGAACGTCTATCCGACGTATCACGTGCCGAAGCTCGGCGGGCAGCACGCCGAATATTTGGTTTCCGCGCTCGAGGCGTACCGCGACGGGGAGCGCGATCACGACACGATGCAGGCGCAAGCGAGCGCGCTGTCCGAGCAAGATATGCAGGACATCGCAGCCTACTTCGCTTCGATCGACAGCTCCCGCTAACGCGACCCGTTCGAGGATAACGCCATGCGAATCTCCGCGATCATCATGAGCGCCGTGCTCGCCGCGGCCGCGACCACCACCCAGGCCGCGGGCAACCCCGCCGCGGGCAAGGAGAAGGCGCAGACCTGCGCCCAATGCCACGGCGAGCGGGGCAACACCGCCAACAGCATGTACCCCAAACTCGCCGGCCAGCACGCGAGCTACCTGTTCCAGGCGATGAAGGACTATCAGACCGGCGATCGGGGCAACCAGGTGATGGCCAACATGATCTCGAACCTATCCGACCAGGATCTCCGAGATCTGGCCGCATACTACGCCAGCCAGAACGGGCTGCAGAAGGTCACGCCCCGGTAATGCCCGCGCGGGCCAGCGGTCCGCCCTTCGCGCCATCACGCGCCGGGGGTTACCCCCGGCGCAGCACTTTCCCTCCATGACGGCGAACGACGAACCGCGGCCACGCCTGCTCGACGACATCGCCGGCGCCTTCGGCGATGTCGGCACCTTTCTCCCGCTGGCGCTCGGCGCAATGGCGCTGGGCGGGCTACCCGCTCCCGGGGTGCTCGCCGGCTTCGGCCTCGCCTACGGCCTGTCCGCAGCGGTCTATCGCGCGCCCGTCCCGGTCCAGCCGATGAAGGTCGCGGCGGCCGTGCTGCTGGCCAGCGCACCGCCGGTCGAGACCGTCGTCGCGGCCGGGCTCCTGCTGGGCCCGTTCTTCCTGGCGGTCGGTGCGAGCGGACTGATCGAGCGCATTGCCCACTGGGTTCCCGGGGCGGTCACCGCCGGCCTGCAGATCGGCTTGGGCGTCACGCTCGCCTGGATGGCGCTGGGCCAAATGGCCGCTGCGCCCGTGTTCAGCGCCGGCTTGCTGGCTGCGATGGTCGCATTGATGTGGTTGCGCCCGCGTTGGCCGGTCGCGCTCATCATGCTCGCCGGCGGTATCGGCGCCGGCATGGCGCTGGGCCTGGTCCCGGCCGGGAGCCTGCCGCCACCGCAACCGTCCTGGCCGGCCTTGCACTGGCCCGATCCGGCGGCCTTCGCTGACGGCGCCCTCAGCATTGCACTGCCTCAACTCCCGCTGACGCTGACCAACGCGATCCTGGTCATGGCCGTGGTGGGGCGCGAGTGCTTCCCCCAGGCGCGCCGACTGGATGCGACGCGCCTGTCGCTGACGACCGGCCTGGTCAATCTCGCGAGCGCGCCGATGGGAGCCCTGCCCATGTGCCACGGCGCCGGCGGCGCGGCCGCGCACCATCGCTTCGGCGCGCGCACCGGTCGGGCGCCGGCCCTGCTCGCGGTCGTGTTGCTGGCGCTCGGACTGGCATGGGGCGAGGCGGCGGTCGCACTATTCGCGCGTGTACCATCGGCACTACTTGGCGTGCTGCTGCTCGTGCCCGCAGTCGATCTCGTGCACGCGGCACGGCCGCTGGACTGGAGCGGATGGGACCGGCCGATGCTCGCTGCCATCGCAGCCGTGGCGATCTGGTCGCCCGGCGTCGCATTCGTCACGGGTATCGCGCTGGTGCTCGCATTGCGGCACTGGCGGGCGCAGCCGTAAGGGCATCTGCCCGAAGGGTCCCATCGGTCACGCGCTTCGAACAGCGGACCGACAACGAGAAAACCGCCGTCGGCGGCCGTGGGATGAACCTTGGCGGGAGGACCGCGACCCCGCCCGCACATCCTTGTGCCGGCCGCGTCGGACGGGACGTTACCGGTCGGGCTGCGGCGTCGTCCGCAGATAGGGACGCAGCTCCTTGTGGCCCTTGGGGAACTTCTCCTTGATCACGTCCGGGTCGGTGATCGACGGGAGGATCACGACGTCGTCACCCTGGTTCCAACCGGCTGGCGTGGCCACGCTGTGATTGTCGGTCAGCTGCATCGAGTCGATCACCCGCAGGAGCTCGTCGAAGTTGCGGCCCGCGCTCTTGGGATAGGTCAGCGTGGCGCGGATCTTCTTGTTTGAATCGATGATGAACACCGAGCGCACCGTCGAGGAATCGTCCTCGTTCGGATGGATCATGTCGTACAGCTCGGAGACCTTGCGGTCCTTGTCCGCCAGCACCGGGAAGTTGACCTTGGTGTTCTGGGTTTCGTTGATGTCGTCGATCCAGCCCATGTGGGAGTCGACGGGGTCGACGCTGACCGCGATGACCTTGGCATTACGCTTGGCGAATTCGTCCTTCAGCTTCGCGGTCGCACCGAGTTCGGTGGTGCAAACGGGCGTGTAGTCGGCGGGGTGCGAGAACAGCACCACCCAGCCATCGCCGGCCCATTCGTGAAAATTGATCGTGCCCTCACTCGAATCCTGAGTGAAATCGGGCGCCGTATCGCCGATTCGCAAACCCATGGCCTTTCTCCGTGTTCCGCTCGCAAAATGCCGCTCCAGTGAGCAGCTACACGGCTCACTATACCAGCATGCAATCAGGGCCCGGCAATATCGCTTTCTTATAGTATAAGACCGGCCGGTTATGGCCCGAGCTCAGGCCGATCCGGGGCAACCACCCGTTGCAGCTGCCCCGCGAGCGCCTCGCGCTCCTCGTCGGTGAGAAAGCGCCCCAGGGCGACGGCGCGGCCGGCCGACCGCAGCACGAGCTCGGTCCGGCCGGCGTGGCGTGCGGACCGCAGGACCACCTGCGCCCACGACCGCTGCAGATCGAAGCGCCGCTCGACCTGCCGGTGGCCCGCTTCGACCGTGATCCACTCGGACCCGACGGTCACCACCTCCTGCGCCAGCAATGCGTAGCTGACCGAGTACAGGGCCCACATCAGGGCGAGCAGATGCAGCACGCACAGCAGCATGACGGGCCAGAAGCCCACGGCCGTCCAGAACAGCGCGATCGGAAACGCAAGCACCGCCACGCCCGCGACGAGCCACAGGTTGTCGCGCCAGGTCGCCGAGCGCTGCGGACGCAGGATGAAGCGCCCCGTCCGCCCCTGTTGGTCGATCTCGCATTCGATCACGCCGTGGTCCTTGGTCGCGGCGCTTAGCAGGCTGTTGAAAAACAGCCTGCTCGCGGGACAGGGATGTCCCGCCGCGAATCGGGCACTGTAAGTGCCTGATTCGCGTAGCCGGGTCCGGACATGCGCCGGACCCGGCGCGTTGAGAATGGGCAGGATTGCCCATTCTCAACACCCTGTTAGGGCCTGTTAACCCTTCCCGCGATCGCCGCGGCGGGAGCCTGTGTGGCGCAACGCCGCATTGCGCCACACAGGCCCCGCCCCGAAGGGTTGTGGCCCGCAAGCGGCCGCGCTGTGTCACGCCTACATCGTAGAGCGGGCCTGCATTGGCCCCTCGGGCGTTGCGCGGTCGAACTGAGCAACACGGGGAGCGCCAGGGTCGAGTCAGCCCGGCGGCCACTCGAGGTAGCGTCCGCCGAGCACATGGATGTGGATGTGGTACACGGACTGCCCGGCGTTCTCGCCCGTGTTGATCACCAGACGATAGCCCTTTTCGTCCAGGCCTTCATCGCGCGCGATCTTCTGCGCCACCAATATCATGCGGCCCATCAACTCGGCATGCTGGGGCTCGAGCGCGGGGACGTACTCGATGACCTGCTTCGGGATCACGAGCATATGCACCGGCGCCTGCGGATTGATGTCGCGGATCGCCATGATCTCGTCGTCCTCGTAGACGAACTCGGCCGGGATCTCACGATCGCGGATCTGCTCGAACAGGGTCTTGTTCATCCGATCTCCCCTTGGTCCGATTCGACGGGCCGCTCGAGCGCTCAGACCTCGAGCCGGCCCGTAAACGCGTGTGACAGCGTGCCGCCGTCGACATACTCCAGTTCGCCCCCGAGGGGGACGCCGTGCGCGATCCGGGTCACCCGCAGCGCGTGCGCCTTGGCGCGCTCGCTGATGTACTGCGCCGTGGCCTCCCCCTCGACCGTCGGATTGGTCGCCAGGATCACCTCTCGGACCTCTCCCTCGGCGAAACGCCGATCGAGCACGTCGAGGCCCAGTTCCTCCGGGCCGATGCCGTCCAGCGGCGACAGGTGCCCCATGAGCACGAAATACAGGCCGTTGAAGCCGGCCGCATTCTCCACCGCCGCGATATCGGGCGGCGTCTCGACCACACACAGCAACGAGCGGTCGCGGCTGGAACCGGCACAGAGCTCGCACAGCTCGGCCTCGGAGAAGGTGCGGCATTGGCGGCAGCGGCCGATCCCCTCCATGGCCCGCTGCAGGCAATCGGCCAGGTGCAACGCCGCATCGCGGTCGCGTTCGAGCAAATGGAAGGCCGCGCGCTGCGCCGAACGCGGCCCCACGCCCGGCATGCAGCGCAGCGCCTCGACGAGCTCGCGCAGCAAAGGCGAGGCGATCATCAGAACGGCATTTTAAAGCCTTCGGGCAGCGACATGCCCGAGGCCATGCCCGAGAAGCGCTCCTTCTGCTCCGCTTCGACCTTTTGCACCGCGTCGTTGAACGCCGCGGTGATCAGGTCCTCGAGCATCTCGCGGTCGTCGCCCATCAGGCTGTCGTCGATGGCTACGCCCCGGACCTCATGACGGCCGCTCATCGTCACCTTGACCATGCCGCCTCCGGCCGCGCCCTCGACCTCCAGCTTGGCCATCTCCTCCTGCGCTTCCTGCATCTTCTGCTGCATCTGCTGTGCTTGCTGCATCAGCTTGCCGAGTTCGCCTTTCATGCCCCAATCCCCTTAATCGGTTCCCGATTCGTCGCTCCGGCCCGAATCGACCGGCCGGATGCTGTCGGTCTGAATCTGCGCGCCGAAGCGGTCCTGAAACGCCTGCACCACCGGATCGCTCTCGATGGCCTGCTGCGCCTCGGCGCGCCGGTCCTCGGCGCGCCGGCGGTCGGCATCCGCGGGCGTCTCGGCCCCTTCGGCCGCCTCGTGCACCAACTCCACGCGGACCGTGCGGCCAAAATACTCGCCCAAGGCCTGCTCCAGCCGCTGGCGATAGCGCTCTCCCCCCAAATGGGCATGCTCGGGGGCCAGCGCAAGGCGTAGGCGATGGTCGTCGACGCCAAGCAGCGCCGTGTTGGCGCCGAGTTCCCCGGCCAATCCACGCAGCCCCAGCGCATTCACGGTCGCGGCCCAGTCCAGATCGGGTCCGAACGTGGCGCTTGCCTCGGGCTCGGCGCCCGGCGCAGCGCCGTTCGCCGGCGCCGGCTCGGCGCTGGGATCGACCTGGGAATCGACCGGGGGCTCGGACAACGGCGCGCTCGCGGCGCTCGCGTCGGGCGAGGCGTGGTCGGGAGCCGCCGACGCCGGCGCTGCAGC
>CAZVBX010000006.1:14015-62921 GCA_964625925.1 uncultured Ectothiorhodospiraceae bacterium | reverse complement strand
GGCGTTCCGCGGGGACAGCTCAGAACCGAGGATTGAGCCTCGACGCTGGGTCGCCACGTCGCCTGTCGGCGCCTCGCGACGACTCGTCGTGCGGGGCTCGATCCGCAGCGCCCCGCGATTCCATGCGACACCCCCGCCCAAACGACGAGTCATTGCGAGCGGAGCGAAGCAATCCAGGCGTTCCGCGGGGACAGCTCAGAACCGAGGATTCGGCCTCGACGCTGGGTCGCCGCGTCGCCTGCCGGCTCCTCGCGACGACTCGTCGTCCAATACCCGCCCCTTCATGCGACCCACCGCTTCGTTTCGGGCCTTACATACTGGCGCGGCCGTAGGTCTCGAACGACTCGCAGGCGCGCACCTCGACGGCGAAGCCCAGATCCTCGCCGTAGTTGGCCGCTGCGTGCTTCGAGGCCACTTGCCGGGCTTCGTCCTCCGAATCCGCCTCGATGAGGAAGAACGCGCCGGCCTGATCCTTGCCGTTCAGGTACGGCCCCTTACGGCGCTGGGGTCGCCCACCTTCCGGTATGAAATGGGTCCATGTGTCGGGCATGGCCAGCGAGCCCACCACGAGAAGGCGGCCGGTGGCTTGCAAGGCCTCGTCGTGCGGTGCGCATGCAGCACCGATCTCGCCTGCCCTGGAGGGCGGCAATTCCTGGAAACGCTGCACGTCGTAGTAGCAAAGGCACAGGTATTTCATCGGGTCGACTCCGAAGAGAAAGGGTCCGGCTGGCCGGACCCTTTCGGCGCTCACGAGCACACGCGATGCTATTCGTCGACGACGGTCTCGAAGCCGCCGTAGATCAGCCGCTTGCCGTCGAACGGCATGGGATTGACGTCCGGCTTCAAGCGCGGATCCTCCATGACCTTTTGCATGGCCTCGTTGCGCACCTCGCGCGAAGGCCAGATCACCCATGAGAACACGACCGTCTCATCGGGCTTGCAGTGCACGGCCATGGGGAATGAAGTCACCTCGCCGTCGGGGACGTCGTCGCCCCAGCATTCGACGAAATTCAGCGCGCCGTATTCCTTGAATACGGCCGCGGCGTCGCTGGCGTGCTTGACGTAGCGTTCCTTGTTGGCGCTCGGTACGGCGGCCACGAATCCATCCACGTAATTCATTTGCGTTCTCCTGGTTGAGTGCGTCACTCAGTCGTCCTTCGGCGGCAGCTCGCGCACGGGGCGCACCTCGATGCTGCCGAAGCGTGCCGGCGGGATGCGGCTGGCGAGCCGCAATGCCTCGTTCAGATCGGCGGCCTCGAGCAGGTAGAAGCCGGCGAGCTGCTCCTTGGTCTCGGCGAACGGGCCGTCAGAGACGATCATCTCGTCGTCGCGCGTGCGCACGGTCGTGGCGGTGTCCACGGCCTGCAGGGCCTGACCGGCAACGAAGTGGCCCTGCTCCGTCAGGCGCTCGACGCCGGCGACACACTCCTGGTTCAGGTCGTGCCATTCCTGCGCGCTCATCGCCTCGATGATCTTCTCCTGGTAATACACCAGTGCAACGTACTTCATGGGGCTATGCCTCCGTCTTCTGCCCGCATTCGTATTCGTCGAGCTCGCAGGCAATCATCCAATGGATGCCGTAACGATCCGTCGCCATGCCGAAGCGCCGCGCCCAGAAGGTCTCGCCGATGGGCATGGTGACCGAGCCGCCTTCGCTCAGCCGGGCGAAGATGGCCTCGGCCTGTTCCGGCTCTGGATAGGCCAGGTACACGGCGGCGCCCTGGGGTGCCTGGTAGCAATCGCCGTCCATGTCCGCGCCCATCAGCCGGCGGCCGCGCAGGTTGAGCGAGGCATGGATGATGCGGTCGTGCCAGTGCGCCGGCGTATCGGCGGCGGCCGGGGTCCCGCCGAAGGTGACCATGGACTCGACGTGACCACCGGTGACTTCGGCGTAGAACGCCATTGCCTCGCGGCAATTGCCGGAGAAGACGAGGTGCACGTTCATCTCGGACGGCAGCCGGCCGTGCGCGCGGTGGTGCTCGACGCCGGGACCCGGGGCGAAATCCTCCGGGGCGAAGAAACGGCGCAGTTCGACGGTGGCGTCGCCGTCCTCGCGCGGCCACTGCTTGGCCCAGGCGACGGCCTCCTCCGGGGAATCCACGTCCAGCACGGTGAAGCCGGCGAGCAGTTCCTTGGTTTCCGCGAAGGGGCCGTCGATGACCCGGGGCTCGCCGTTCTCGAGCGTGATCCGCCAGCCCTCGCGGCTGGGGCGCAGGCCCTCGCCGCTGACGAAGACGCCGGCCCGGGCCATGCGCTCGTTGTAGTTCGCCATGGCCTGCAGCAGCTCCTCGGACGGCAGGATGCCCTCCTCGGTCTGTGCATCGGCCTTGCGCATGAGCATGTATTTCACGATGCCTCCTGCTGTTTCATTGCGGTTGCATCGGTGAGTCGCGCGGGCCGCGCGCAAATCGACAGCGTTCCGGCAGATTCGTCAGGTGGCGGCATCGAGCTCGGCCAGCCGGCGCTCCAGGAAGCGCCGTTCGGGACCCTGCGCCGTTAGCGTCAGCGCCCGCTCGTAGGCGCGCCGGGCCGACTCGCGGTCGCCCGCGCGGCGGTGGAGATCGGCGCGGGCGGCATGGAACAGGTGGTAGTTGACGATCTCCTTCTGGCCGGTCAGTTCGTCCAGTAGCTCGAGGCCCTCGGCAGGCGTATCGCGCATGGCCACGGCGACAGCGCGATTGAGGGCGATCACGGGCGAAGGCTGCTGGCGATGAAGCTCGTCGTACAGACGGACGATGCGCCCCCAGTCGGTGTCATCGTAGCGCGGCGCGCGGGCATGCTCGGCGGCGATGGAGGCCTGCAGCGTGTAGGGCCCGGTGGGCGTCGTCGCCAGTGCGAGTTCCAGCCACCGCAATCCGATCGCGATCCGCTCGCGGTCCCAGCGGCTGCGGTCCTGCTCGTCCAGCGTGATGAGCTCGCCGTCCGCCCCCTGGCGCGCACCGCGGCGCGCATCGTGCAGCAGCATGAGCCCCAGCAGGCCATAGACCTCGCCGTGCGGCAGCAGGCGCGCCAGCGATTCCGTCAGGCGGATGGCCTCCTCGGACAGACGGACGTCCACCACCGCCTCGCCGTCGCTGCGCGAGTAGCCCTCATTGTAGATCAGGTAGATCACCCGGAGCACGGCGGGCAGGCGCGCGGGTAGCTCGTCGGCGTCCGGCACCTCGTAGGGAATGCGCACGTCCCGGATCTTGCGCTTGGCGCGGACGATGCGCTGGGCGACGGTCGCCGGCTTGCATAACAGCCCGCTGGCGACCTGCTCGGTGGTCAGGCCGCACATCTCCCGCAACGTGAGCGCGACGCGCGCATCGGGCGCAAGCCCGGGGTGGCAACAGGTGAATAGCAATCGGAGCTGGTCATCCTCGATGACCTGCTCGTCCACCTCGTCCGCGGCCTCTTCTTCCGGTGCGACGAGATGCGCGTACTGGCGCGCGGTCTGGCGGCGGCGGATCTGGTCGATGCCGCGCCGGTGGCCGGTCCGGATCAGCCAGGCCGCCGGCTTATCGGGCACACCGTCCCGCGGCCACTGCTGGACGGCCGCGGCGAACGCCTCCTGTAGGGCCTCCTCGGCGAGGGTGAAATCGCCGAGCAGGCGGATGAGGCTAGCGGTTACGCGGCGCGAATGCTGCCGATAGGCGCGCTCGATGGCTCCCTGGACGCTGGGCATGGCGCGGACATCCGACTTTTCCAGACCTGTCGCGCGGCCAAGGAGGCAATCGACAGGCTCACGTCCCGGTTACGGGCGCATAGGGCGGGTCGCCCCGTAACGCAACAATGTACGCGATCGTGGCGGGATCGTGGAACGTGGCCTCACCATTCACCGCACACGAGGCTCGGGCGTACGCCATTCACGGTTTCGGCGGCCTCCTCTGCGCGGCCCCGATTGGGGCCGCCGTCCTCGCGGGGCGGGGCCTATGTGCCGGCGAGGTTGCGCCTCCTTGCCTTGCAGCACCCAGGTCCCGCCGCGGCGATCGCGGGAAGCGTTGACCGGCTCTAGCTGGGAAGATTGGTCTCGAGGAACGTCTTGAAGGCCTCCCACGATTTTCTGTCGGCGCGCTCCTGGTAGCGCTCCGAGCCGATGACAGTGAACGCGTGGGGCGCGCCCGAATAGACCTCGATCTCGTACGTTACCCCGGCCTCTTCGAGCTCGCTGGAGAGCGAGGCGACGTCCTGCATGGTGATCGAGGAGTCGGCACCGCCGTGGGCGACCAGGATCGGGGGCGTATCGGAGGAATAGCTCTGGCCTTCCGGCGTCGACAGACCGCCGTGGAAGGTGGCATATCCCGCGATGTTCTCGGCCTGTCCGGAGCGGGCCAGTTCCAGAACCGCAGCGCCTCCGAAGCAGTAGCCCATCACCACCGCATTGTCCTCGCCGAGCCGGCGCCCTTCGGCCAAGCCCGCGAGAATGAGTGAGCGCATCTTTTCGCGGTCCTCATAAAGCTTCGCCGTCTCGGCCTTTTTCGCCGACGTGTCGACGGGACGATTGCCCTGGCCGTACAGATCGGCGGCGAAGGCGTCGTAGCCGAGCTCGGCCAGCATGTCGGCACGCTCGCGCTCGTAGTCGGTCAGCCCGTCCCAGTCATGGATGACGAGCACCAGCCCTTTGGGATCGGAAGCCTCGGCGAAATAGCCTTCGTACTGTTCGCCATTGGCTTCGTAGGACACGCTTTCGCCGGCCTGGACGCTAGTCGCGAAGGCCGTAACCACAATCGCTGCCATCAAGTATTTCATCGTTGCTCGCCTCGCCGTTTCGTCGCGGGTTGCAGGGATTCGGTCAGGGCCTGCAATTCAACCGTTGTGGACGCACTGGGTTCAAACCCTACAATGCAGCACAGTTTCGCGCGAATTCAAGGCGATCCAGACCGCGAGGGCCCTCGCCCTTCCCTCATTACAAACCCGTTCCCCCGGCGACTGCCGGCCTTCCATGGGCTTCTGGGAGAGGTCAATGAAGAGATTGCGCGCACCCGTGATTGCCCTTCTGGTTGGCTTGCCCGCGCTCGCCGCCGCATCCGCGGCAGCGGACACCATCGAGCGTGAAACGCTGATCCCAGCCATCGACGGTTGGCGCGAGCATCCCCGTGTGCACGCGGTGATCGTCGCGCACGGAGGGGAAACAGTCGTCGAAGAGGTCTTCGCGGGTCCGGGACTCGATACGCCCGTGAACGTGAAGTCGCTGGGCAAGACCTTCATGGCTGCGCTCACCGGGGCCGCGATCCACCACGATAGCGTCGAAGGCATCGACCAGCCGGTCACGGCGCTGCTCGGTTCTCGCGTGCCGGATAACGCCGATGCGCGAATCGAGCAGGTCACCGTGGCTCACCTGCTATCGATGAGTTCCGGGCTCGAGCGTACTTCGGGGCCCGGATACGGTGCCTGGGTCAATAGCGCGAACTGGGTCGAGTACGCGCTCACCCGCCCGTTCGTGGATGCCCCGGGCGAGCGCATGCAGTATTCCACCGGTGACTTCCACATCCTCGCGGCCGCGCTCACACAAGCAAGCGGGCGCAGCGTGCTGTCGCTCACGCGGAACTGGATCGGCGAGCCGCTCGGCATCCGGATTCCGCCGTGGGATCAGGATCCGCAGGGGGTCTACTTCGGCGGTAACAACATGCTGCTGAGCCCGCGCGCCTTGGTCCGGCTCGGCGAACTGTACCGACACGACGGCGTCGTCGACGGCCAGCGGGTGCTCCCAAGAGGATGGGTCGAATCTTCGTGGACACCCCGCGTGCGTTCGCCCTGGAGCGGCGACCAGTACGGTTTCGGCTGGTTCATCCGCCGGTTCGAGGGCACCGAGATCTACTACAGCCGCGGTTATGGCGGGCAGATGCTCTACGTCGTGCCCGCGCTGGAATTGACCGTCGCCATTACCGCGGACCCGACGCCGCCCTCGCCGCCGGGCAGCGCCGTCGATCGCCTGCACGCTGTGCTGGAGCAGCGGGTGGTTCGTCCCCTGCGCGGTCGCGACTGGGCAACAAGGGGACGGGCAGCGCCCGCGACTCGCCATTTGAAGACGCTCAGGGCAATCCAAGGAACCGGTATGCCGCGGCCACGATGCCCTCGGGCGCATCTTCCTGGCCTCTCCTGCTCTTTCGGTGGGTCGCCGGCAGCGGCGCGGTAACGGCGCACCGGCATGTGCGTTCGGTTGGGCGTGTCGCGTGGAATGACAGAACGCTGCGTATCGAGTCCGCGCTTCCCACGCAACGAGTCGTCGCGAGGAGCCGATAGGCGACGCGGCGACCCAGCGTCGAGGCGAAGGCCTTGGCTCTACGGGCGTCCCCGCGGAGCGACTGGATTGCTTCGCTACGCTCGCAATGACTCGTCATTGGGGTGGGCGGGTCGCACGGAATCCCAGAGCGCTTACCGAGGCCGAGCACCCCACAGCACGAGTCGTCGCGCGGAGCCGACAGGAACGTCATTGCGAGCGCAGCGAAGCAACGACGCGGCGACCCACCGAAAGTTCAGGAGAGCCTCTTCCTGAACGAGGCGTCCTGCCCCGGGATGACTTCGAGGGGCTCGACTCCGAGTCGCTGCGCGAGCGTGCGGCCCTGTTCGATCGGAATCCGGGCATCGTCCTCGCCCTACGGGATGATCGCGTGGTGGCGGGCTAGGAGGCTGTCCGAGAAACCCGGCGCCTACTGCGCGCGTCCCACAGCGAGCGGCTTTGCGCGACCCCTCAACTCGCATGGGAACCACCATGCTCGTTTCACGATCACGTAAATCCGCTCGCTGTGCCACGCGCTCGCTACGGCGCAGATTTCCCGGACAGCCTCCTAGGGCCTCAGTCGCGATCGCCGTTCACGGCTTCGGAGGCCGCCTCGGCGCGCTCGTCGGCCGCCTTGCCCGTCTTTGCGGCAGCTTCCCTGGCCGCGTTGATACCTTCCTTCGCGTAATCGCGGAGTTCAGTGGCGGTTTCATCGATCTGCTCGGGGCGGTCATCGTCGTCCGCGGCGTAGCCAACCGCGGGCAGGATAGCCGTCACCGAAAGTGCCAGAGCCGCAAGCGTGCAATTTTGAGTGCGTTTGTTCATTGGTTATGGCCCTCGTCGTTGGCGTGCGATGAACTTACTTCCCCGAACCCTACTAAAGCCGCAGTCAGATCCCATAGAGATCGCCTACAATGCGCGTTCGCGGACGCAACGCCGCAGGCGGGCATCCCCTGGACCCCTATCTGAGGCTCCCTGCGGGCGGACGTCTGCCAGGCCAGACCCGCTGTGCACGGCTTTACCCGAGTTCGGGTTGGTAGCCTATGCAGGAATGATCTCTGCGTCGAGTTCAATCCGCGACAAGCCCCGTGAATGGGCCTACAAGCCCTGAAGCCGGAGCGGTGCTGGATGGCTGGGAGACCGGGCGGCTCGGCATCGAAACGCAGGGCGCAGCCGCTGCCATGGCCGATATCGCCGCGCTCGCGCTGAGCGTGCTCCTTAGCACGCGCCCGTTGCGTGCCGGCGACTGCACCGCATCCTGGCCCAGCGGCACGGCGGTTCGAGCGAGCGCGGCAAAACACTGCCACAGGCGGCCTCGAGCTTGACGCCGGACTCCCCGACCGCACGCGTGCGGCCGGGGTTCACAATGGCGACGCGCTTCCCCGGGTACCGGGGCCTCGCGCGGCGCGTCGCCGTCCGCCATCTGCATCTTACGAGTGGGTCATTCGCCCACCCCGGGAAGCGGTTCCTTCGGAGGCTCGGCGTTTTTCCCGCCAACGATCACCTCCCCGGACAACGGGTACCTGATCTGCCGGCTTCTCCAGATCAGGCCGCCATGCAGTACACCACAAGCATGGCAATGCGTCTGCCGACTCGCGGCGCCGATGACCGGCGCTCATTATCCTGACCATTCTGCGGACCGCTTGCGCAGCGTTCTCCGGACCGCCTTAGGGGCAACACTCCGTACAGTGACCGTATGCGACGTATCATCGACTCCCCTCCTCCCCTCCTCCCTGAGTTATCTTTTCGCATTCTCGTCGCCCTACGTCGGCAGAGCTTCCTGGATCGACCGAATACGGTCAAGCAATCGGCATCCTCAAGAACTACGCCCACGCGTGTTCGTGACTCGGTCAGATCGCCGCCGAGCCGGTCCGACAGAGTCGTTGGCGTAGGCGATCATCCGGCGGCTCTGCTCTACTCGAGCCTGCTGCGCCGCTCGAGTTCGGCCTCGCTGGGCGAGTCCAGCGCGAACGAGCCGGTCGCGACCTCGCTTGCGCGCTCATAGCTCGCGATGACGACCCCGCTGGGGGAAACGTTCGATTGCGTGAGCCGAAAGGCCGCCGGGATCGTGCCGCCGCCGAACAAGCGCTTGCCCTTCCCGAGCACGAGCGGATAGATCAACAAGCGGAGCTCATCGATCACGTCGTTCGCGAGCAGCGTCTGGATCAGATCGCTGCTGCCCTGAACGAGGAGGGTAGGCCCCTCCTGCGCTTTGATGTCGCGCAGCGTCGCCGCGACATCGGCGCCCAGCGACTGGCTGTTTTGCCAGGCGAGAGTATCCGGCGCATGGGTCGCGACATACTTGGTCACGTTGTTGAAGGTCTCAGCGATCTGGTGGCTGCCTTCGTCGTAAGTGCTCGCCGCTGGATCGGTTTCGACGTAGGGCCAATGAGCCGCAAAGATGTCGTAGGTCCGCCGGCCGAGCAGCAGGTCGAACGGAGCGGAGAAGAGTTCGCCCATGGCGGCGGCGATGTCGTCGTCCCAGTACGGCGCCGTCCATCCGCCGTGCTCGAACCCGCCGGTGGGATCCTCTTCCGGGCCGCCCGGGCCCTGCATCACTCCGTCCAGACTGACGAATGCCCCAACGATGACTTTGCGCATTGGCTCATCTCCTCCAGAGGATTGCTCCGCTTGGACTTGCACCCCGGGGTCGGATGGGCGTCCTCCGAATCGACAGGTTCTCTCGGCGGCGCCCGGCGGCCGGGGCAAGCGGCCGGCGATGCTTGAGCGCGACCGTGTCAGCTTTCCCCCTTTGTCGATGTCGATGGCGCGCCGCTCGTTGCCTCTGCTTCCTTTCGCGGTGCGCAGCGGCCTCAAAACCGGGAGTCCTCGTCGCGGGCGAGGCGTTCGGCGGGAACCATCGCCGCTTCTCCTCGCAGAGGGTTTTGCCGCCCCGCGAGGATCACCGGGGTGAGGCGGCCGGTGTTCCGGTTGACCCCACGCTGGATGGTGCCTTCGCGTGTGCTTGCGTAGGGCCCGGTCGCGTCGTCCCAATTCTCGTGCACGGCGCGGCCGGTCGTGCCTCCCGGGGCTCGGTCCGGCTCTGGGAAGCGCGGGGCGCCGCGGAAACCTCGTTGCGTACCGCAGCTCATGCAGCGGCAGGCGCTGCGGGGCCGCGTCGCGGCGATCCGCGTCATGGATGAGGGCACCCATCCGCGTCGTCTTGCGATCCGCTGCCGGTGCGTACCCGCTGCCCGAGCCTTCGCTCATCCGCGCGGGCGTTTGCGAGGGTGCTCAGATATAGCGGCGAACCCTTTGACGGTACTGTCGATATGCCTCGCCGAACTGGCCTTCGAGGTAACGCTCCTCACGCAGGATCACGCCATAATGCACCGCGATCAGCACGAGGACGAATACCGGTATTCCCCACAGACTGTTGAGCCACGACGCGAGGCCCAGCAAGAAGAGATCCGCCCCCACGTAGAGCGGATTACGCGAGAACCGGAACGGACCCGTATCCACGATAGTGCTCGCGGGACGGTAGGGATTGATTGCCGTACGGGCCTGGCGCATGGTGTATGCACCCCATATATTCATTGCCAAGCCAAGCACGACCATCACAATGGCCAGCCATGCGGCGAGCGCCGCCGGCAGCAGCGTAATGGGCCAGTACCAGTGCAGCAGCACGATCGCCACCAGGGCGACGAGATAGAGCAACGGCGGCGGTGCGATTACGCGCGGGTGATCCGTGGAAGTCATTGCGACACAGTATCCTGCCTAGCGAATTCGGCGCGTGCGCGCTCGACGCAACTCACGACGCGATGTTTGAGGCGACCTATCGCGGCGTGAACCGTCGGACCGACAAAGTTCCACCTCATTCTGCGTGCCTCACCCATGCCTTCGATCCGGGTGACGCAAAAACCGCCCGCGTCCTCGGATCGCTCGGACTGAAGTCCCGCCTACAAGCTTGGCGATGCGCTTTCCGCAGGTTGTAGGTCGGGCTTCAGCCCGACCGAACCGCGCATCGCTGCGCTCGACGCCGTCGCACGTTCACGCGGTCGAGCATACACATGCCGACTCGCGCTTTCAGGGCAGATGCGGTCGAACGACCAAGAGATTTCCTCGAGGAGACCGACCGATATCTCGTGATCGCCGGTGGGCCAGTAGCGGTAAAACAGATGCGTACCGCATTGCTTACAGAAGGCGCGCTCCGCCCAATCGGAAGACGCCGAGATGCTCCTCACCTTCGATCGATACGTCGCTACCGCCATCGATCGCGAGCAAAGGACCTCCGTGGCACCGCAAAGGCACTTCCCTCTGACGGCCTGCTCACTCGTCATCCCTTTCTCATCAACCCCGTAGGACGTGGCCGTCGTGTTTCCCGAATTGTGAACGTAAAGTCCCGCTGCCGGGCCGGCCGGGCGAACTACGGGGGCGGGCTGGCCCCGCCCCCGCAGCGTTGCTACAGGGCGGACTCGCCCCGCTCCCAGGATTCGATCAGCTCATCGTACGGGATCGTTTCGCCCCGGGGCTTCTCGTTGTCCAGCTTCGGCTTGGGCGCCCCCGGTTGGTCGTACCAGTACTCGGCATCCCGCAGCTCGTTGAGCTGCGGCCCGCAACGCCCCTGGACCTCGGCGCGCTCCAGCCGCTGCATGACGCGATCCTGCTCCTCGGCCAGGCTGTCCATCGCGCCCTGCGGCGTCTGGTCGCCCGTCACAGCGTCAGCCACATTCTGCCACCACAGCTGGGCGAGCTTGGGATAGTCCGGCACGTTGGTGCCGGTGTCGGTCCAGCGAAGCCGCGCCGGGCTGCGATAGAACTCGACCAGGCCGCCCAGCTCGTCCGCCCGCTCCGTGAAGGACGCGTGCTGGATGTCGGATTCACGAATCGGCGTGAGTCCCACGTGGGTCTTCTTCAAGGACGTGGTCTTGGAGACGGTGAACTGGGCATAGAGCCAGGCCGCTTTGCGCCGCTGCGGATCGGTGTGCTTGAACAGCGTCCACGAACCGGCGTCCTGGTAGCCGAGCTTCATGCCGTCCTCCCAGTACGGGCCGTGCGGCGAGGGGGCCATGCGCCACTTCGGCGTGCCGTCCTCGTTCACAACGGGCAGCCCCTCTTGGGCCATATCCGCCGTGAACGCGGTGTACCAGAAGATCTGCTGAGCGACGTTGCCCTGCGCCGGCACCGGACCGGCCTCGGAGAACGTCATGCCGCCCGCCTCCGGCGGCGCGTACGCCTTCAGCCAGTCGAT
This sequence comes from uncultured Ectothiorhodospiraceae bacterium, assembly GCA_964625925.1. Taxonomy (GTDB): domain Bacteria; phylum Pseudomonadota; class Gammaproteobacteria; order XJ16; family Halofilaceae; genus Halofilum. The sequence continues at coordinate 51,531 of CAZVBX010000006.1, read as the reverse complement.
GTACTTGCGCAGGGCGTAGACCGCCGCAGGCCCGTTGACGGAACCGCCGCGCCGTACGTCGGAACCGACCGGGTGGCATTCGTTCACCCGGATGCCCCACTCATCGACCGGCTCGCCGTTGGGGATGCCCTGGTCACCGGCTCCGGCCATCGACAGCCACGCATCGGTGAAACGCCAGCCCAGCGACGGATCCTTCTTGCCGTAGTCCATGTGGCCGTAGACGCGCTCACCGTCGATGGACTCGACATGCTCCGAGAAGAACTCGGCAATGTCCTCGTAGGCCGACCAGTTCACCGGTACGCCGAGCTCGTAACCGTAGATCTCCTGGAACTGCTCGCGCAGATCCGGACGCTGGAACCAGTCGTAGCGGAACCAATACAGATTGGCGAACTGCTGGTCGGGAAGCTGGTAGAGCTTGCCATCCGGCGCGGTGCCGAAGCTGCGCCCGATGAAGTCCTCCACGTCCAGGCTCGGCAGCGTGACGTCACTGCCCTCGCCCTGCATGTAGTCCGACAGCGGTACCACGTCGCCGTAGCGAAAATGCGTACCGATCAGGTCGGCGTCGTTGATATAGGCGTCGTAGATCGGTGTCTTGGTCTGCATCTCGGTCTGCAGGCTCTCGACCACGTCGCCTTCCTGGATGAGATCATGGGTCAGGTTGATGCCCGTAATCTCCGAGAACGCCCTGGCGAGCGTGTCGGACTCGTACTCGTGCGTGGTGAGGGTCTCGGACACCACCTGGATGTCCATGCCCTCGAACTCCTTGGCGGCGTCGATGAACCATTCCAGCTCCTCGAGCTGCTCCTCGCGAGAGAGCGTCGATGGCTGGAACTCGTCCAGCCATTCCCTCGCGACCTCCATCTCGGCCTCGGATGCCGACCACGCCGGTCCCACGGCGATCGCGCTGCCGCCCACCACGGCAAGCGCCACGGCGCCTACCTTATATTGTTGAAGCCATCGCATAACAACCTCCTCCCCTTTGGGTTATCCGGTACCGCTGCGACCGTTCGACAGTCGGCACCGGCGTATGGCGCGGCTCTTGTCATTATTGGCCGCGACATTCCGTTCGTTGTTCGGTCAGCCCCAGCGCAGCAATGCCGCCAGCCATCCGACGGAGATCGCGGATGCCCACCACAGGCTCCATTCGGCGGCCAGACCGAGCCAGGCGAGATGGATGAAACCGCTGGTCACCAGGCCGATGAAGAGTCGATCTCCCCGCGTGGTCGCGATCGGCAGATAGCCCTTGCGCAGAACCGTCGGATAGACCACCTCGAGCGCACTCATCACCACCAGCATGCTCGCGATCCCCACGAAGAACAGCGCCGTCGGCGTCGTCCAGGCCATCCACTGCATGGTCACACCCTCCCGAGGGCGAAGCCTTTGGCGATGTGATTGCGTACGAACCAGATCACCAGGGCGCCGGGCACCAGGGTCAGCACGCCAGCGGCGGCCAAAAGGCCCCAGTCCAAGCCGGACGCGCTCACCGTGCGCGTCATCGTGACGGCGATCGGTTTGGCCTCGGTCGCGGTCAGCGTCCGCGCCAGCAAGAGCTCCACCCAGCTGAACATGAAGCAGAAGAATGCGGTCACCCCGACGCCGGCCCGGATCAGCGGAAGAAAAATGGTCGTGAAGAAGCGCGGCCAGCTATACCCGTCGAGGTATGCCGTCTCGTCGATCTCCTTCGGCACGCCGGACATGAATCCTTCCAAAATCCAGACCGCCAGCGGCACGTTGAACAGCGTGTGCGCGAGCGCGACCGCGATATGGGTATCGAACACCCCGACGCTCTGATAGAGCTGGAAGAACGGCAGCAGGAAGACGGCCGGCGGGGCCATGCGGTTGGTCAGCAGCCAAAAGAAAAGGTGCTTGTCGCCCATGAAGCGGTAGCGCGAAAACGCATAGGCCGCCGGCAACGCCACCGTTAGCGAGATGATGGTGTTGAGCAGGACGTAATAGATGGAATTGATATAACCGCTGTACCAGCTCGGGTCGCTGAATATCCGGGCGTAGTTGTCGAACGTGAGCTGGTTCGGTATCAGCGTGAACGTGCTCAATATCTCGCTATTGGGCTTGAGCGACATGTTGAGCATCCAGTACAGCGGCAGTATCAGGAACACGAGATAGACCGCCAGCCCGATATAGCGAAGCCGCGATCCCGCTGCCGTTCGTATGCGCTTGCGGGGAACGGCGCGAGCGGCGATCCGTGGCTTCCCGGCGGCGCCTTCGGCATATGGCGTGTCCGACATGTCGACTCCCTCAGCTAACGCCTTTACCGAGACTGTTGATGATCTGGTAGAACACGTAGCTCACCAGCAGGATGATCAGAAAGTAGACCAGCGAGAAGGCCGCCGCCGGGCCCAGGTCGAACTGCCCTACCGCCAGCGTCGTGAGCTTCTGGCTGAGGAACGTGGTCGAATTGCCGGGCCCCCCGCCGGTAAGCACGAACGGCTCGGCGAATATCTTGAAGCTGTCCATGAAGCGCAGCAGGATCGCGATCAGCAGCACGCCCCGCAGATTCGGCAGCTCGATGTAGCGGAACACGGCCCAGCGGGAGGCGCCGTCGATGCGGGCGGCCTGGTAATAGGCGTCCGGAATCGCCTGCAGACCCGCGTAGCACAGCAGCACTGCCAGCGAGGTCCAATGCCAGACGTCCATGATCAGCACGGTGATCCATGCATCGATGGGCGAGCCCGTGTAGTTGTACTCGAACCCGAGATTGTTGATCGCTACGCCGGCAAGCCCGATGTCGGGGCGCGCAAAGATCTGCCAGATCGTGCCGACGACGTTCCACGGCACCAGCAGCGGCAGCGCCAGCGCCACGAGGCAGGCCGACACCCAGGCACCCTGTCGCGGCATGCAAAGCGCGATCGCGATGCCCAGGGGGATCTCGATCGCGAGCACGGCGAACGAGAACAGGAACTGCCGGGCGAAAGCGGCGTGCAGCTCCGGGTCGCTCATGACGCTTTCGAACCACTCGGTGCCCACGAAAAAGCGGTTATTGGGCCCGAAGATGTCCTGCACCGAGTAGTTGACCACCGTCATCAGCGGCACGATGGCACTGAACGAGACGATGGCGACCACGGGCAGGACCATCAGCCATGCCTTCGGATAGTAGGTCTTGTCCATGCCTCCCTCCTGAACGGTCAGCCCACCAGCCGGCCGTCCGCATAAAGCCTGGTCCATTCCGGCGGGAAATGGAGCCGGGCGATATCGTCCGGCGCCGGCTCATCCTCGCCGAGCTTGACGAAGATCTCGTGCTCGCCGAGCCGGCCTTTGACCAGGCGGTAGTTCCCCAGGTCCTCGACCTGCTCGATGCGCATCGGAACGCCCGCCCCTTCGTCGCGTGTAAGACGGAGGAATTCCGGGCGAATGCCCAGCTCCAGGCGGCCTTTTGCGCTTGCGGAGGCGTCCAGCACGCTGTCGGCGAGCGGCACGCGCTGGCCGTCGACGAGGGCGGAGTCGCCGTCGAGCTCGCAGGCGAGAAAGTTCATGCCCGGGCTGCCGATGAAGTAGCCGACAAAGGTGTGCTCGGGGCGCTCGAACAGTTCCTGCGGGGTCCCGAGTTGCACCACGCGCCCCTCGGCCATGACGGCCACCCGGTCGGCGAAGGTCAGCGCCTCGGTCTGATCGTGCGTGACGTAAACGAGCGTCAGGCGGAGCTGCTCGTGGATCTCCTTGAGCTTGCGCCGGAGATGCCATTTGAGGTGCGGATCGATGACCGTCAGCGGCTCGTCGAACAGCACGGCCGCCACGTCATTGCGCACCAGTCCGCGTCCGACCGAGATCTTCTGCTTGGCATCGGCGCCGAGATTGACGGCCTTGCGACGAAGCACGCCGTCGAGGTCGAGCATGGAGGCGATCTCGCCCACCCGCGCGCGAACCCGGTCCTCCGGGACGCCCCGGTTGCGCAGCGGGAAGGCGAGATTGTCGAACACGCTCATCGTGTCGTAGATGACCGGGAACTGAAACACCTGCGCGACGTTGCGCTCCTCGGTCGGCAGGTCGGTGACGTCCTGATCGTCGAACAGCACCCGACCCTCGCTCGGGCGCAGAAGCCCCGACACGGTGTTCAGCAGCGTGGTCTTGCCGCACCCCGAGGGGCCCAGCAAGGCATAGGCCCCGCCGTCCTCCCAGACGTGGTCCATCCGGCGCAGGGCGTAGTCCTCCGGCCTTTCCGGGTGCCCATATGCGTGGGCCAGGTCCTCGAGTCCGATCTTTGCCATGATGCCCCGTCTGCTACCTCAGCGGTCAGGCGATCGCCGCGGGAATGTACCCGGGCGCCGCCGCGAGATTTCCCTCGCTGTCGAACGCGAAAAGACGATCGACATCGATGTACACGGTGATCCGCTCCCCGAGATCGATGTTGTGCACCCCGCTCGCCTGCACCACCCAGGCCGCCTCGTGGTGCTGCAGGTGTATGTAGGTGTCGGAGCCCGAGATCTCGGCGACCTCGACCTCGCCGGCCACGGCCACCTGGTTGGCGTTGTGGCGCTCGATCGAAACGTGCGCGGGCCGCACTCCGATCCGGTAGTCGCCTTCCTCCAGCCCCTGCAGGTGCGGCGGCGGCTCGATCCTGATCTCCCGGCCGAGCACCAGCTCGCCCTTGCTCAATGCGCCTTCGAGCAAGTTCATGGGCGGATCGCTGAACACCTGGGAAACGGACAGTGTGCCCGGGCGGTGGTATACCTCGGCCGTCGGACCTTGCTGGACCAGGCGGCCCTCGTGCAGCACGGCCGTGCGCCCGCCCAGCGTCAACGCCTCCAGAGGCTCGGTCGTGGCGTAGACGATGACCGTCTCGCGTTCGCGGAAGACGTCGCGCAATTCCTCGCGCAGGCCTTCCCGCAGCTTGTAGTCGAGATTGATCAGCGGCTCGTCCAGCAACAGGAGCTCGGCATCCCGGACCAGCGCTCGCGCCATGGCGGTGCGTTGCTGCTGGCCGCCGGATAGCTCCTGCGGCAGGCGGTCGAGCAGGCCGTCGAGGTGGAGGCGCTCGGCCTCGCCGCGTACGCGTCGGTCGATCTCCGGGCGCGCCATCCCGGTCAGTCTCAGCGGCGACGCGATGTTGTCGTAGACCGTGAGCGACGGATAATTGATGAACTGCTGATACACCATTGCGACGTTGCGCTTGCGCACCGGCACACGCGTGACGTCGCGTCCATTCATCAGCACGCGCCCCGCGCTAGGGCGGTCGAGCCCCGCCATCAGCCGCATCAGGGTGGTCTTGCCCGCCAGCGTGAGGCCCAGCAGCACGGTTGCGCGTCCAGGCTCGCACTCGATGCTGACGTCATCGATATGGGTCTCGCCGTGGTCGAACTTGCTGACGTTCTCCAGTGCCAGGGTCATTGGCTCACGGCCTCGCGCTCCCGGTAGCCAGTGTGCTCCACCATCCAGTGCTCGACGCGACCCCGTTCGCTCTCGCTCAGCAGCAAGCCGAGCTTGCTGCGGCGCCACAAGGCGTCGTCGATCGTCATGGCCCACTCATTGTTCACCATGTAACGCAATTCCGCCTCATAGAAATCCGCACCGAAGCGCTCGCCCAGGTCCTCGATATCGCGGGCAGCGCCGATGATCTGATCCACGCGGGTTCCGTAGTTGCGGGCGAGCCGGCAGGCCATGGCCTCGGGCAGCCACGGATAGCGGCGCCGGAGGCCCGCGATGAAGGACGCGAGATCGGCATCGCGGAAATCACCGCCCGGCAGCGGCGCGGTGGCGGTCCAGTCACCGCCGCTCGCCCCGAGCAGCCCGGCCAGCGCACCCGCCGCTTCCTCCGCCAGGGTCCGGTAGGTGGTGAGCTTGCCGCCGAGCACGGTCAGCAGCGGTGCCGCCTGGCGATCGAGGCGCAGGGAATAGTCGCGGCTGATGGAAGAGGCATTGGCCGCGCGATCCTCGTCGTACAGCGGACGCACGCCGGCGTAGGTCCAGACCACGTCGCCGGGCTGCACCGGGCTCTCGAAGTAGCGGTTCACGGCCTCACAGAGGTAATCCACTTCCTCGGCCGATGTCGCCGCGCTCGCCGGGTCGGCTTCGTGGACCACTTCGGTCGTCCCGATGAGCGTAAAGTCGCGCTCGTACGGTATGGCGAACACGATGCGCCCGTCGGTGTGCTGAAAGACGTAGGCGTAATCGTTCTCGAACAGCCGCGGGACGACGATGTGGCTGCCCTTGACCAGCTGTACGCCCTCCGCCTCTTGCGGGCTCAGGGCGCCTCCGAGCAAGCGCGACACCCACGGACCGGCGGCATTCACCAACGCGCGCGCGCGCACCGTGCGCTCGGCGCCGTCGATCGTGGAGCGCAATGTCGCCGTCCAGGCGTCCGGGCCGCGCTCCGCGGCGACGCACTGCATGCGGGGCAGCACCGTCGCACCGCGTTCGGCGGCGTCCGTGGCGTTGACGACCACCAGCCGGGCGTCCTGCACCCAGCAATCCGAGTACGCGAAACCCTTGCGGAGAGCGGGATCGAGCGGCGCCCCTCCGGGATGCGCGCGCAGATCGATGCCGTGCGAGCCGGGCAATGCCCGCCGGCCGCCGAGGTGGTCGTAGAGGAAAAGCCCCATGCGGATCATCCAGGCGGGACGAAGGCCGCGTACGTGCGGCATGAGGAACCGCAGGGGCCAGATGATGTGGGGGGCGATGCCCATCAGGACTTCGCGTTCCCGGAGCGCCCGGCTGACGAGCCGGAACTCGTAATGCTCCAGGTAGCGCAGACCGCCGTGAATCAGTTTCGTGCTGGCCGAGGAGGTGTACTGGGCCAGATCGGCCTGCTCGCACAGCAGCACCGAAAGCCCGCGCCCGACGGCGTCCCGGGCGATCCCGGCGCCGTTAATGCCCCCTCCGACGACGAGCACGTCGCACTCTTCAAGATCGGCCATGCCGGTGCACCCGGTGCTGGATAGACGGCCAATGCGCTAGTTTTCGTTATCCAACATTACCACCCCCGCAAAATCATGCAACCCGAAAACCGCACGTTCGATTCCGATCACGCGGCCGAGTTCGCTCCGCCCGGTCCTTCCCCGCGCCCGGACGCCTCCGGCGCGTCGCCGTCGCTCGATTCCTCGCCCTGGCCCCGGGAGGCTGCGACGAACAGGCGCACATCCGCTTCGCGCAGCAGCGGCTCGATCCTCGTGGGCAGGGGCTCGTCGGTGAACAGGGCGTCGACCTGCGACAGGCGCCCTAGCCGGACCATGGCATTGCGCCCGAACTTGGTGTGGTCGGTGGCCAGGAACACAGTTCGGGCGTTGGCCATGATGGTTTGCAGCACCCGCACTTCCCGGTAGTCGAACTCCAGCAGCGTGCCGTCCTGGTCGATGCCGGAGATGCCCATGATCGCGAAATCGACCTTGAACTGGTTCATGAACTCGATCGTCGGCTCGCCGGTGATCCCACGGTCGCGATGGCGCACCACGCCGCCCGCGACGATCACCTCGAAGCTGGGGTTGGCGCTGAGGATCATCGCCACGTTCAGGTTGTTCGTGATCACCCGCAGCCCCTGGTGATCCATCAGGGCCTTGGCCACTTCCTCCGTCGTCGTGCCCAGCGTGATGAACAGCGACGCCTGGTTCGGCACCTGCCGCGCGACGGCCTGCCCGATGCGCCTTTTCTCGGCATGGCACAGCACCTGGCGCGCCGTGTAGGCCTCGTTCTCGACGCTCGAAGGCAAGCCGGCGCCGCCGTGATACCGCCGCAGCAGGCCCGCGCGGCACAAGGCGTTGACGTCCCGCCGGATCGTCTGGGAAGTGACGTCGAAATGCGCCGTGAGCGCCTCGACGGCAACGAACCCCTGCTGGCGCACCAGCGCCAGCATCTCGCGCTGGCGCCGATTGAGCTCCTGGCTGCGCTCTGCCGTATCCATGGTTGCTGCTCGCGATGGTGAGTTTCCGCTAGTGTAGAGACAATTTCATATTCGAACATCCTTTACTTGACATTCTTCATTTCCGCGCAATCATGCTGTAATCGGGCAAGCGGGGGATGGGCACCATGGCGGACCGGATTCTGGCCATCGATCAGGGCACGACGAGCTCGCGTGCGATCGTCCACGACCTGCGGGGGCGGCAGATCGCTGCGGCCCAGCAGGAGTTCGCGCAGCATTACCCGCGCAGCGGCTGGGTCGAGCACGATCCGGAGGATCTGTGGCAATCCACGCTCGATGTCGGCCGTGAGGCGCTCGAGCGCGCGGACGCCAGCGGCGGCGGTGTCATCGCGGTCGGCATCACCAATCAGCGCGAGACGGCCGTCGTGTGGGACCGGCAGACCGGCAAGGCCATCCACAACGCCGTGGTCTGGCAGGACCGGCGTACCGCCGAGCGCTGCGCCCAGCTGAAGGCCGCGGGCCATGAGCCGGATGTGACCGCGCGGACCGGATTGCTCATCGACCCGTATTTTTCGGCGACCAAGATCGAATGGCTGCTGGAGCATGTCGAGGGCGCCCGCGCCCAGGCGGAGGCCGGGCGGCTGGCGTTCGGCACGGTCGATAGCTGGCTGATCTGGCGGCTGACCGGCGGGCGTGTCCACGCGACGGACGCCACCAACGCCGCCCGCACCATGCTGTTCAATATCCACACCCAGGACTGGGACGATGACCTCCTGGACCTGTTCGGCGTGCCCCGCGCCATGCTGCCCGAGGTCCGCGATTCCGCCGACGACTTCGGCACCGTCGACTCGGGGTATCTGGGCCGGGCGCTCCCCATACGCGGTGTCGCGGGCGATCAGCACGCCGCGATCGTCGGCCAGACCTGCTTTCAGCCCGGCATGATCAAGAGCACGTACGGCACGGGGTGCTTTGCGCTGATCAACACGGGCGATACGCCGGTGGCTTCGAGCAACCGGCTGCTGACGACCCTGGCCTACCGCATCGGCGGCCGCCCCACGTATGCGCTCGAGGGGTCGATCTTCGCCGCGGGGGCGACGATTCAGTGGCTGCGCGACAACCTCGGACTCCTCGCCACCGCTGCCGATAGCGAGGCCCTTGCACGCCAGGCGCAGCAGGACGACGGGGTCTACCTCGTGCCGGCGTTCACGGGCCTGGGCGCGCCGTACTGGGAACCCGACGTTCGCGCCGCGATCTTCGGGCTGACGCGCGACACGGGCGCCCCCGAGCTTGCCCGGGCCGCACTGGAAGCGGTCTGTTATCAGACCCACGACCTCGTGGTCGCCATGAAGGCCGACGCGGGCACACCCCTGCAGGAACTCCGCGTCGACGGGGGCATGGTGGCGAACGACTGGATGCTCCAGCGACTCGCCGACCTCGTCGGACTGGCGGTCGAGCGGCCGGGCGACGTCGAGACCACAGCGCTCGGCGCCAGCTACCTCGCGGGCCTCGGCTGTGGCGTATGGGGCTCGCTCGACGAGGTGCGGGATCAGTGGGCGCTGGATGTGCGTTTCGAACCGTCGATCGCAGCGACCGCGCGCGACGACTGCGTGCGCGGCTGGCACCGCGCCGTGCATCGCCTCACGGGGTCCGGCTGACCGCGCCACCGGTGCGCCACTCACCGAGGAGCCGCCGATGTCCGAGCCACAGCGCCACATGGTGGACGAAGCGCCCACGCCGGTCGGGCCCTTCTGTCATGCGACCGAATCCGATGGATGGATCGTCACGACCGGACAGATGCCGACCCACCCGGACGACGCCAATGCACCGATTCCGGCAGGCATCGAGGATCAGACCCGCCGTGTAATGGACAACCTAGTGCTGGTCCTCGGCGGGATCGGCCTGACGCTCGACCACGTGGTGTCCGCGCGCATCTATCTGACCGACTTCGAGCGCGACTTCGACGCCATGAACGCGGTCTACGCGTCCTACTTTCGCCCCGACCGGCTGCCCGCCAGGACCTGCGTCGGCGTGACCGCGCTGGCGGTCGGTGCGTCCGTGGAGATCGAGTTCCTGGCACGCCGCCCATGAAGCGGACGGAGGCGGTTACACGACAAGGCTCCAGCGGTGCTCCAGCCGCTTCGCCAGTCGCACCGCCGCATCGACCGCCGGATGGATGCGGCCCGTGGGCAGGCGTTCGATCAGTGGTTGGATGCTGAAGCCGATGTCGACGCCATAGCGCCGTCCCGCTTCCAGGATCTGCTCGGCGAACTCGAGATCCATCCGGACCGACTCGTCCAAGCGCTGCTGCCGGGTCCGAAGACCGGCGAAGCGCGATTCGCAGGCGAGCGATTCCTTGCGGATCAGGCGGGCGTAGAAGCGCCGGCTCTCCAGTCCGAATAGCGCAAGCCCGACGTTGTATTCGAGCCCGCGCAAGTCCAACCCGCGCGCCTCGAACGTGCCCGCCAGACGCCCCAGGAACTCGACGAACGTATCGGCCTCGTCCAGGAACTGGCCCATCACCTGTAGGCGCTCGCCGCCGGCCGCCTCGAACTTGCGCGCGATACGCGCGGGCTCGTCGGCGCGCCCGTGGATCCCGATTGCGCCCAGCGTGCAGCGGTGCGATCGGCGGGTGGCGGCGAGCCCCGCCAGGACGTCCTCGACCGTGGCCTTGTAGGTCGAGTCGGGCGGCGCGGTCGCGTGCGGCTTGCCCACGACGACGAGGTTGTTCACGCCGTGCCGGCGAAGGTTTTCGGCGCCCGCCACCTGGTCCGCCACCGACGCGTACACGCCGATGCGATGCGGCACCAATGGGCCGTCGAACGCGTCGCCCAGACGCTTCTTCAGGAAGCATGCGTACTCGAAGGTGCCGAAACGCTCCGCCGCCGTCTCGCTCCGGATCGCCGATGATTCGAACGGATCCAGATCCGAATGGTGGAACCCGGTCGGGCGCAAACCGGCCGCCAGATAGTGGCGCACGACGTTCTCGCCCTCGGCCATGCTCGCGTCGACGAGCTCGGCTTCGGCATTCTCGTGACGACGGCGCCGGACCTGCTTGAACGGAGGTGCATTCTCGATGTAGAGGCGAACACTCAATGCACGTTCCTTGGGCTGTTGCCCGGCAACGCATTCCACCTTGCTCCGCAGAATACCAAGGGAAGGGCCGCGCATCCGGTGGCCGGGACGCGTGATGGGACTTGCGGCAAACGCCCCGAGCCGCGGGCCCGCCGGGAATCGCAGGAAGCGATTGCGGAGCGCGTGCCGCGTAGCTACCTACGGGGCGCGTGGAGCTTCTGCATCAGCGCGTGCGCACTCTCGTATGCGCCGTCCGGGATTTGCTCGAGCGCAGCGACCATGGCCTCGTTGGGCTGCTGCGCCTGTACCTGCCTGAGCAGGTCCTGCTTATCCGCCGGGAAATCAATGCCTTCGAGATAATGCGATACCTGGTCCGAGAGCTGGCCGGCGCCATCGTCTTGTGCCATGTCGTCTTACCTCCTGTCGGCCGCCAGCCGGGCGACCGCGCACGCCAAGGGATTGCGCCATAGCGGCAGCCGGCTATCCCATCCGGTCGGTTCCGGACATGGGGTCTACCCCCGTGCGGGGCGCCGCGCTGGCGGCGGCGCTCAAAAGCGAATGAGCCGTCTGCTTGCCAACCGTTGCGTCCGGCGCGCGTGCGTACGAGGCGCCCCACGGGATCGCCGCGACTCCGGCATAGCTCACGCCAGCCGATCGACGAGCGCCCCCAGCGCCCGACCGCAATCGTCCTCGAGCTTGAGGTCCACCTCGCCGTCCGCGCGCGTACGGCCCAGGTTGACGACGGCGACCGGCTTCGAGCTGCATCGGGCTTCGCGCACGAAGCGGTACCCCGAGCGCACCATCAACGAGGAGCCGGCGACCAGCAAGGCGTCGGCCTCGGCGAGCCGGGCCCTCGCCTGCTCCACCCGCGACCGGGGAACGTTCTCGCCGAAGAACACGACCGAGGGCTTGAGCGTGCCGCCGCAATCGGTGCATGCGGGCACGGCAAAGCCGCCGTAGTCGGCGCCGTCGAGCTCGACGTCGCCGTCCGGTCGCAGCCGGTCGCCCGTCGGGTCCCAGCGGGGGTTGAGGGCCTCCAGGCGCGCCTGGAAGGCCGCGCGCTCCATGCACCGGCCGCAAGCGATGCATTCGACGGTATCGAGCCGGCCGTGCAGGTCGGTAATGCGCCGGCTCCCGGCGCGCTGATGCAAACCATCGACGTTCTGGGTGATCAGGTGGTGGACGCGTCCCTGGGCCTCGAGGCTGGCGAGCGCCGCGTGGGCGCTATTCGGCTGGCCGGCCGCCACGCGCCGCCAACCGACCACGCTACGGCCCCAATAACGGCGACGTGCCGCTGCTGAGCCGATGAAATCCTGGTACATCATCGGGCGGTGCTGTTTCCACCGGCCGTCGGGCCCGCGGTAGTCGGGGATGCCGGAGTCGGTGCTGATCCCAGCGCCCGTCAACACGATCAGGCGGCGGCTCGCCGTGACGAAGTCGGCGAGGTGATCGACCGTGGCGCCCTGCTCCGCGCCGAGAGCCCCGGTGCGCTCGGCCGTTATCGGTGGGAGCGTATCCATGGCCGTCATGCTCGTCCGCACGGAATCCCGGATGCGAGGCCCGTCTTGGCGAATCGGACCCCTATGCGACGGTGGCCGTAGGTCGTCGGAAGCGCTCGCGCGCGCGCTCGACCTCAGCGCGCATGATGCAGCCTCGGACGTGATCGTTGATCAAGCCCATCGCCTGCATGAAGGCGTACATCGTGGTCGGACCCACGAACGTCCAGCCCATCTTCTTCAAGTCCTTGGACAGGGCCACGGACTCGTCCGACACGACGGCAGACTGCGGCGCCGGGTTCTCCGTTCTGGGCTCGTAGCGCCAGAAGAAGGCGGCGAGCGATCCTTCCCGTTGCACCAGTTCCCGTGCGCGCTGCGCATTGTTGACGGCGGCTTCGATCTTGCGCCGGTGACGCACGATGCCGTCGTCCTTCAGCAGACGGTCGACGTCGCGCGCCGTGAATCGGGCGACCGCGTCGAAGTCGAACCCCTGGAAGGCGCGCCGGAAGTTTTCCCGCTTCGCGAGTATGGTCCGCCAACTCAGGCCCGACTGGAAGCTCTCGAGGGAGAGCTTCTCGAACAGGCGCCGGTCGTCGGCGACGGGATAGCCCCACTCGGCATCGTGGTATTCGAGCAACTCGGGCGTGGCCTCGCACCAGCGGCAGCGCGGCTGGCCGTCGGGACCGACGAACCCGGTGCTCATGGGCCAGCCTGCGCGGTATGCGATTGGGCCATTGCGCGCCCCCTGCTCTTCCGGAACTCACGCGGATCGTATACCACAGCCCGCACACCATGTGAGGGGCGAGCACCGATGTGACGAGCGCCGCGGGCTGGCGCGACGACGCCGCGGCCGTGACTTGCGCGGCCGTGTTCAAAGCGCGCGCGGTATGCGCGGCTCACCGATTCTGCATTCCAGGGCGGCACGATCCCAGCCGGCAGCATCGGCGGCCGCCCCGTACGTGCTCTGCAGGAACGCCAGCAATGCCTCCTCGGGATCATCCGCGGTTCGCACCGCGTCGTAGGGCAAGATGAATTCGCCCATGGCCTCGTGAAAGAACGCGCTGTCCGGCCGCACCGGCGCGGCGCGAAAGCCCGGCGGCTCGGGATAGGCGTACGAATAGAACGCGGGATAGTCGACACCCCCGCCCCCTGGCCAGAAGCCCGCGCTGCTCAACTCGTGGGAATAGGCCTCGCGGGTGATAGCATCCGGCAGAGCCGGTACGCCGCCCGGGTGCAGCGGCGCGGCTCGCCCCGAGAACCGCGTCACCGCAAGATCGAAGCTGCCCCAGAAGAAATGCACCGGACTGACCTTGCCCAGGAAGCCGCTGCGGAACCGTTTGAACACGCGATCGATCTGCAGCAGCGCGTGCCAGAAGCGCTGGGCATGGTCGGGATGGTAGGCGCACGGCGTCTGATCCCGCCCGAACGGGACGGCTTCCGGGATCTCGTTCGGTGTCCCGTGGATGCGCACGTCGAGGTCCAGTTCGGCGAGCGCCGCCAGCACCGCAGCGTGGAAGTCCGCTACCGACCGGGCGGTAAGGGGGACCTGCCGCTGCCCGCCGTCGCTGGAGCGGATCACCAGGTCGTGATCGACGAAATCGAAGTCGACCTCGAACGCGCGGTCACCATGCGGGATGAGCGAAGTCGTCAGACCGCGCGCCGACACATACAGCGCCACGTGCCACTGGTGGTTGACCCATGGCGTCTGCGCCACCCGGATCTTGCCGACGATCTGGGTGAAGCGGTGCAGCGTCCTGCAGGTGTCGTGCCACGCCTCGTAGGGCAGAGAAGGCCAGCCGTCCGGGCTGGAAGCGGTGGATGGGGCCATGATGAATCCTTGGAGGTTGCTGCTCCGGCTTCCGTCGCGATTCGCGACCGATCTCTGGCCTGTTTGTAGGACGGCACGGGCCAATCCACCACAATACCAAAGGACGGATCCCCGGGGTCTCTCCGTACCCCCAGCCCCCGCCCGTACCGGAGCGCGACCATCGTTCGGCTCGGTGAGCCGGCCCGTGGAGCTGCCGAGCCGTCATGGCCGGAAACGCCGCGCCGTCAGCCTTGCGCGAATCGAAGCCCGACGGTGCCGCAGACGATCAGCCCGATGCAGGCCAACCGATAGGCCGAGGCGCTCTCGCCCAGGGCCAGTACGCCGACGACGGCAACGCCTGCCGCACCCAAGCCGGTCCAGACGGCGTAGGCGGTGCCGACCGGCAGACTGCGCAACGCGAACGTCAGCAGCGCCAAGCTCGCCGTGGCGGCCACGATCCCCAACAACGCCGGCCCGAGACGAGTAAAGCCTTCGGCGTACTTGAGGGCGATGGCCCATACCATCTCCAGTACGCTCGCGACGATCAGCAATGCCCACGCCATGTTGATGTCTCTCCGGATTTCGCTTCTGCGCTGCGTCGTGAAGATGTGGCACCAACGCGCTCGCTACGGCGCCGGTGCCTCGAGACCGCCACCGGCAAAGCCTGCGGCTGCGGCGGCTCACTCGACGCGCGTGCTCGCGGCGCAACGCGAAGCGATCACGCAGCCGCCGATTACGGCCACGGTGGCCACGGGCAGGCGCCATTCGGCCGCGGCCGCTCCGGTGGCGACCAGCAGCGCCGCGGAAATGATGGGCACGCCGTAGGCCAGACTGCCGACGGTCGCCGGCGGGCCGAGCCGGACCGCGCGATCCCAGGCGATGAACGCGAGCCCGTACGGCCCCGCCCCGATCAGGGCGACCCAGCCGACGATCTCCGGCGCCAGTGGCCAGACGGTGTCTTCGAGCAAGCCGTGCCCGATCGCGGCCCAGAGCACCGCCAGGGCGAACAACCGCGGCATGTGCGGACCGAGCGGGCTATCCATCCGGCTGGCCAGGAACGAGAACGCAGCCCAGCACAGTCCGCTCGCGATGGCGCAGCCATAGCCGGCCCAAACGCCGGCGCCGACGCCGGTTTCGGCCAGACCGGAAAGCACCAGACCGGCGCCGGCGAAGGCGAGCAGGATGCCCGCGCACGCCCCCAGCCGCAGCCGTCCGCGCCACGCGAGCTCGGCGGCGACCACGAACAAAGCCGGCCAAGTATAGGTGACTAGTGCGGCGTGCGCCGGCGGCGCGAGCTGCAGGGCCGCAAAGTAGAACGCGAGCGCACCCGTGATCAGCGGCGGTGCGAGCAACCACACGAGCGCGGGCGGCCGCGCGGATGAGCGCGGGCGGCGCACCGCGGGCGCGGTGGTCGCGGCCGCCGCCGCCAGGCACAGGGCCGCCAGTTGGAGAGGCGGCAGCTCGTTCGCGATCTCCACCAGTGCCGGCGCGATGCCCCAGAGCACGACCGCGATCACCGCAGCGAAGACTCCGGCCCTTGCCTCGTGGCGTCCTTGGGATTGCATACCGTACCTCGCTGATCGAATCCGCGTCGTCTTTGACGTGGCGCGATTGTTCCAGCAAGGTTTCCCATCACACTAACGAATCGTTTGTATTGATTCGTTCGATTTTGGTGATGAATCAATGCGCCCGCGCAACCTCGACCTGAATCAAGTCCGCACCTTCGCCACGCTGGCTGACGTGGGCACCGTGACCGGCACGGCCGAGCGGCTCGCCTACACGCAGTCCGCGGTATCGATGCAGCTGAGGCGGCTGGAACAGGCGCTCGCGACCGAGCTGGTACGAAAGGAAGGGCGGCGAGTGGCGCTGACCGGCGAGGGCGAACGCTTCCTCGCCCATGCGCGGCGGCTGCTCGCGCTCAATGACGAGGCGTGGGCCGAGATGCGCACCAATCCAGTGACCGGCGTCGTGCGCCTGGCGGTGCCCGACGACTACGCCGGGCTGCTGACCCCCATCCTGGCGTATTTCGGTCAGCTCTATCCGGGCGTGCAGCTCGAGGTGCATTGCGGCTTGAGCGTGGAGCTGGTCGAACGCGTGCGCAGCGGGGACGCGGACCTCGCCATCGTCACGCGCCAACGCAACAGCCCCGGCGGCGAGGTGCTGCGGCGCGAGCCTTTGGTCTGGGCCGCGGGCCACGGCCACGAGCCCGAAATCCGCGACCCCCTCCCGCTGGCGTTGTTCTCGCCCGGCAAGGACGTGTTCCGGGAGATGGCGCTGCATGCGCTGTCGAGCGCCGGCCGGCAGTGGCGCGTCATCTGCACCAGCCAAGGGCTGACCGGCGTACGGCCGGCCGTCGAAGCCGGGCTGGCGGCCACGGTCATCGCCCAAAGCATGCTGCCGTCGGATTTCCGGGTGCTGGGCACGGACAGCGGCCTGCCGCCCCTGCCCTCGGTCGAGATCGCCATCCACCGCCCGCCGGGACGGCCTTCGGAGCCGGTCCGGCAACTGGGCGCGCTGATTCACGACCAACTGGCGAAGGGAATCGGCTAGGAGCCGGTTCGTGGCGAGGGGTCGTGGTGCCGGGCATGGCGTGCCGACGAGCCCTGCGCGTCCGCGCAACGCCGCCAGGCGCCGCGAGACCCGGGAGAGTTCGGACATGGATCGTGCGAAATAGGACGCTAGGTAGCGTCCGTCACGCGGCAGCCCGCCCGAGGTCAGGCCATTGGGCCGGTCGGTGACCGGGAACGCGCGCCGCCGGCCACGTCGCCGCAAGCTGCGAAGACCCGGTGCAGGACGTCTATCCTGAGCGCGTGGACCGCGGCCGTGGACGTCAGACGAATGAGCCGAGTATTCACGGGGGAGCGCAGCCGCGTCGGGGCGATCGACTGGATCATGCTGGGACTGGCCGTGTTTTCGGTCGGCCTACTCAGCTACGCCATGTTCGCCGATCTGCCGGCCGAGCAGCGGCGTACGATATTCCTGATCGATACGGCGATCTGCGGCATCTTCGCGGTCGAGTTCGTGGCACGCTGGATGCGCGACGAGCGGCCGCGGAGCTTCCCGCTGCGACGCTGGTACGAAGTTCTCGGCATGATCCCCGTGTCGCACCCGGCCCTGCGCGGCTTTCGCCTGCTGCGCCTGGTGCGCATCGCGGTGCTGCTGAGCCGCTTCGGGCGCGCTGCGGACCGCGCCTTCGGCGAAGAGTTCACCTATCGCCTGGTGCGGCGCTTCAAGGGCGCGGTAGCCGACGCCATCGGCGATGCCATGACGCTACGGATGCTCGAGGAGATCGAGGGCATCGTCGACGAGGGCACGTTCACGCGCAATCTGGCGCGAACGCTGGACGAAAACCGCCAGGGCATCCACGGCATCATCGTCGACAAGGTGAGGCGCGATCCAACCGTGGGCCGGCTGCGCTATCTGCCCTTCTTCAACGATCTCGTGGAGACCATGGCCGTGGTGGCCCAGCGCGTGCTCATCGAGTTCCTCCGGGACCCGCGCGCCGACGGTCTCGGCAAAGCGGTGATCCGGGACAACCTCGACCAGCTTCGCCATTCGATCGAGCAGCGGGAGGCCGAACGGGATGCGTGCAGTAAGGCGCCCGCACGCTCGTAGCGAGACGCTGAGCAGCCGCGATCAGGCAGAACCGCCGTCGAAGCGCGCGTGGATGGCGTCGAACACCGCCCGCAGCTCTTCGCGGTCCAGCTCGGCGCCGGCCGCGCGCCCGATACGGATTTCGACCCCGGCATGCTCGAGCCGGTAGCGCTCGTCACCACCGGATGCGGCGTCGAGGCGAGCGACAACATTCATGTCCCACTCGTGCTGCTCCTGCAGTTCGAGCGGGATCCACCGCCCTTCCGCGGTCGTCGCGACGACGCGGCCGCGGTGCTCGGTCACCGTCTCGCGGTACAGCTTGTCGCGCGGCCGATCGTCCCGTTCGCCGGTGATCCGGTAGACTTCCTGGTCTTCCTTTTGCTCGAGATCGACCTCAGCGTAGCCGCGCTGCTCCACGACCTCGACTACTTCCGACCATACGGCATCGAAGGGCGCGTCGATGGTCATCCGCTCGGCACCGGGATGGCGGGTAACGGCGCCCTCGTCCGCCAGATCATCGATCGACGGAACGGTCCCACAACCGGCGAGAAGCAGCGCGAGCGCGGCCGGCACCGCCAGAGCGGCTCGCATTGGCACGGGCGGCGCCGCAAGTCGCATGGCGGCAGTCCAGGTGGGCTTGCGGCCGATTGTCGCCCCGCCCCATTCGCTGCGTCCACCCGCTGATCACTCCTGCAGGATCTCTCCCGAGCCGCCGAGTTCGGGGTGCTCGGTCAGCACGTAACCACCGCAGGTTTTGCACCAGCGCCGATGGCTGCGCGAGGTCTACTGGTACGTACCGAGGTTGTCCTCGCCGTGCACGATGGCGAGTACCGCGCCCGCTTCGGCGTGGCCCGGCCGCGACCGTGGGCCGGAGGGACGGGCACCGCAGCGTTGAACGGACGCCCCGCTCAGGCGTCCGACAGCAGCCGGGGACCCGGACCGCTGCCGCCGAGCTCGTCCCAGGGGTTGCGCAACGGGCACGTCTCGACCGATAGACACCCACAGCCGATGCAGTCGCCGAGCTGGTCGCGCAGTTCCGTGAGGTGTGCGATGCGGGCGTCGAGATCGGCCTGCCACTGGGCCGAGAGCTGCTTCCAATCCGCGGCGGTCGGCGTGCGCTCGTTGGGCAGGCTTTCGAGGGCCGCGCGAATCTCGGCCAGCGGAATCCCCGCGCGCTGCGCCACGCGAATGACCGCAACGCGCCGCAGCACCTCGCGCGGGTAGCGCCGGTGGTTGCTGGCGTTGCGCCGCGAAGCGATCAGGCCCTTGGCTTCGTAGAAGTGGAGCGTGGACACGGCCACGCCGCTGCGCTCGGCCACCTGCCCCACCGTGAGTTCCCAGGCGATCGACTGCTGCTTGTCCGTCATGGATCGCGTCCCCGTCGGCATGTCCGGTGGAGAGCATGCCTCGGCCGACGCTTGACCTCAAGTATACTTGAGGACGTATAAAGGTGCCCCGTGGACACATCGCCGTGGAGGACCGCCACCATGACCAGCACGCGATTCGCCGTGATCTACGGCAGCACCCGCGAGGGCCGCTTCTGCGACGCGGTCGCCGCGTGGGTATGCAGCGAAATCGAACGCCGCCGGGGGGAGCCGGTAGACATCATCGACCCGGCCGGTCGGATCGAAAGCCCCTACGCCAGCGACGCCTCGGGCTCGGTCGAGGCCCGTCTCGAAGCCGCCGACGGCTTCATCGTGGTCACTCCGGAGTACAACCACTCCTATCCTGCCCCGCTGAAGGCACTGATCGACGGTCACAACCGTCCCTGGCAGGCCAAGCCGGTCGCGTTCGTCTCCTACGGCGGTGCCTCCGGCGGCCTGCGCGCGGTCGAGCATCTGCGCACCGTGTTCGCCGAGCTGCACGCCGTCGGCATGCGCGACGGCGTGAGTTTCCCGAACGTCTGGCAGCAATTCGACGGGGACGGCCGGCCGGTGGAGCGCGAGCGCGCCGAGCGCAGCCTGGCGATCATGCTCGCCCGACTCGAGTGGTGGGCCGGCGCCCTGCGCGACGCGCGCATCGCCGTCGACTACCCGCAGGTGGCGGCATGAGGGCCGCCGAGCCGCGCCTTGGGCGTGGTCTTCGCTCTGCGGGTCGAGCCCGGGTGGCGCCCCCAGGTCGGGGGCGCCGACGGGAGGCGCGCCCGCGCCGATGAAGCTCCGCCTCCGGCGGCCGCAACTTCCGGCAGCTCGGCGGGACCAACGCGCACGTGGACGAAGGATATCCGCTCCATGCTTCGATTCTTCGAGAACCTGCTGAACCCGTTCCCGGCCGAGGAGCCGACCATACCGCCGCGCGGGCTCGGTGCCTTCATGGCCTATTACGCGCGGCCCGTGCTGCCGTGGCTGGGGCTGATCTCGCTGCTGACGGCACTGATCGCAGTGGTGGAGCTCACCTTCCTGAGCGGACTAGGCTCGCTGGTGGACTGGCTCTCGACCAGCGACCGTGCGGCCTTCCTCGCCGAGCATGGCTGGACGCTCGTCGCCCTGGGCGCGCTCGTGGTCCTGGCCTACCCGCTACTGGTGCTGTTGCAGTCGCTGCTAATGCACCAGACGGTGTTCGGCAACTTCCCCATGCTGGTGCGCTGGCTTTCGCACCGCCTGCTCTTGCAGCAGAGCATGAGCTTCTTCCACGACGAGTTCGCCGGCCGCGTCTCGCAGAAGGTGATGCAGACGGCGATCGCGATCCGCGAGACCGTGATGAAGCTCATCGACGTGTTCGTGTACATCAGCGTCTACTTCGTCGGCGCGCTGCTGCTGGTGGGTCGCTCCGATCCGATGCTCACGGCGCCGCTGTTGCTGTGGCTGCTCGCCTATATCGGCATCCTCGTCTATTTCGTGCCGCGGTTGCGGCGCGTCTCCATGGAGCAGGCCAACGCCCGCGCGGAAATGACGGGCCGGGTGGTGGATAGTTACACCAACATCCAGACGGTGAAACTGTTCGCCCATACCTGGGGCGAACAGGCGTATGCGCGCGATGCCATGAGCGGATTCATGACCACGGTTCACCGGCAGATGCGGCTAGTCACCGGGCTCACCTTTTGCCTGCAGACCAGCAATGCCCTGCTGCTCGCCGGCATCGCCGGGCTCGCGATTCGCGGCTGGCTGCAGGCGGCGGTGAGCCTCGGGGCCATCGCGGTGGCCATCACGCTGGTGCTGCGCATCCGCTCGATGGCGGACTGGATCCTGTGGGAAGTCGCCGGGCTGTTCGAGCATATCGGCACGGTGCAGGACGGCATCAACACGATCACCCAACCGGTGTCGGTGAACGACGCCAGTGACGCGGCCGAGCTGACCGTCGAGCGCGGCGAGATCGCCCTCGGCGGCGTGCGCTTCGGCTACGATCCCGCGCGGCCGGTGATCGATGACCTGAGCCTGACCATCCGGCCCGGCGAAAAGGTGGGCCTGGTTGGCCCGTCCGGCGCCGGCAAATCCACGCTCACCAGCCTGCTGCTACGGTTCCACGACGCCCAGGCTGGCCGGATCGCGGTCGACGGCCAGGACGTCACACGGGTGACGCAGGAGTCGCTGCGGCGCCAGATCGGCGTGGTGACCCAGGACACCGCCCTGCTGCATCGCTCGATCCGCGACAACATCCGCTACGCGCGGCCGGACGCCAGCGACGCTGAGGTGCTGGCCGCCGCCCGGCGAGCCCATGCCGAGGCATTCATCGGAGACCTGACGGACCCGAAGGGCCGCCGCGGGCTCGACGCCCACGTGGGCGAACGCGGGGTCAAGCTATCCGGCGGACAGCGCCAGCGCATCGCCATCGCCCGCGTGCTGCTCAAGAATGCCCCGATCCTCATCCTGGATGAGGCGACGTCCGCGCTCGATTCCGGCGTGGAATCCGCCATCCAGGACCAGCTCGACGCGCTGATGGAAGGCAAGACCGTCATCGCGATCGCGCACCGGCTATCGACGATCGCCGCGATGGACCGGCTGATCGTGCTCGACGAGGGGCGCGTCGCCGAGATGGGCACGCATTTCGAGTTGCTGCGGCAGGACGGTCTCTACGCCGAGCTGTGGCGGCGCCAGTCCGGCGGCTTCCTCGGTGATGGCGAGCCGGATGACGCGGCCGCGGACGCGGATGGGGATCACCGGGCGCTGGCTGAAGCCTAGCGCTCACGGCGACGCGGGTCGTTCTCGCCTGACCGGGTGTTGTCAATGCCCGCTGACGGACGTGTGACGGGCCGGGACGACCCGGCCGGGCTCGGGATGCGGGCTCATGTGCCAGCGCTACGCACCTCCGCATCGCTCGTATCGCTGGCTGCTTGCTGGGCGGAGCCGCCGGGTACGCCGGTTAGCTCGGCGTCGGCGACCGGGGACCGCATGGTCAGGAACAGCGCGCCCGAGCGTCCGCCCGCGTCCTCCGTCCAACGGAACGCGTAGCCTCCCCTCGGGATCAGGCGCGGCAACGGGCGTGCGCGTGGCTACGCAGCGACGCCAAGCCGAACCGGTCGATCAGGTCCAGGTGCTCCGGTTCGACCGTGTTGTCCGTGTCGACCTCGTCGAGGCGACGGAGACCGACCTCGTGCGGACTCAGGTAGTACGGCATGATCTGCGATTCGCCCCGCGCGAAACCGTCCAGCAGGAGACCGCATTTGAGCAAAATGCCCTCATTCTCCATCGCCAGCGGCCGCACGCCGCGGATGTAGCGGCTGTAGGGCTCGGCGATCACGCGCCGATCCCGGCGGTCGGCGAAGCCGTGCTCGGCCAGGCGGTCGCGTAGATACTCGGCAGCCGACTGTTCCCCGGTCCGGCTATCGAGGCAGTAGCCCTCGGCGACCACGGTCAGCGAGTGATTGCGGCGTTCGAGCTGGCCCGCAATTTCGCGCATGGTCTCGTCCGGCAAGTTCATCTGCGGCAGCACGATCAGATGCGCGCGCGCTGCGATCCCGCAGTGCAAAGCGTGCTTGCCACCGCGATTGCCCATCATCTCGAGGATGTAGTGGCGGTGGTGGGTCATCGCGTCCGCAAACAGCCCCCGGGCTACACGCGCACCCTCCTCGAGCGCGGTGAAGAATCCCACCGACCGATCGCCACGCAGGTCGCTGTCCACGGAACAGTTGATGAAGCCGATGCGCACCTGCGGCTCGAGCAACGGCGCCATGGCCTTGGCACCCTGCAGGGTGCCGTTGCCGCCGGCGAACACGCAGGTGCCGAAACCTTGCTCGATGATGAACCGCGCCGCTTCCTGCTGGGCCTCGGACCGGTGAAACCCGTGGAAACGTTCCGAGCGGAACGGGCTGCCGGCATCGCGGATGTGGCCATAGAGGTTGCGTGCCGGCGCTTCGCCGATCGAAGCGCCGGCCGCCAGCGACGGCTCGCTGGTGAGCGGCTCGACCCGGCACGGCTCGACGCCGGCACCGGTCAGGGACCGAAACCCCTCCCGGGCCGCCCATACGGCGTAGCCGCGGCTCTCGGCGTACTCGGTCATCGCCACGGCGACGGCCGTGTACCCGGGGGCCAGGCCGCCGTCGAACACGAGCAGCAGCTTGTCTTCCCTGTTCACGGCGCGACGACTCGGCATGGTCGGCGGCTAGGAGGCCGTGCCGGGTTTCCGGACACGCTCCCGGATATGCGCCTGTGGCCAATCGCTGCTTCGCTCATCCTTGCGCTCACAGTGCGGGCACAGCTTGCGGTTACAGCACGCGGGCGGACACGAGGTCGCGGTCGGCGCTGACCTCGCTGAATAGCTTCACCGCGACCTCGAACGTGCTCTCCTCGGCCAGACGGACCCACAGATAGCGGTCCTGGTATTCGTCCGCCGGACTCGGTTGACCCTCTCCGTATTCCGCCGCAGTGGCACCGTTCAGGGATTCGAACGCGGTCTCGTTGTCCGCGAGTTCCAAATGCGCCTCCGTCTGAACGAGATCGCACATCGTGCGGATCGTCCCCAGCAGCCGGCGCCAGAGGAAGTCGTTGACGTCGATCTGGAGCCGGTGTGTGATCGATGCCGCGTCGTCGACCTCCGGCCACAGATCCGCCGTCAGCGTCTCCGGTCGCTCGGGCAGCGCGATCGGGTCATCCTGGTTCGGTGCGCCCGTCAGCTTCTCCCATGCGACACGGGATGCGCGTGGATGGATCACCCACGCCGAATCGGACATGAGCGTCGCGCCACCGCTCTGCAACAGGTTCAGCTCGAACTGGATCCGCCCCTGGTCGTCGACTCCCATCAGCGTGAGCATGATGGTCTCGACCGCGTCGAGGCTGGCGTTGACCGGATCGAGCTCGAACTCCAGCGCCGAAACCGGCAGGGACACCGTCGATTGCCGCAGCTTGTACATCACCGCCGCCGATTCCTGCAGACGCTCGTCGGTCTCGGGGGTCGGGAACAGACGAACCCGGTACTGCGGCTCGCCGGTATCGGGCGCCAGGAACTGCGCCTCGAGCGTCCTCTCGTTGGCCATCGGAATGCACGCCTCTCGAGCTGATGGATGAGGGTAACGCTTCAGCAGACATGACGCATGGGGCGGCGTAACCGCGCGATCGCGATGAGGCGGCAACACCTTGCATCCGGCCACGATGGCCCGTCCCGAAGCTTGCTCGAAGCGCGGGACCAATACGCGCATGTCGAGCAAGGTCTCGTTCACGTCGAGGACGATTACGCCAGCCCTCTGCATGGCTCGGTCGTGCCGTGTTCAGCCATGTCCGGTTCCCGCCGGCGGCCCACTGCCGGCGCGGTGGGTACGGCTCCGCGACACCACGCGACCGGCGGGGTCACAGCGCGGCGTTCTCCAGTATCCCGCGCCCGTGGCGATCAGCCGGCGGGCCGCTCACCGCGGGCAACCGGCATGCCGACGAGGTTGCCCCATTCCGTCCAGGAGCCGTCGTAGTTGCGGACATCCGGAAAGCCCAGCAGGTATTTCAGCACGAACCAGGTATGGCTCGAGCGCTCACCGATGCGGCAGTAGGTGATCACCGGCCGCTGTGCGGTGATTCCGTGGCGCTCGTAGAGATCGCGCAGCTCGTCGGCGGACTTGAAGGTGCCGTCGTCGTTGACCACCTGACCCCACGGCACATTCACGGCACCGGGGATGTGGCCGCCGCGCTGACTGCCCTCGGGGACACCTTCCGGCGCGAGCACCTCGCCGGTGTACTCCTGGGGGCTGCGGACGTCGATCAAGCCGGTGTCGCCGGCTTCCATAGCCCCCTTCGTATCCGGCAGTAACGCGCGCAGGCTGGGGTCGGCATTGCTTACGCGATATTGCGTGCGCGCCACGTCCGGAATATCCGTCGTGGTCTCGCGGTCCTCGGCGAGCCACTTCTTGCGGCCGCCGTCCATGATGCGCACGTCGTCGTGTCCGTAGACCTTCATCTGCCAGAAGGCCCATGCCGCGAACCAGTTATTGTTGTCGCCGTACAA
Organism: uncultured Ectothiorhodospiraceae bacterium; assembly: GCA_964625925.1. Classification (GTDB taxonomy): domain Bacteria; phylum Pseudomonadota; class Gammaproteobacteria; order XJ16; family Halofilaceae; genus Halofilum. Next base: position 26,390 of record CAZVBX010000006.1, on the reverse strand, counting down.
AACCACGGTGGTGTTCTCGTCGATGCCCGAGCGCGACATCAAGGCCCCGAATTGCTCCTGCGAAAGGATATCGCGCCGGACCGTATCGGACAGATCCGTGGTCCAGCTCCAGCCGACCGCGCCGGGGATATGGCCCTGCTCGTAGGCGCTCGTATCGACGTCCACTTCGGCGAGGCGGACGCCGGCGTCGTTGCGATGCTCCGCCACCCACGCGGCGTCGACGAGCACCTCGGGATGGGCATAGTTGGTCATGGCTCAGCTCCTCTGGGCTAGGGTGTTCGCCCGGCGAGTGTAGACCCGCACGGTGCCGTGCGGCGGCTTCACCCTCGGGGTCCGCCCCAGCCGGGGAATCGATCGCACCCCGTCGCGGGCGGCGCCGTCGGCGACCGGGACGGCTACCGGTCATCCCCAATGAACCGCCCCGCGCGTTGTCCGTACACTGGCGCAATCTCTGGTTCACACGTGCAGGGGCTGGCCATGGAACGACGCCCGCTCGGTCGCTCCGGTATTGCCATCGCGCCGCTGGTGTTCGGCGGCAATGTATTCGGCTGGACGACGGACGAGCCGACCTCTTTCGCCCTCCTCGAGCGGTTCGTCGAACGGGGGTTCAACGCCATCGATACGGCCGACGCCTATTCGGCCTGGGCGCCCGGCAACAGCGGCGGCGAATCGGAGCGCGTGATCGGCGACTGGCTCAAGCGGCGCGGGCGGCGAGACGACGTCGTGATCATGACCAAGGTGGGCAAGCTGGCCGGTCGCGAGGGCCTGAGCGCCGCCAATATCGAAGCGGCGGCGGAGGATTCGTTGCGGCGCCTGGGCACCGAGTACCTCGACGTCTACTTTGCGCACGCCGACGACCCGGACACGCCGATCGAGGAGACCCTCACGGCGTTTTCCCGCCTCGTGGAGGCCGGCAAGGTGCGCGCCCTCGGCGCCTCCAATTTCGAGCCGGGCCGAATCGAGGCGGCGCTTTCATCGTCCGCCGAGCAGCAGCTGCCGCGCTACGAGGTGCTCCAGCCGGAGTACAACCTCTATGACCGGGCCGAGTTCGAGCAGCGGCTCGCTCCTGTGGCTACCGAGCACGAACTCGGGGTGACTTGCTATTTCGGACTGGCCAGCGGTTTTCTCACCGGCAAATACCGCTCAGTCGAGGACGTCGTGGACACGAACCGCGCGCGGTTCCTGCGGCGCTACTTCGATGCGCGCGGGGAGCGCATCCTGAATGCGCTCCACGAAGCCGGCGAGGCGCTATCGGCCTCGCCCGCGCAAGTGGCGCTCGCCTGGCTGGTCGCGCGTTCCGGCGTGACCGCCCCCATCGCCAGCGCCACCCGCATCCCTCAGCTCGACGAGATCCTCAGCGCTGCCGAGCTACGCCTGCCCTCGAACATGGTCACGCGGCTGGACGAGGCCAGCTCGTAAGCGCGTGCTATCTCGCAAACGACTCCCCGGGGGCGCTGCTGCACCTGCGTTCCGGCCAATCGGGCGCGATCGCGCCCGATTGGCCGGGCGTGCTCACACATGCATGATCTCGCCTTTCAGCGAATACGCGATCGCCAGCACGTCGTTCTTGGACTGCTCGTCGATCCGATGGTGGTCGAGCACCAGCAGGATGTCATCGACTGCCGCCATGTATTCGGCTTCGCTGATGTTCATGCCGCGGTGCGTCTCGGTCATGCTGCGGCCGGTGTACTGCTCGTGGCCGCCGGTTCCCATGCTGATGAATTCGCGCAAGTGGCCCTTGGCCCGATTCAGGTCCTCCGGTCGCTCACGATAGGGCAGGAATCGAGGCCTGATGGTCGGGTTCTCCATGTGCGCGTCGATGATGTCGTCCACGATGCGCGCGATCCCGTCCGCTCCACCAAGCCGCTCGTACAACGTGACCATGGTCGTTCCTCCGGTGTTGGTGACGCCACCCCGCAGGGTCCGGTAGAACATACGACGGCCTGAGGACGCCGGCTAGTACACGATCTGTACTGGCTCGCCCGAGGGCGGCGGCCTAGAATCGGGCCATGGGCGCGAGATACGGTCAGTTCTGCCCTTTGGCCAAGGCCGCCGAGCTGCTGTGCGAGCGGTGGACGATGGTCCTCGTGCGAGAACTCGTGGCCGGCAGCCACCGCTTCAACGATCTCCGCCGTGGATTGCCGATGATGTCGCCGACGCTCTTGTCGCGGCGGTTGCGCCAATTGACCGAGGCCGGCGTGGTACGCCGTACGATCGATCCCGACGGCAATCAGGCCTATGAACTGACGCAGGCCGGCCGTGAGCTGCGCCCGATGGTGGAGTTCATGGGCACGTGGGGGCACCGCTGGGTGGGCAGCCGGTTGGAGGAACAGGATTTCGATGCCGGCCTGTTGATGTGGGACATCCGGCGGGGCGTGGATCCGGCGCAATTTCCCCCACAGCGGATCGTGGTGCAGATCGCGTTCTCCGATGCACCGGAAGGATGGCGTGACTGGTGGCTCCTGTCCGAGGCGGGCGAAGTCGATCTGTGTCTCGAGGATCCCGGTCACGAGGTCGATCTGTGGGTGCGCTCCACGCTGGCGGCGCTGACAACCGTGTGGCTGCGCCGACGCACCCTCGCGGACGCCGAGCGTGCCGGCGAAGTGCAGGTTTGCGGCGACCCCGAGTTCCGGCGGCGACTCCCCGCCTGGCTTCAGGGCAGCCCACTGGCCCGGCGGGGCGAAGAGTCGTTGCGCGCCGACCCCATCGTACCCTAGGTCTCTGTCCGAAACGCGCGGCGCCAACTGCGCATGGGCCACAGCGGCCGCTAGGCGGACAGAATCGACGCCTCGAACTGCTCCGGCGGTTGGGGCCGGTCGAACAAGAAGCCCTGGGCCAGTTGCACCCCCCGCTCGCGCAGCCATTGGGCCTGCTCGTCGGTTTCCACGCCTTCGGCGACAACTTCCAGCCCGAGTGCGCGCGATACGCCGAGAATCGCCTCGGCGATGGAGCGGTCGTATTCCACCGCCGGCAGCCCGTCGACGAAGGCCTTGTCGATCTTGAGTGTGTCGATCGGGAACCGTTTGACGTTCACCAGCGAGCTATAGCCCTTGCCGAAATCGTCGATGGCGAGGCGCACTTCCAGCTCCTTGAGCCATTCCATGGTCGTCAATGCCGCATCGAGATTGTCGAGCACGCCTTCCTCGGTGATCTCGATCTCGAGGCACTGCGCCGGCACGCCCGTGCGGCCCAGCATGTCGTGGACCAGCTCGGGCCACTCCGGCCGCTGCAACTGCGCTGCCGAGGCGTTTACGCTCACGCGATCGAGCCGGTGGCCCGCATCACGCCACCGGGCGAAACGCCGCAGGGCCTGCTCCAGCACCCAGTCGCCGATCGGCGCCACCAGACCGGCGGCCTCTGCGACCGGGATGAACTCGGCCGGCGCGAGCAACCCCCATTGGGGGTGCTGCCAGCGCACCAGGGCCTCGGCGCCGCGGACGGCACCGCCGTCGAGCGCGACCTGGGACTGATACCACACGCGCAGCTCGCTTCGCTCGGTCGCCGTCTTCAGTGCCTCTTCGATCCGCACCCGCTGCTGCACGGCGGCGTGCATCGCTGGCTGGAAGTAATCCATGTGGCCGCGCCCCTGCTCCTGCGCTCGATGCAGCGCGGTCGCGGCGTTGGTGAGCAACTCGTCGACCGAGCTGCCATCCTCGGGCACCAGCGCGATGCCGATGCTCGCCTCCAGCCGGATGGTCTCGCCGGCGACCGTCAGCGGCGCGGAGATCGCCTCACGCAGCCGCCGGATCCAGCCGTCGATCGCCCGATGGCGCGGCTCGTCCCCGACGATGAGCCAGAATTCGTCGCCGCCCGGACGCGCAACGACGTCCTGCTGGCGCAGCGCCGACCGCAAACGCGCGCCGGCCTCGCGCAGCACCGCGTCCCCGCCCTCGGCACCAAAGCTATCGTTGAGCGCCCGGAACCCCTGCAGATCGACCAGGACGACGGCCAGACAGGGAGCGGCACTCTCGAGCGCCTCCTTCAGGCGCTCGCGGAACGAGATCCGGTTCGGCAGGCTCGTAAGCGGATCCCGGTAGGTCCGGAAGGCCAGCTCTTCCTGGGTCCGATGGGCCTGGGTGAGATCCGCGAAGATGCCGACATAATTACTGATCGCGCCCGAGTCGTCGCGGACCACGTTGAGCGTGAGCCACTCGGGGTAGACCTCGCCATTGCGGCGCCGGTTGCGGATCTCGCCCTGCCAAAAGCCCTTGGATTCGAATTGGGTCCAGACCTGCTCGATCAGGGCGCGATCCCGCCGTTCCGGTTGCAGCATCTGCGGCTGGCTGCCGATGGCCTCCTCCGCTTCGAAGCCGGTAATCTCCGTGAAAGCCCGGTTGACCATCTCGATGCGCCGACCGGCGTCGGTGACCATGATCCCCTCGGCGCTATGGTCGAACACCGTCCCGGCCAGACGCAGGCGGGCCAACTGACGGTCCCGCTCGGCCCGCACGTCGAGCGTGTGAATGCCGAAGCCCAAATCGACGGAGAGTTCCTCGAGCAACGGCAGCTCCTGCATGTCGAACGCCGCCGGATCGGCGGAATACACGCTGAGTGCGCCGACCACGCGCTGGTTGACGCGAATCGGCAGGGACGCGCAGGCGCAGATGCGGTGTCGCTGCGCAGTCTTGCGCCATGATGCGTGCGCCGGCGCGGTCTCGACGTCCCGAATCACCTGCATCGTCCCCGACCGTATGGCGCAGCCGGTGGGCTCTTGTCCGTGGACTGGATCGGCGTAGGTGATGCGCAGGCCGTCTAGATACGCGCGCGCTTCGCCGGAGGACGCCGCCACTTCGACCTCGCAGCCGGGGTCCTCCTGCGCCAGGCCAACCCAGACGAGCGGATATCCGCAGCTGCACGTGATCGCCTGGCAGACCCGCTCGAATAGATCGCGGTGATCGGTTGCCTGGCTGAGCGCGGCGTTCGAGCGCGACAGCGCCCGCAGCGCCTCGTTGGCACGCCGCGCCGACACCTCCGCCACCTTGCGTTCCCGCAGGTCACGCGCCACGGCGTAGGCGAACGCCTCGCCCTCATAGACCATGTGGCTCACGGCGACCTCGACCGGATAGCTGTTGCCGTCGCGCCGACGGTGGCGCGTCTCCATGGTGAGGGCGCCGCGCCGCTCCAGCTCTCCCCAGTAGGCCGCCCAGCCGTACGACGATGTGGCCACATCGATGTCGGCGATGTTGCGCCCGAGCAGCTCCTCGCGCCCGTAGCCCAGGTTAGTGCAGGCCGCCCCGTTGACGTCGAGCAGGCGGCCGTCGCGTGACAATCGGTAGATCTCGTCGAAGCAGTGATCGATGGCGTGGCGCGTGAGATGCAGCGCTCGCGCCTGCTCGCGGATCTCGGTCAGATCCGTCATGAAGGCATAGGAGCCCGTGAGTGCACCGCTGTGATCGCGTAGCGCGGTCGCATGCACCAGGAACGGCACCGCCCGTCCATCCCGATGACGCAGCCGCACCTCATAGCGCCGCGGGCCGATCCCGGAATAAACCAGCCCTTCGCCCGGCGCCGCTCCCAGATGCTGCTCGAGCACGCCGCGGTCCTCCTCGACGACGAAATCGAGCGGCGTGTGGTCGGCAAAGCGCTCCGGCGCATACCCGAGCGACGCCGCCATGCGCCGATTGACCGCCTGCGTCCGGTGGCCCGAATCGATCAGCCAGAAACCCTCATCGGCCAGATCGATCATGTCGCGCCAATAATGATCCAGGGCCCGATGCCGAAGCGCCTCGCGCGCCAGCAATAGCGCGATCAGCCCCGTGCTCAACGCAACGAACGCAAGCCCCTTGTAGGTCTGCCATGCGCTGAGATCCGCCCGGCTAGGGGCGATGAGCTCGACTGCCCAGTCCGATAACAGAATCCAGAAGAGACCGAAGAGCAGGTATACGCCGGCTACGAGCAGTACGGAACGCCATATCGCACTATTCAGCCGTTCGAACAAATGCCGATCTCCCTTGGACATCGCCGGTGTCTCGCGCCGGATGGCCGATTGCGCCGCTTGCGACCGGCACGCTATGGCTCATCGGCACGCCCGGGCAGGCGCCGCAATCCCGCGCCGACACGATTCCGAGGAATGTACGAGAGAGAGGCTAGTGTCTCGGTTTGCCGTCGTACTTGCAAAACACCCGCTCTTCGACGCGTAGTGCACGCCCGGACGACGGGTCCCGCCGGCGGACGCGCGGCGCGCCCCTAACAGGGTGTTGAGAATGGGCAATCCTGCCCATTCTCAACGCGCCGGGTCCGGCGCATGTCCGGACCCGGCTACGCGAATCAGGCACTTACAGTGCCCGATTCGCGGCGGGACATCCCTGTCCCGCGAGCAGGCTGTTTTTCAACAGCCTGCTAAGATGCGGCTATCTCCCCGCGAGCTTGTCCGCCATGCGTTGGTCGAAGCGCCCGAGCTTGATGATGATGCGCTCGTGGGTACCGTCGCCGATCGGCTCGCGATCGTCCCGTGCCTCGAGGCGGAAACGCAGCGTGCGCCCATCCACGGAAATCAGCTCCGACTCGGCGTGCACACCCATACCGACGGGGGTGGCAGCGAAATGGCGCACATCCAGGCGAGTGCCAACCGTCTGGTAGCCCTCGGGCAGCAGGTCCTCGACGGCCGCCAGCGAGGCCGCTTCGAACATGTTGATCAGCACGGGGGTCGCGAGCACGGGCACCTCGCCGCTACCGACGTGCGGCGCCGTATGCTCTTCACCGACGACGATCTCTTCTTCTGCCTTGAGCCCCGGCTGGATGTGCGACAGGTCCATGCGTGTTCCCTCGGGTAAACGTTCTTGGTGACGGCGCCGTGCGGCGCAGATTGCGCGGACGCTGCAATCCGGGCATCCACGCGCCAGCGCATTTTATCAGACCGCGGCAGCCCCTTCGTCGCGCCAGCGGCGCCTGTCGCTGGTCCGGCCCGCATGGGAATCATGCAGGCGCGGCTTGCTCCGGCTGCTGGATGCCTTCCCAGTAGGGCCGATCCCAGCGTCTCAGCCGCACGCCAACCGCGACGGTTTCATCGACCGGCAGATACGCGCTAGCCTCGGCAAGCCGGTGGGTAGCACCACCCACCCAGTTGTCGCTGCACGTCTTTCTCGAGGTCCCGCCATGACTCAAGCACGCGCGTATGGTGCCGAATCGCCCTCATCGGGGCTGGCGCCGCTATCGATCGAGCGGCGCTCGCCGCGGCCGGACGATGTCGCTATCGAGATCCTGTATTGCGGCATCTGCCACACCGATGTCCACTTCGTGCACAACGATTGGGGCATGACGCAATACCCCATTGTCCCCGGCCACGAGATCATCGGACGCGTAACCGGTGTCGGCGGCGAGGTCACCGGCTTCGGCGTCGGCGACCTCGTCGGCGTCGGCTGCATGGTCGACTCCTGCCGTGAATGCCAGGCCTGCGAGCAGGGTCTGGAGCAATATTGCCGCGGAGGCATGGTCGTGACCTATAACGGCCGCGACCGGCACGACGGCAGTATCACCTTCGGCGGCTATTCCGAATCGATCGTCGTCAGCGAACGCTTCGTGGTGCGCGTGCCGGACGCGCTCGATCCGGCAGCCGCGGCGCCGTTGCTCTGCGCGGGCATCACCACCTACTCGCCGCTGCGCCACTATGGCGTCAAGCCCAGCCACCGCGTCGGTGTCGTCGGCATGGGCGGGCTGGGCCATATGGGCATCAAATTCGCCCGCGCGCTGGGGGCCGATGTCACCGTCTTCACGCGCTCCGAGTCGAAGGCCGAGGAGGCCCGAAGGCAAGGCGCCCATCACGTGGTGGTGTCGACCGATGATTCCCAGATGGAGGCGGCTCAAGGCTCGCTCGACTACGTCCTCGATACCGTGCCGGTCCAGCACGATCTGAATCCGTATCTGGCCACCCTGACGTACGACGGCATCCATATCCTGGTCGGGCTACTCGAGCCCGTCGAGCCGCCGCTCGCGGCGGGCAATCTGGTGGTCGAGCGCAAGGTCCTGGCGGGTTCGCTGATCGGTGGCATGCCCGAGACCCAGGAGGTGCTCGATTTCTGCGCGCAGCACGGAATCTCCTGTGATGTCGAGATGCTCGATATCCGCAACCTCAACGACGCCTACGACCGGGTGCAACGCGGGGACGTTAAATACCGCTTCGTGATCGACATGGCCTCGCTCAAGGATAGCGAGCGTGCCACTGCGTAGGAGGTTGTCCGGGAAACGTACGTCGTAGCGAGCGTGTGGCGCAACGGCGGGGTTGCCGGGCTCCCCGGCGGAGGCTCGAATCCGTTCCTGACTCGTTGACAGCTCATACGCAGCCCAGTGCCTGGCGCGACAAGGGACCGCGATCCGGTCCGCGTGGCACGGCCCCGGAGACAAAAAACCCGCGGCCCGAAGACCGCGGGTTTTTCGCTGGGGGGCTACGCCGAGGCTTACTTGCGGAAGTGGAAGATGCCCCAGGCGAGTCGGCCGGCCTTGCCGCCGTTCACCCAGTGCCCCAGACCTTCCTTCATGCGCTCGATGTAATCGTCGCTGACGATGCCCTCCTTTCGGAGCGTGTCTTCGCGATTGATGAGTTCCTGACGCACGCGACCGTAATGGTTCGTCAACTGGTGGCTCAGGTTCTCGAATTCGAGTTCCTGAAGACCGTGCTTCTTGGCCTGCTCGCGATAGAAACCCGGCGACCCGAGCGACGACAGGTGCAGGCGATCGTAGATCGGCTGCAGGTTGCTCGGATCGGCATCGTCTGACTGCATCGGATCGGTAAAGATCATCTCACCACCCGGCTTGAGCACGCGCACGGCTTCCGCGAAAACCTTCGCGCGATCGCCGCTATGCAGGAACGCGTCCTGCGACCAGACGAGGTCGAAGGTTTCATCGTCGTACGGCAGGCGGGTGAAGTCACCATCGACCACGTCGATCAGGCGATCGAAGCCCTGCTCCTTGTTCTTCTCGCGATCGCGCTCGTTCTCGGCCTCCGATAGATTCAGCGCCACGCAGTGGCAGCCGAATTCGCCAGCGAGATAACGCATGGAGCCGCCGTAGCCTGCGCCCACATCCAGCACGCGGCTATTCTGATCGACGTTCTTCAGCTTCGCGACGATATGCGCGCAAGTGCGCTGACTCGCGTCGGCGATGGGCTCATCGTCGGACTGGTACAGACCGACATGAATGTCCTCGCCACCCCACACGTGGAAGTAGAAGTTGTCCGCATCCTCGCTGTTGTAGTACTCGCGTGCCGTCTGCACGGCAGTGTCGTATTGAGCTGTCATCACTTACCTCCTGTCCTTCGCCATTCCCGGAGCGCTAGGGGCCTGTCCGAGAGAGCTGCGCCATCGCGACCGTGCGGGACAGCGAGCTAGCGATCGTGAAACGGAACATGGGATCCCATGTGAGTTGAGCGATCGCCTCGAGATGCCGCTGTGGGACGCGTGCAGTAGACGCCGGGTTTCTCGGATAGGCTCCTAGTCACGCCGTGGGGATGAGAACCCGCCCCGCGCATGCTCGGACGCCGCGCCGGACGGGCCCATCGTCACCGGTTACTCCTCGAGCTCTTCACCTTCGCGATACGCCTTCTCGGCGACATGAATGAAGAAATCCGGATCGTCCTCTTTGTACGTCTGCTTGAAGTCGCCGAATGTCTCGATGCGCTGGAAGCCGACCTCGTGCATCAGCCGGCGGGTGTAGGTCTTCCGTAGCGGGAACATGTTCAGGTAATACACGCTCCCGTCGTCGGAGAACTGATAGCGGAACCGTGCGAGGCCCTCGTCGACATGCTCCGGGGCCACCGAAACGCCTTCACCGCAGTAATAATACTGGTGCTTGGAGTCGTACCCCTTATCGAGAATCGAATCGTAGTTGCGCTGGTCGAGGATCAGGACGCCGTCGTGCTTGAGCATGGCGTAGAACTCCGCCAGCGTCTTGCGCCGGTCCTTCTCCTCGAACAGGTGGGTGAACGAGTTACCCAAGCACACGATCGCGTCGTATTCGCCATGGACGTCGCGGTTCAGCCAGCGCCAGTCGGCCTGAACGATCCGCAGCACGTGCTCGCGGTGCCGTCCATTCTCATACGCCTTGTGCAACATCTCGGCGGAGCCGTCGGCGCTCACCACCTCGAATCCGGCCTCGAGCAGGCGGCAGGAGTGAAAGCCCGTGCCCGTCGCCACGTCGAGGATCTTCTTGGCGCCACGCTCGCGCAGCTTTTCCATGAAGAACGCGCCTTCGCTCTGGGCCCGACCGTCCCAATCGATCAGATCGTCCCACTTGTCGACGAAACCTTCGTTGTATTCCTCGGTGTAGTGGTCCGTATTCCGAACGGATACGGGGTCGGAACCAAAAGACTGTTCTTTCGCTGTCATACTGTGTCTTCCTCGCTTGTTGATGTCTGGCGTAATAGGGTGCCTGGCGCTCAATCGGCCGCCGGCTGGGAGGAAACTGGCGCTCGCGGCGGCGCCGGCATGGGTGGATGCTGACGGTGACTCGACGCTGATCTCGGTCTCGAGTCAATGAATATGGCTGGCCCGATGGGCGGTGCTCCTGAGCCCTCCTCAGGCATCCTGGAAGTGGGATCGAACATCGGGCCGGATCGAGTCGATCGGCGCCATCCATGTTGACCTCCCACGAGCGGGACCGAAGTTCCGGCCGCTCGAAGCCGCTTACGGCTGTCGGTCGGCGACGCCGCAGCACGCGGCGCACGCACGTTACAGATCGATTACTGCGGAGAGGTTGCCGCCGTTTCGCGGCGGGAACATCCGCCGGGGGCGCGCTTGCTGAAAAGGTGATCGATGGGATTTGGTCTCACGGACGCAAGCGTCCCCTGCACCAGGGATAATCATAACGCCGCTGAACGGCGTATTCAATAATTTTTCCATATCGACGGCGTGTCGCCGGGATCCCAGAACCGGCCTGAAGTGGCGTCATGATGCGCGCTGTGGGTATCTCCAGCGGTCCACTTACGGGCAATTGCGAGGGGGCTCTGGGGGGCGCAAAAGAGCGTTATGCTAGGGCCTGTTAACCCTTCCCGCGATCGCCGCGGCGGCCGCGGGAAGGGTAACAGGCCCTAGCGAGCGGAGGGCCCGGCACAAGAGGTTCCGCTCACGCCTCCATCGCGCGACTACGGCTCCAGGCGATCAACCCCCGGGCGATTCGGTAGAGGTACCACAAGCCTGCGACGGCGAGAACTACGAAGCCGATGAGCACCTCCGCCAAGATGCTGCCGACGGCCAGCCACAGCAGCGCCCACCAGAATGTGCGGATTTGCCAGGTGAAATGCGACTCGTAGACCGTACCGCGGGCCTCGTCGCGCTTGAGGTAATTGATGATCACACCGGCGACGGCAGTGATCCCGGCCGCGAGTCCGGCCGCCTGCAGGATATAGACCGCCAAAATGAGATTGCGCGCGGACTGTGCGCGCGTCTCGTGTTCGGCGACTTCGCTCATCTTCGATCACTCCGCTCGTGCCGGTAGCTTAGACCTTGGCCGCGACGCGGAAAATGGGGCGCCCTCCCAAGGCGTACGGCCGGATCGCCGGGCCGTCTCGGGGAACCGTTTCCGGGTCCGGTTGTCTCTAGCCAAAGCCGTCGAGCTTATATGACGGTGATCCACCGATGTCCACAAAGACAAGGACGTCGGCCGATGCCGGCGCTCCAGGGAGATAGGTAATGGCAGAATCCACGCAGCAGTTCAACTCGCTCGAAGACTTCTTCGTTCATCAGCTCGAGGACATTTACGACGCCGAGAAGCGACTGACGAGTGCACTTCCGAAGATGCGCGATTCGGCTCACAACTCGGATCTCAAGAATGCCTTCGACGAGCATCTCAAGGAGACGGAGAACCAGATCGCGCGGCTCGACAAGGTATTCGAGTCGATCGGCAAGCGCCCCCAGCGCGAAAGCTGCGAGGCGATGAAGGGGCTCATCCGCGAAGGCGAGGATATGATTCAGAGCGGGGGCGACGAGAATGCGCACGATGCCGCGCTGATCGCCGCGGCTCAGCGGGTCGAGCACTACGAGATCGCGGCCTACGGGACGGCCCGGACACTGGCCGATCGCCTCGAGCGGCGCGACGCTGCGGAGCAGCTCGACGCCACGCTCGCCGAGGAGAAGAGCGCCGACAGCAAGCTCAACGCCATCGCGGAACGCGAGGTGAACCCGGAGATGGCGCACTGAGGAATCCCTGACCCAGGCCGTCGCGGCCCTGGTCGATCGCGCAACCGGGGAATGCGGTTCCCGGGTTCCTTCATAGCCGGCGAGACACGCCCGGTATTTCGGCACACCCGGGTGCTGCCGGAGCGTCCGACTGAGCCGGACGCTCCGGAACCGGCCACTTCCTTCACGCGGCCGGGGGCACCCGCCCCTGGCCGCCTGGCCGATCCGCGGGGCCGGGGCGTCCTTCAGCCGGGCGGCGGCGCCGATC
>CAZVBX010000006.1:0-14005 GCA_964625925.1 uncultured Ectothiorhodospiraceae bacterium | reverse complement strand
CCCGGCCGGGCCCCCCCCCCCCCCCCCCCCTCCCCCCCCCGCGCGCCCCCCCCCCCCCCCGGGCCCGCCGCTCTGACGCCCCCGCCACCCGCCTCGCTGCGGCCCCGTCGCCCGAGCAAGCGGCCCGATGGCACGCGCGGGCCATTTACGGCATGCTCGTGCCCGCGCCGGCAAGCCCGGCGCGCCGTGCCTTACCAGCGGGGCGAGCCAGCCAATGATTACCGTCCGCGACCTGGCGTACGAGTACCCCAGCATGCGCGTGCTGCACGAGCTCGGCTTCGAGATCGAGCCGAACACCGTGACCGCGCTGGTCGGGCCGAACGGCGCCGGCAAGACGACGCTGCTGCGCTGTCTGGCGGCGCTGGATGCGCCCTTCTCCGGCTCTATCTCCGTAGCCGGCCATGACACCGTAGCGGAACCGCGGCAATGCCACCGCCAGATCGGCTATCTATCCGATTCCTTCGGCCTCTACGACACGCTCACCGTACGCCAATCGCTCACCTACATGGCGCTGGCGCACCACCTCCCGGCAACGCAGATCCCCGCCCGGGTCGCGGAGGTTGCCGCCGCGCTAGGGCTGGACGACCGCCTCGAGCAGCGTGCCGGCGAACTCTCGCGTGGCCTGCGCCAGCGGGTCGCGATCGGCAAGGCGATGATTCATCAGCCGCGCGTGCTGCTCCTCGACGAGCCCGCCTCCGGGCTGGACCCGGAGGCCCGCAGTACGCTGGCCGATCTGTTCCGCCAGCTACGCGGCCTCGGCATGACCATCGTCGTGTCCTCGCACATATTGGCCGAACTCGAGGAGTACTCGACCCACATGCTGGTCCTGCGCGAGGGCCGTATCCAGACCCACCGCGCGCTGGCATCCGAGCCCGCCGATGCGGCGGTCGTGCTGCGCGTGCGCGCGGCCGCCGATCTGCCAGCCCTGCTCGCGTGGCTGCAGGATCGCCCGGCCGTATCCGACGCGCGGGCGACCGACGATGAGATCACTTTCCGCTTCGCGGCGGACCATGACGCGCGGCAGGCGCTGTTGCGCGACTTGATGGGGGCGGGCTTCCCGGTGCTCGAGTTCGCCGAGCAGCGTCAGAACCTGCAGGAGCAATACCTCGCCGACGCCGGGATGCAGCAGCCATGGAGCGCCTGATGTCGCCCGAACTGCGGCGCAACGCATGGCTGGAACTCACGCCGGCCCGCCTGGCGCTCATGCCGGCCGTGCTCTCCCTCGCGTTCTACAGCACCCATACCGTGGCCCTCGGCCAGTCCGTGGTCCTCGTGCCTGCGGCGGGTGTGCTGTTCTTCCTGATCGCCGTCCTCTGGGGTGCCCACCTGGCGGTGTCGGGTCTTGCCCAGGAGGTCGCCAACGGCACCTGGGACTGGCAGCGCATGTCCTCGATCACGCCACTCGAGATGACGGCCGGCAAGCTCCTCGGAAGCCCGATCTACGCCTGGTACGGCGGGCTGATCTGCCTAGCCGTATTCGTCGCCGCCGGGTTCGGCAGCGGCCTCGAGCGCATCGGTTACGGCGCCGCGATCCTGGTGGGCCTCGCGCTGCTCGTGCACGCCAGCGCCGTCGTGTTCACCGCCCTGGCACTCGCCAAGTACGGCACCAGCAGCATCACCCGCCGGCGCAGCGCAGCCGCCCTGTTCGGCTTCGCCGCGGTATTGCTGCTGAGTCAGGCCGTGGACCCGGGCGCGACCCTGCGCGCACCGGGCGAAGTCGCCTGGTTCGGCGCTTCCTGGCCGGGCGATCCCTTCTGGTTGCTCGCCGTATTCGCCTTTGCCGGGTGGGCCTGGATCGGCGCGTTGCATCTTTTCCGCGCCGAGCTCGGCCATCGCAATCCGCCCTGGGCCTTCGCGGCCTTCGCATTGTTCCTGGCCGCGTTTGTCGCCGGCTTCGTCCACCGCCCGGACGCACCATGGCTCGGCGACGGCTGGGGCCCGGCCCGGGGCGTCGCCGCCGGCCGCCTGTTGGCCGCCACGCTCGTCGGGGGGCTGCTCACTCTGCTGATGCTGTTCCAGGAACGCCACGACCCGGTGGCCTACCGCCGGTTGCTCCATCCGGGCGGGCCGCGGCCCTGGCACTTACTACCGCGCTGGGCAATCGCCTTTGGTCTGACCACGCTGGCAGCAGCGCTGTGGGTGCTCCTGTTCGGGGCCAACGCGGCCGGCGCGCTCGTCATTGCGGCCTGGCTGTTCCTGCTGCGCGACGCGACCGTGATCCTGGCGCTCAACTTTCGCGCCGTCCGCAAACCCGCGAACGGCCTGGTGCTCGTCTATCTCGCGGTCGTGTACGCGCTGCTGCCCGGGATTTTCGGCACATCCAGTCTGTTCCTGCCGCACTACACCGGATCGCTCGCCACGCTGCTGCTGCCGCCGGTGCTCGAGGCCGCGCTGGCGGCAGCGATGTTGCGGCTCGCGTGGCGCCGCTATGCGCTCGCGGGCGAGCCCGGCCGGGCCGCCTGAGCCACGCTCCACTGCCGCCGGCCGTCCCGCGCACGCGACCGTTCACGGCAGCGCACGCGGCCGGGAGCGCCGCGCGGGCGTCCGGTCCGCGGGTGGCACACGGGGGGCGATTCGGGCATCCTGGCGCGCGCTCCGGCGGCGGGCCCGGCTCGCCGTACGCGCCCGACGCTGCGGTTTTTCAGCGCGCTTGCCCGAAGAGGAGAGGAATCACCGTGCTTAGCCCGGACATCATGGGATATCTGCTGGCCGTCGCGGTGGCGATGTCCGGCATCGTCGGCGCACGCATGCAGGATTCCGGCGAGGTCGCGCGTACCTACGCCGAATACCCGCTGGCCGTGCTCGCCGTGACCGTCCCGTACGGCATCTCCGGGCTGCTGGCGATCGGCTACGTGTTCTGGTTCCATGTCGGCTGGACCCAGGTGGTGGCCTTCTTCGTGGCCATCTTCGTGTTCTACCACCTGGACGTGAACGCGAAGCCGCGCACCACCCAGTGGAGCCTTTTCGTCGGCGCCGTGGTGCTCTGCGTGCTCACGGAGATCGCCATTCTGGTGCCGGCGAGTTGAATCGCCGGTCGCACCCGCGCCGCACGCGCATTACCGATTGATTCACGCCCCGCCGCGGCCCCTTGCGGCATAATGGCGCCACGCCACCGCGCACGCGAGTACTGGCCGGCCGGTTGATTTGCACTTTTTTCGACGCGGACTTGCAAAGCGGACCCACACGCCATAGCGATGGCGAGAACCGGCGAGAAACCGAACCTCGTGCGAGATGGTGCGCGGCCGCTTCGGGCGATGCTCGGCGCGGCAGCCGCTTTCTCTCGCAGTCCCTCAGGAGAGATTCCCGACATGGTACGAGCGGCACGCTATTTGACTTCGATCGTCGTCGCCGGCCTGCTGGCCGGCTGCGCCGCCGACGATCCCAATCGCCGCGCCAAGACCGGCGCGATGATCGGCGCTGTCGTCGGCACGGTCATCGGCAACCAGGGCGACGGCCGCAGTGACCGCATCATGGGGGCCGGACTCGGCGCCCTGGGCGGGGCGGCGGTCGGCAGCTACATGGACCGCCAGCAGCGCGAGCTGGACGACCGCCTCGCCGACGAGCAGCGCCAGGAGTCGCTGGCGATTACCGAGGTGGGCGACGACACGCTGCGCGTCGGCATCGCCAGTGACGCCACATTCGCGTTCGACAGCGCGGAGATCCAGCCGGCGTCTCGGGGGACCTACGACAAGATCGCCGACGTGCTCGCAGAGTACGACAAGACGGTCATCCACATCGTCGGCCACACCGATTCCGTGGGATCGGACACCTACAATCTGGGGCTGTCCGAGCGCCGCGCCCGCTCCGTCGGCGAGCACCTATCGGGAAACAGCGTGAACGGAGACCGCCTGGTCTACTACGGCATGGGCGAACGTCAGGCGGCGGCAAGTAACGACACGGCGGCGGGGCGCGAACGCAACCGGCGCGTCGAGATCTTCATCAAGCCGGTCGTCGAAGGCGACGAACGCGGAGCGTATCAGCCGCCGCCCGGCGTGGGCGCGTAGGCCGGCCCGGAAGCGCGATTCGTTCGGGAAGCTGGATGCTCGGATCGTGGCCCGGTAGGCATGGCAGGCCGCGAGCACGAGTGCTCGCAGCCTGCCGCCGGACCGCACCGCCCCGGATTCAGAAGCGGCTGGCCACGAACTCGAACGCGGAAACCCGCCCGTAGAGCTGCGATACCGAGACCGGCTCGTCCGGCAAATCGACCGAGGGCCACGCGGCCATGATCGCCTCGTAGCGCTCGACCAACTGCTCATAGCCCTCCGCATCGGCCTGCTGGAACGCGCTCGCGTGCTCCTCGAGCAATTGCCGCCCGACTTGCATGAAGCTCCAGGAATCGCGGTACTCGTGCGGCTTCGCGATGCGCCCGTCCTCCACGGCCTCTTCGTATTCGTGGCGCGCCTGGTGCACGATCGCGGTAAGCACCTTGGCCTGGAACCCGGCGCTCTGTCGCCCGGCTGCGGACACGTTGCCCATGGCCCGCATGATGGCCTCGCGGGTGCTCTCGTACGTGCCCGCGACTTCGGACCAGCCGGGCTGGCTCGACGCCGCGTTCGCGAGCGTGGTGACCTGTCCGGCAACGTCACCGAGGCCGCGCTCCTGTAGCGCAGGGCGCACGATCGGCAGGTGCTCGGCAGCCGGATGCGCCAGATGCGCGCTGCCGGCTTCGGACTCGCCCGCCTCGTAGAGCGCACGAGCGGCGGGACGGGTGGCTGCGCACGGACGTGTCCTTCACGCTTTTTCTTTCGGACGAGAACAGCTACGACGGCGGGGAACTGGTGACCGACACGACGGCTGACGACCAGTCCTACAGGACTGCCCGTCGGCTCCATGGTCGTCTACCCCCGGATGTGGGCGGAAGTCTAGTCCGTGGGGTCGTGGCGGCTGTGCGAGCAAGAGGCGGATCAGGGCGAGCGGCCCCATCGGCACGTTGTATGCGCAACGTGCCCATGGGAGCCCCATTGACAGGCCGGGCCGGTTAGCGACGCGCCGCCTCGAACTCCTGGCGGCTGACGAGGCCGTCCGCGTCCGTGTCCACGCGGTCGAAGATCTCCGACAGCGCCGGCACACGCTCGGCCTCGCCGGGGTCGATCACGGAATCGCCATCGCGATCGACGCTGCTGAAGTCGATGCCCTGCAGCAGGTCGACTGAGGCCGCGCGAAACTCGGTCGGGCTCACGTTCCCGTCACCATCGGCATCGACCGTGCCGAACGCCGTCTTGAGCGAATCGGGCATGGCCTCGGCTTCGCGCTCACTGATGACGCCGTCGTCGTTGATGTCGACCGCGCTGAAATCGACGTTGGCGATGTAGGCGCTCGCCGCGCCGTACTCCTGCGTATCGATACCACCACTGTTGTTGGTATCGATCGTGCCGAAGTTGTCGGACAGCACGCGCGAATCCTGCGCCTCCGAACGGCTGATCACGCCATCGCCGTCCCCGTCATAATCGCCGAACGCATCCGACGCCATTCCAGGGAAGCCGCTCATTCCCATGGTCTGGCATCCTGCCAGCACGGGAAGCGTCGCCGCCAAGGGAATCCACTTTTTCATACCACCTCCGTGTGTCGAGACGCCCCGGCGAAGGCCGGGCCGTTGTCTGCTTCGATGCACGTGTGGGAAGTTCTGCCCACCAAGCGCAAGAAAGTGCCCGATGCCGCTCGCCCGTCCTAGGGCCTGTTAACCCTTCCCGCGATCGCCGCGGCAGGAGCCTGTGTGGCGCAAGGCAAGGCGCGCCGAGCGAGCGTAGTGGCGCTACGTGAGTGCGGCGCAACGCCGCATTGCGCCACATAGGCCCCGCCCCGGAGGGTTAACAGGCCCTAGTAGCGGGTTACCTCCCGATTCGCCCGCAAGCGCAGCTAGGCTCCGTATCCTAGGAAGCACCCGTAAATGCGGGCCGGGGCCGTTTTGGCGTGACGGCGCATGCGCATGCTCAAAACGGATAGCCGGGGCCGTTCGACCAGTTCATGCTGCCCCGATCGCTGACAGCGGATGCGAGAAATGAACGAACCGATGCAGTGGCAAGCCGTGATCGCGCGCGATGCCAGGCGTGACGGGGGCTTCGTCTACGGTGTCGTGACCACCGGCGTGTACTGCCGCCCGTCCTGTCCCGCGCGCAAGCCGCGGCGTGAAAACGTGCGTTTCTTCGCCGGTCCGGCGGAGGCCGAAGCGGCGGGGCTGCGCGCCTGCAAGCGTTGCCGGCCCGATGCGGCCGCTCGGTCCGCCGCCGCACCCTGGATCGCCGAGCTGTGCCGCTACATCGAGGCGCATTGTGACCAGCCCCTGACGGGCGCGCACCTGGCGCGCCGCGCCGGCGTCAGCCCGGCCCGCCTGCGGCGGGCATTCCGTGCGGCCATCGGCGTCACCCCCCGTGCGTACGCCGAGGCGTGCCGCCAGCGGATGCTCAAGCGCCGCCTGCGCGATGCGCCCTCCACCACCGCGGCCATTTTCGACGCCGGCTTCGGTTCGACCAGCCGCGTCTACGAACCGGCGTCGCAGCGCATGGGGATGACGCCGCGGCAGTATCGCGACGGCGGTGCCGGGACGGAGATCTCCTACGCGGCCTTCGATACGCCGCTCGGGCTGCTGATGGTGGCCGCCACGGACCGTGGCCTGTGTTTCGTCCAATTCGGCGAGACAGAGGCGACCTTGGCGGAGACACTGCGCGCCGAGTACCCCCGGGCGGCGCTGACGCGGACACCGGCCGACCGGGCCCGCCCTCCGTTCAGCGACTGGATCGCCGCGCTGTCGGACTACCTGCAGGGCGCACCGGCCACGCTCGACTTGCCGACGGACGTGCGGGCCACCGCATTCCAGCGGCAGGTCTGGGACTACCTGTGCCGCATCCCCCAGGGCGAGCTGCGCAGCTACAGCGACGTCGCCCGCGCGCTCGATCGGCCCAAGGCCGTGCGGGCGGTCGGGCGCGCTATCGCCGCCAATCGGGTCGGCCTGGTCATCCCATGTCACCGGGTCATCCGCGGCGACGGCACGTTGGGCGGCTACCGCTGGGGCGTCGAGCGCAAGCGCGCGCTCATCGCCCGCGAACGCGGCGAAGGCTAGCGGCGCGCCTGCGGCGGCCGGCGTCGCTAGCCGCCCGTGATGAGCCATTCGCCCAGGGTCCCGAGCGCCGACATCATGAGCGCACCACCGAGCGCCCAGCCGAAGCTGTCGATGGTCAGGTGGTCGGTCAGGCGGTCGGTGAGCATCAGCAGAATCGCGTTGATGATCCAGCGCGTGATGAATGCCAGCAGCCACGCCAGGCCGAGCGTCACCACCGTGAACACGGCGAACAGCAGCCACCCCAGCAGGAAGTTGAGCACGCCGAAGACGGCGGCGACGAGGATTGCGCTGGTGAAGCTCCTGACGTGGAAGCCCGGCAGCACCGCGTCGGTGATCCAGACGGCCAGCGAGAGGATGAGCCAGGAAAGAATCAGTCCCATATCACCGTCCGCGGCCCCCTGGCCCGGTGCCCCTACTGCGTCCCGCCGCTATGATTCGCCAGGTGGCGGGAAATCGTTTCGAACCGGCCCGTCTGGACGATCGGCGCGGGCCGTAACGCGGATACGGCCGAGTGGAGTGCGTGATCTTCGTCGGCTTCTCGGTCGATCCCGAATAAGCCCAGGGCCTGCTATCCTGCCCCGCCATCCGCACCCCACAAGCCCATGGATCTGCAGTTCTGGCTCGAGCGCTGGGAAAATCAGGAGATCGCCTTCCATCAGGCGACGGTGAATCCCCATCTGCAAGCCCTGTGGCCGCAGATCGCACCGGCGAGGGACGCCGCTGTATTCGTGCCGCTGTGCGGAAAGACATTGGACCTGCACTGGATCGCCGAACGCGGCCACACGGCTGTCGGCATCGACATCAGTCCGGTCGCCGCCGAGGCCGTGTTCAGCGAGCACGGCCTCGCGCCCGCGATCGCCCGGCGCGGGCGCTTTCGCGAATTCCACCACGGCCGGATCCGCGTGCTCTGCGGTGATTTCTTCGATCTCGTGCCCGAGGACCTGGCCGGCATCGGCCTGACGCACGACCGCGCCGCCCTGATCGCACTCCCCGAAGCGGCGCGCCAGGCCTACGCCGAGCATATGGCCCGCCTCCTGCCAGCGGGATCGGCGACGCTGCTGGTCACCTACGACTACCCGCCGCACGAAATGGCGGGACCGCCTTATCCCGTGACCGCCGAAGAGGTCGAACGCATCTACGGCCCAGCCTTCAGAATCGAGCCGGTGCGCGAGTTCGACGGCCTTGCGCAGCGGCCGCGTTATCGCGAAAAGGGGCTCACGCGGCTGACCGAACGGGTGCAGTTGTTGCACCGCCGCTAGCGGCCCAGGCTGCGCGGCGCCGCAATCCCGCGCCGACCGACACACGAACAGCCTGCAGAGCGCAGACGCCTGCAGCCACGCGTGTTGCCCGACCACCGCTTCCGCCGGTGCAGCATTACACCCGTTCGCCTCGTGACGGAATCTATGGGTCAGGGAAACGGCGCCGAAGCCGACGACGCGCCAGGACCGCATGCCGGTCCGGCCGACGCACTGCTGGCGGCGCTCGAAGTCGAGGCCGAACGCGGCCTGAGCCGCGAGGAGGCCGAACGGCGCCAGCAGCGCCACGGCAGCAACGAACTGCCGCAACGCGCCCGCGCCGGCTTACTGAAGATCATCGCGCGCCAGTTCACGGATCCGCTGATCTACATCCTGCTGATCGCCGCCGCCGTATCGCTGGCGACCGGCAACAGCGCCAGCGCCGTGTTCATTTGCGCGGTGCTACTGATCAATGCCGCCGTCGGCGCTTTTCAAGAGTCGCAGGCGGAATCGAGTGCGCGAGCCCTCGAACAGATCGTCCGCGTGCGACCGCGCGTGCTGCGCGACGGCGAGCACCAGGAGATCGACGCCACCGAGCTGGTACCGGGAGACATCGTCCTGCTGCAGTCGGGCGCGGCCGTGCCCGCGGACCTGCGGCTGCTGGAGTCGAACAACCTGCAGGCCGACGAGTCACTGCTGACGGGGGAATCGTCCGCAGTCGCGAAGGGTGCCGACGACAACCTCGACGCCGGGACGCCGCTGGCTGGCCGCAGTAACCTGCTGCACTCAGGGACCGCCGTGGTGAGCGGCCGCGGCAAGGGCGTCGTGGCGCGCATCGGCGCCGCTACCGAGGTCGGCGGCATCGCTCAGTCGCTGGCCACCGCGGCAGCGGGGACGCCGCCGCTGGTGCTGCGGCTACGCCGGCTCACGCGCTGGATCGCACTGCTGACGCTCGCGGCGATCGCCGTGCTCGCCGCGATCCAGCTCTTGCAGGGTCGCAGCTGGACCGAGATCGCCCAGCTCGCTGTGGCGCTGGCCGTGGCCGCTATCCCAGCCGGCCTGCCGGTGGCCATCACGGTGGCCCTATCCGTCGCCGCCTCCCGTATGGCCGAGCGCAACGTGATCGTGCGCCGGCTAGCGGCGGTGGAAGGGCTCGGCGCATGCACGGTCGTCGCCAGCGACAAGACCGGTACGCTCACCGCGAATGAGCTAAGCATCCAGCGCGTATGGCTGGGTCCGGACCGGGAGGTGCAGATCGGGGGCGAACCCCGCTCGCCCGTCGGCGAGGCCAGCTTCGACGGCCACGCGCTCGACGACGAGGGCCGGCAAGGGCTCGAGCACCTTGCGCTAGCGGGCGTGCTCGCCAACGAAGCCGAGCTGAGCGTCGAAGATGAGCGCATCGCGCATGCCGCGGGCGACGCCACCGACCTCGCCTTCCTGGTCCTCGCGGAGAAGCTGGGCCTCGATCGCGCGCGGGCCACCGACGAGCACCGCGAATGCGGCCGCATACCGTTCGAGCCGGGAGCGCGCTTCAGCGCCGCGTTCCACGAGCACGAAGGACGCCTGCGCGCGCAGGTCAAAGGCGCGCCCGAGACCGTGTTCGCCATGTGCGCGGTGGACGACCTCGATCGCGCGCGTGAACAAGCCAGCGCGCTCGCCGGCCGGGGCTATCGCCTGCTCGCCGTTGCCGCGGGCGAGGTAGAATCGACCGATCGCGCAGCCCTGCGGCGCCTGCGTCTGCTCGGCATGGCCGCGGTCATCGACCCGGTGCGCGAGGCGGTCCCCAGCGCGCTCGAGCGCTGCCGCAGCGCCCGGGTCCGGGTTTGCATGGTGAC
The DNA here is from genome assembly GCA_964625925.1 of uncultured Ectothiorhodospiraceae bacterium. GTDB lineage: Bacteria > Pseudomonadota > Gammaproteobacteria > XJ16 > Halofilaceae > Halofilum. Next base: position 3,878 of record CAZVBX010000006.1, on the reverse strand, counting down.
CGGTGATCACCCCGACACGGGATTCGCCATCGCGCGCCAGCAAGGGATCGCGCAGGAACCCGGCGAAGTGCTGACCGGTGAGGCCCTGCGGGACGAGGCGAACGCCGATGACCGCATCGCCCGGGCGCGCGTATTCGCCCGCGTCGAGCCCCTGGACAAGACTCGTATCGTCGACGGGTTGCAGCGCTCCGGCGAATTCGTCGCCGTGACCGGCGACGGGGTCAACGACGCCCCCGCCCTCGACCGCGCCAATATCGGCATCGCCATGGGTCAGGGCGGCACCGACGTCGCCCGCAGCACCGCCGACCTCATCCTGACCGACGACAACTTCGCCTCGATCGTCATCGGCATCGAGCAGGGGCGCATGGCCTACGACAACGTCCGCAAGGTGGTCTGGCTGCTGCTATCCACGGGCGCGGCCGAGGTGCTGCTGTTCTTCCTGGCGATCGGCGCCGGGCTGCCCATCCCGCTGACGGCGGTGCAGCTGCTGTGGCTCAACGTGATCACCAACGGCATCCAGGACGTCGCCCTCGGCTTCGAGAAGGCCGAGCCCGGCATCCTCGAGCGCCGCCCGCGCCCGCCTGGCGAGCCCATCCTCGACCGCTCGATGCTGGAGCGGGTGCTCGTCTCCGGCGTCTACATCGGCACGGTCGCGTTTACCACCTTCTTCTACCTGTACAGCGTGCTCGGCATGAGCGAGAGCGAGGCGCGCAACCTCACGCTGCTGCTGATGGTGCTGTTCGAGAACGTCCACCTGCTCAGCGTCCGCTCCGAGCGGCGCTCGCTGTTCGCCGTGCCGCTGCGCAACAATCCACTGTTGATCGGCGCCCTGCTTGCCGCTCAGGGGATCCACATTGCGGCCATGTACGTCCCCGGCCTGAACGCGGTGCTCGGCATCCGCCCGGTGTCGCCGGCGACCTGGGCGATCCTGCTGGGCCTGGCCGCCACCCTGCTCGCGGTGGACGAGGTGGCCAAGCTCATACGGCGCGCGCGCACGGCCGCGACCGCTTGAGCCGGCGCATCGCCGCCACGCTGCGACTCGCTCCCGGCGATCCGCTATCCTGTCGCCCGAACACGCATGACAAGGCGGCCCGTGAGCGCGAACCCGCTCCACTCCCCGAACAAGCTCGATCGACATTGGCTCGCCGAGACCGTCCGCCTGATCGAAGGCCACAGCGGCCCGCTCGAGGACCGCGAGGCCAACCGCCACGCGCGCATCGCCGGCGGCGAGTTCGACGAGCGCGTTCTCACCCGCGCCCAATGGCTCGCCGAGCGCGAGGGCCTGCCCCGCACGCTTGCGCAATGGCGCCAGAGCGCCCGCCTGGTCCTGGCGGCGCTGGCCCTGGCCGCGCTGGTGCTCGGTAGCGGCCTGGCTGCGGCGGCGCTCGAAGGCGATCGGCCGGTGAACGTGTTCTGGGCGCTGGGGAGCCTGCTGGGTGTGCATCTGCTCGCGCTGGTGCTGTGGGCCGTCAGCCTCGCCGGCAGCGGCGGCGGGGCCGTGGGACGCCTCTGGTTGTGGCTCGCGAGCCGGCTCGGGGGCCATGGGCACGGGGCCCGGCTCGGTCCCGCCCTGCTGAGCCTGCTGCGCCGCACGGGGCTCGGCCGTTGGGGCCTCGGCGCGCTGGTGCATGCCTTCTGGCTGCTGGTGCTGACCGCGGCGCTCGTCACGCTGCTGGTGATGCTCTCGGCGCGGCGCTACGGCTTCGCCTGGGAGACCACGCTGCTCAGGCCCGAGGCGTTTGTCGCCCTCACCCGCGCGATCGGCGCGCTCCCGGCGCTATTGGGCTTTCCGATGCCCGACGGCGCCACCGTCCAGGCCAGCAACCTCGATCGCGGCGCGGGCATCGCCAACGAGGCCGCGCGCCAAGCCTGGGCCGGCTGGCTGCTCGGCAGCCTGGTGGTCTACGGCATCGCACCGCGTCTGCTGCTGCTCGTCGCCTGCCTGGGGCGCTGGCGGCGCGGCGTGCGCCGTTTGGCGATCGATCCGGATCTGCCCGAGCACGCCGTCCTGCGCGAGCGCCTGCTGCCGGCGAGCGCGACCCTCGGCGTAAGCGACCCGGCCGAACCGGAAGCCGCCCAAACCCGCGCCGACAGACCGAGCGTCGCCGGAGAAGGGGCGCTATTGGTCGGCGTCGAGCTGGATCAGCGCCACCCCTGGCCGCCCGCATTGCCCCCGGGCGTGGCCGATGCAGGGCTGGCGGACACCCGCGCGCAGCGCCAGGAGCTGCTCGAACGCCTGGCGCAAGCACCGCCGGCCCGGCTGGCGGTCGCCTGCGACCCGCAGCGTTCGGTCGACCGCGGCACGCTGCGGCTGGTCGAGGAGCTGTCGCGGCTGGCGGGCGCCACCCGGGTGTGGCTGCTGCCGCCGCCCGCCGGCGCCACGTCGGACGAGGCGCGACTGGCGCAATGGCGCGACGCATTGGACGACCTCGGCGTGAGATTCACCGAGGCGGCGCCGATCGACTGGCTGGAGCACGGCCATGACTGAGCCGCTCAGCCTCGCCGTCGTCGGCCACACCAACGTGGGCAAGACCTCGTTCCTGCGCACGCTCATGCGCGATGCCGCGTTCGGGGAGGTCTCCAGTCGCGCCAGCACCACCCGGCACGTCGAGGGGGCGAGCCTGCAGGTCGACGGCCAGCCCGCGCTGGAGCTGTTCGACACCCCGGGGCTCGAGGACGCGATGTCGCTGCTCGACTACCTCGAACGGCTCAAGCGTCCGGGCGAACGCCTGGACGGGCCGGCACTGCTCACCGAGTTCCTGCGCAGCACCGAGGCGCAGCACCGCTTCGCCCAGGAGGCCAAGGTGCTGCGCCGGCTGCTCGCCAGCGACGCCGGGCTCTATGTCATCGACGCGCGCGAGCCGGTGCTGCCCAAGTACCTGGACGAGTCCGAGGTGCTGTCGCTGTGCGGCAAGCCGCTGTTCCCCGTGCTCAATTTCGTCGCCTCCGCCGACAACCGCTCCGAGGAATGGCGCGAGGCCTTGGCCCGCCGCGGGCTACACGCGCTGCTGAGCTTCGACAGCGTCACCCCGCCGGTCGGCGGCGAGAAACGGCTGTTCGAGAGCCTCGCCGTGATGCTGCCGCAGTCGCGCCAGCCCCTGGAACGGCTGATCGCCGACCGCGAGGCGCAGGCCGCCGCCCGCCGGCGCAGCGCCTGCCGCCTGATTGCGGAGCTGCTGACCGACGTGGCCGCCCTGCGCATGCGGGTGGCGCCGGAGGCGGTGGAAGAGGCCGTAACCGCCATGCGGCGGCGCGTGCGCGAGCGCGAGCAGCAGTGCGCGGACGTCCTATTGCGCCTGTACGGCTTCCGCCAGGAAGACGCCGTGACCGGGGAACTACCGCTGACCGACGGACGCTGGCAGGACGACCTGTTCCACCCCGAGACGCTCAAGCTACTGGGCGTACGGGTCGGCGGCGGCCTGGCCGCCGGCGCCGCCGCGGGTGCAGGGCTCGATCTGATGGTCGGCGGGATCACCTTCGGCGCCGGCACCGTGCTCGGCGGCCTCGCCGGCGGCGCGAGCCGCGCAGGGCGTCAGTTCAGCATGCGCCTGCTGGGCAAGATGCGCGGCGTGCGCCACCTGAGCGTGGACGACGCGATCCTCGCCGCACTGGCCCTGCGCCAGCGCCAGCTCTTGCGGGCGCTCGAGGTACGCGGCCACGCGGCGCAGCAGCCGCTGACGCTCTATACCCCGCAGGACGACTGGTTCCGCGGCAAGCTGCCTGCGGCCCTGGCGACCGCGCGGGCGCATCCCGAGTGGTCCGCGCTCGGCGAACGGCCCCACCTGGAGCAGTCCCAGCGCCAGGCGCAAATCGGCGCTTTGGCCGAGGAGATCGAGCAAAGCCTCGGCTAGTGTCCTGTCTCGTAAGTTCTTTGAATT
>CAZVBX010000005.1:0-63745 GCA_964625925.1 uncultured Ectothiorhodospiraceae bacterium | reverse complement strand
CAGGAGCGCATCACCTCGACCAAGACCGGCTCGATCACCTCGATCCAGGCGGTCTACGTCCCGGCGGACGACCTCACCGACCCCTCCCCGGCGACCACCTTCGCGCACCTGGACGCCACCGTCGTGCTGGCGCGCCAGATCGCCGAGCTCGGCATCTATCCGGCGGTCGACCCGCTCGACTCGACCAGCCGCCAGCTCGATCCGCTGGTCATCGGCCAGGAGCACTACGATGTCGCCCGTCGCGTGCAGATGACGCTGCAGCGCTACAAGGAGCTGCAGGACATCATCGCCATCCTCGGCATGGACGAGCTGTCGGATGAGGACAAGCAGACGGTGAACCGCGCGCGTAAGATCCAGCGCTTCCTGTCGCAGCCGTTCTTCGTCGCCGAGGTGTTCACCGGCGCACCCGGCAAGTACGTGCCGCTGAAGGAGACCATCCGCGGCTTCAAGGGCATCATCGAAGGCGAGTACGACCATCTGCCCGAGCAGGCGTTCTACATGGTCGGCTCGATCGAAGAGGCAGCCGAGAAGGCCAAGGAGCTCCAGTAAGGGGCCCGCCACGCGGAGACATTCATGGCAACGACGATCCATGTCGATATCGTCTCCGCCGAGTCCGAGCTGTACTCGGGCGAGGCGGTGCGGGTCAACGCACCGGCCGAGAACGGCGAAGTCGGCATCGCCCCGCGTCACGCACCGTTCGTGAGCCGGTTGCAGCCGGGCGACGTGCGGATTCAGCATGAGGATGGTGAGGAAGAGTTTATCTACGTCTCCGGCGGGATCCTCGAGGTGCAGCCGCACGTCGTGACGGTGTTGTCCGATACCGCGGTGCGCGGCGCCGACCTCGACGAGGCCGCCGCGCTGGAGGCGAAGCGCCGGGCGGAGGAGCGCATCGCCGAGCAACAGGACGAATACGACTACGCCCGTGCGCGCGCCGAACTGGCCGAGGCGGCGGCGCAGCTACAAACCGTGGAGAAGCTGCGCCGGCGCCAGCGCGGCTAGCGCGTCCCCGCCGCGCTGACCGTGTGCAGCGCCGGGCGGGGGCGGCCTGCTCCCGGGCGACGCGCGGCTTCGCGTTGCCGGGCAGCCGTAAGCCCGGTCGACGCGGTTGCGACGCCCGCTTGGCCCTTCGCCCTGGCCCGGTATCGGCGTTCAAGATAGAGCTGAAGGAACGCCTGTTCGCCCGCTTGCGAGGGGCAGCGCATGCGGCCGGCGCCGTCCGCGCGGGGTCGGTCACAACAACGAAGCCGCATCGCGCCTGGGACGGTGCTGTCTGTAGCAATGGCGGCGCTGCTAACCTATAGTCCCGACTGTCGATCTTCCCCTGCCGCGCGGAGTTCACGCGAACAACCATGTCTCTCGTGCGTGCGCCCCACGGCCGTGGCCCATGGGGCTGAACATCATCATCCTCGCGGCCGGCGAGGGCCGGCGCATGCGGTCGCGCCAGCCCAAGGTCCTGGCTGATCTGGCCGGGCGCCCGCTGATCGCGCATGTCATCGATCGTGCGCGCGATTTCGCGCCGGAACGGGTGCGTGTGGTCGTGGGCCATGGGGCCGATCAGGTGCGCACCGCGCTACCCGACGATGTCGCGGCGGTGGACCAGCCCCAACAGCGCGGTACGGGCGATGCCGTGGCCTGCGCGCTCGATGGTTTGGCCGCCGACGACCGGGTAATCGTGCTCTACGGCGACGTACCACTGGTCCAGGCGCCCACGCTGGCGGCGCTGGCGGACGCCGCCGCACACGCCGATTGCACCCTCCTGACGGTCGAGGAGGCCGATCCCACGGGCTACGGCCGTATCGTGCGCGCCAGAGACTCCAGCATCGAGCGCATCGTCGAAGAGGACGATGCCAGCCCGGCCGAGCGCGCGATCCGCGAGGTCAACACGGGCCTGCTGGCGATGCACGCCGGCCCCCTGGCCGAGCATGTCGGCGCCCTCGACCGTGACAATGCGCAAGGCGAGTACTATCTCACCGACGTCGTTGCGCGCGTGCGCGCGTCCGGGGGCCGGGTCGACTCGGTACAGCCGGATTTCGCCTGGGAGGTGCAAGGCGTCAACAGCCGGGCGCAGCTCGCGGCGCTCGAACGGGCCTGGCAGGGCCACCTGGCCGAGCGCCTGATGGAAGCGGGCGCCGCCCTGCGCGACCCCGCACGCATCGACATCCGGGGCCATCTGACGACCGAGCCGGACGCCTTGATCGATGTCGGCTGCGTGTTCGAGGGCGCCGTGCACCTCGGCGAAGGTGTCGAGGTCGGGCCCCACTGCGTCATCCGCAATACGGTCATCGCCGCCGGCACACGGATTCACGCGCACACCGTCATCGAGGACGGCGATATCGGCCGCGGCTGCGAGATCGGCCCGTTCGCGCGCTTGCGCCCCGGCGTGCGCCTGGCCGAGGGCGCCAAGATCGGCAACTTCGTCGAGAGCAAGAACGCGGTGATCGGGTCCGGCAGCAAGCTCAACCATCTGGCCTACGTCGGCGACAGCGATGTCGGCCGCGGCGTCAACATCGGCGCCGGTTCGATCACCTGCAACTTCGATGGCCGTCAGAAGCACCGCACGGTGATCGAGGACGAGGCCTTTATCGGCTCTGATTGCCAACTGGTCGCGCCGGTGCGCGTCGGCGCCGGCGCATGGATCGGAGCCGGCTCGACCATTACGCAGGACGCACCGGCGGGCCAGCTCACCGTGAGCCGCACGCGCCAGAAGAGCATTCCGGGTTGGAAGCACCCGGCCGATCGTGAGGGAGGCTAATCATGTGTGGGATCGTCGGCGCCGTTGCCGAACGTGACGTCACACCGTTGCTCATGGAAGGGCTACGCCGCCTGGAGTACCGCGGCTACGATTCCGCGGGCCTGGCGGTGCTCAACGGCGGCGGCGAGCTGATCCGCCGCCGCGAGGTCGGCCGCGTCGAGGCGCTGGCCGGCGCGCTGGAGTCGGAGCCGATCAGCGGCCACACCGGCGTGGCCCATACCCGCTGGGCGACCCACGGCGTGCCGCACGAACGCAACGCCCACCCGCATCTGTCCGGCGACGAACTCGCCCTGGTGCACAACGGCATCATCGAGAACCATGCCGCGCTGCGGCGCGAGCTGGAAGCGGCGGACTACCGCTTCACCTCGGACACCGACACCGAGGTCGTGGCCCATCGCGTACACCAGCGCCTGGCGCAATGCCGCGACCTGTACGAGGCCGTGCGCGCCACGGTGGCTGAGCTCGACGGCGCCTATGCGCTGTGCGTGACCAGCCCCGCCGACCCGGACCGGCTGATCGCCGCCCGCCGGGGCTGTCCCGTGGTCATCGGCATCGGCATCGGCGAGCATTTCGTCGCCTCCGACATCGCCGCGCTGCTGCCGATCACACGCCGCTTCGTGTTCCTGGAAGAGGGCGACATCGCCGAAGTCTCCCGCAGCGGCGTGCGCATCACCGATCTGAACGGCCGGCGCGTCGAGCGCGCGACCCACGATTCCGATCTGACCGCCGACGCGGTCGAGCGCGGCTCCTACCGCCACTACATGCAGAAGGAGATCTTCGAGCAGCCGCGCGCCGTGGCGGACACGCTGACCGATCGCATCGGCAACCAGGCCGTGCTCGACGCCGCCTTCGGCTACCGCGCGGGCGAGCTATTCCCGCGTATCCAGGGCGTGCACATCGTCGCTTGCGGCACGAGCTACCATGCCGCGCTGGTGGCACGCTATGGCATCGAGCGCCTGGCCGGCATCCCCGTGAACGTCGAGATCGCCAGCGAATACCGCTACCGCCGGCCGGTCGTGCCGCCCGATACGCTGTTCGTCACCATCTCGCAGTCCGGCGAGACCGCCGACACCCTCGCCGCGCAACGCGAGGCGCGCAAGCTCGGCTACGCCGGCAGCCTGGCGATCTGCAACGTGCCCGAGTCCTCGCTGGCGCGCGAATCCGACCTGGTGCTGATGACCCGCGCCGGCCCCGAGATCGGTGTCGCCTCCACCAAGGCCTTCACCACCCAGCTCGCCGGACTGTCCCTGCTGACCGTGGCGCTGGCGCGCTACCGTGGGCTCGAGCCCGAGCAGGAGGCCAAGGCGGCGGACGAGCTCCTCGCCCTGCCGGGCCGGCTGGAGCGCGTGCTCGAACTCGACGCCGAGATCGCGCAGATCGCGGAGAGCTTCGTCGACAAGCACCATGCCCTGTTCCTGGGGCGTGGGGTGCACTACCCCATCGCCATGGAAGGCGCGCTCAAGCTCAAGGAGATCTCCTATATCCACGCCGAGGCGTACGCCGCCGGTGAGCTCAAGCACGGCCCACTGGCGCTGGTCGACGAAGACATGCCCGTGGTCGCCGTGGCCCCGAACGACGCCTTGGTGGAAAAGCTAGCGTCCAATCTGCAGGAAGTGCGGGCCCGTGGCGGCACGCTGCTCGTGTTCGCCGACGCCGAAGCGTCGCTCGACGTCGGACCCGAGACGCGCCTGGTCCACGTGCCCGAAGGGGGCGGCGATCTGACCGACCCGGCGTTGTATACGGTGCCGCTGCAACTATTGGCCTACCACGTCGCGCTACTCAAGGGCACGGACGTGGACAAGCCGCGCAATCTCGCGAAGTCAGTGACGGTGGAGTAGCCCAAGGCGGCTTCGCCCTGGGCTAGACCCGTACGCTAGGAGGCTGTCCGGGAAATCTGCGCCGTAGCGAGCGCGTGGCACAGTGAGCGGACTTGCGTGATCGTGAAACGAGCATGGTGGTTCCCATGCGAGTTGAGGGATCGCGCAAAGCCGCCGCTGTGGTACGCGCGCAGTAGGCGCCGGGTTTCTCGGACAGCCTCCTAGGCCCGCTGGAGCGGCCCCTCGACCGCATCGCGGCGCTCACGCCCAGCGACCAGTTCGATCAGCGCGAGCGCGAAATCCATGGCCGTGCCCGGGCCGCGCGATGTCACCACGCGCCCGTCGATCTCGAGCGCGGTCCCGGTGCTCTCGATGCCATGTGCCTCCAGCGCGCCGGGAAAGGCCGTCGCCCGCCGGCCCGCAAGCAGACCGTTGGCCGCCAGCACGACCGGCCCGGCGCAAACCGCCCCGGTCCAGCCGTCGCCCGCGCGATGCCGCTCCAGTAACGCGGCCAGCCCCGAATGCGCCGCCAGCCGCGCCGCACCGGCGGTGCCGCCGGGCAGCGCGATGAGGTCGAAGGAAGCCGGTCCGACGTGATCGAGCGAGGTATCCGGCCACAGCACGACGCCGCGGCTGGCTTTGACCGGGCCCTCGCGCAAGCCGGCCGCGACGACCTCGAACTCGGCCCGCCGCAGCAGATCGATCAGGGTGACGGCTTCGAGTTCCTCGCAGCCGTCGGCGAGGGGGACAAGGACGCGTGTTGCCATGCCTGCTCCGGATCCGCCGGATTGCCGCAGCGCTCGATGTAGGTAGTCAATCCGACGCGATCGACGCCATCGGCGCGCACTAGCATTCGTTCGAGCACGGCGAAGGTTTCCGGCACGGGGTGCGCGATGGCCAGCGCGCAGCCGTCGCGGCGCGCATGGGCCAGCCAGCGTTCCACCTGGCGCTCGATCGCTCCTGGACGCCGGTCGTGGTCGAGAAAGACATCGCGCTCGGTGGTCGCCAGTCCGGCCACTCGTGCGGCCTCGGCGGCGCGCGAGCCGGCGGTCGTGCGCGAATCGATGAAGGCCAGCCGTTGCGGCGCGGCGGCCAGCTCGTCCATCAGCCACCCCATGGGCTCGAGCGCGCCGGTCAGGCGGCTGCCCATGTGGTTATTCACCCCCACCGCCCCGGGAACGGCGGCCAGCGCCCGGCGCACCCTTGCGCGGAAGCGGCCCGCAGCCATGCCGGTGCGTAACGCCTGCGGTCCCGGCTGCTCGCCTTTCGCCTCCATCGGCAGGTGGACGATGACCTCCGCCTGGGCGCGGGCGGCGGCCCGGGCGATGCGCTTCGCATGGGGCGTGCGCGGCAGCACCGCGACCGCGATGGGCGGAGGCAGGGCCAGCGCCCGTCGCGCGCGCTCGGTGCTATAGCCGAGATCGTCGATGATCAGGGCCACGGTCCCGGCCTGCGCGCTGGCGCCGGACAAGCACAGCGCCAGCGCCAGCGCGGTGGCCGCGCGCATCACTGCTGCTGCGGCGGCTGCAGGATGCTGAGGCCCTTGAGCAGGCTCAGGGCGACGTACAGCTCGTAGTCATCCACCGCCATAGCCTGCTGCTGCCCGCCGTCCTGGTTGTCGCCCTGGCCGGATCCGTCCGGCTGCGACGAGCCATCCTGTTGCGACGAGCCGTCCGGCTGCGAAGTGCCACCCTGTTGCGGCGATTCGCCATCGCCCTGCGGCCCCGACTGGCCGTTCGGGTTGAGCAAGTGGCGCGAGAGGTCGGCCTCGCTCAGCGGACCGACGCCGTTGTCGGCCTTGGCCGTAATCTCGTAGGAGCCGGTGCGGATGTCGGGGACGATCCCGGAGGCCTGAATCGATCGCCCGTCCGGCGTGAAATAGCGCGCCGTGGTGAGCTTGAGGGCACCGCCGTCCGACAGGTCCTGGATGGTCTGGACCGAGCCCTTGCCAAAGGTCTGCTTGCCGACGATCAGGGCCCGCTGGTGGTCCTGCAATGCGCCGGCTACGATCTCGGATGCCGACGCCGACCCCTCGTTGACCAGCACCACCATCGGTGCGCCCTCGATGGCGTCGCCTGGCCGCGCGCTATAGCGCAGTTGGGCGTCGTCGACGCGGCCGTCGGTGTAGACGATCAACCCTTCGTCGAGGAACGAATCGCTCACGCTCACCGCGGCCGACAGCACCCCGCCGGGGTTGTTGCGCAGATCCAGCACCAGTCCGTTGAGATCGTTGTCGCTCTGATTGCCCAGCTCACTGATGGCCGAATCGAGTGCCGACTGGGTGTTCGACTGGAAATGCGACACGCGCACGTAGCCGTAGCCCGGCTCGAGCATGCGTGCGCTGACGCTTTCCACCTCGATGGTCGCCCGCTCTATGGTGACCTGCAGCGGCTGCTCGCGGCTGTCGCGTACGATGGTCAGCTGGATCTCGGTGCCGGGCTCGCCGCGCATCGTTTGCACGGCCTCGTTCAAGCTCATGCCCTTGACCGGCTGATCGTCCAACCGGACGATCAAGTCACCGGACTGCACGCCGGCCCGTTCTGCGGGGGTGTCGTCGATTGGCGCGACCACCCGGACGAAGCCGTCCTCCATCGTCACCTCGATGCCGAGCCCGCCGAACTCGCCCTCGGTCCCGATCTTGAGCTCCTGGAACTCGTCCGGATCGAGGTAGGCCGAGTGCGGATCGAGGCCGTTGAGCATGCCCTCGATCGCATAGTTGAGCAGCTGCTCGTCACTGACCTCCTCGACGTAGCTCTCCTTGATGCGGCTGAACACGTCGGTGAAGGTGCGTAGCTGCTCGAGCGGCAGCTCCTCGGTGGGGGACGCCGCCTGCTCACGGTCGGCGAACACGGAATGCCCAAGTGTCAGGCCGATCCCCAGGGCGGCGCCCACGAGGACCAGCAGGGATTTGCGCAGCGACGGTGGCATCGGAAACTCCCGGATCCGGCGCGAGTTGAGAATTACGTCGAGTCTAACACTGCACGGCGCATCGGGCGCGCTACGTAGAAGCCTGGCGGGGAGACCCGGCTCCTACTGCTCGCCGCCCCACGCGCTCGCTACCGCGCGGCTCTCCCGGACAGGCTTCTAGCGTGCGGCCAACCAGGGCAGCGGATCGACCGGCTCGCCGCGCCGGCGGATCTCGAAGTACAGCCCCGGCCGGTCGCGTCCGCCCGAGCTGCCCACCTTGGCGATGGGCTCGCCCGGCGCCACCCAGTCGCCGTGCCCGCGCAGCAGGCGCTGGTTGAAGCCGTATAGCGTCAGGTGTCCGTCCTGGTGATCGAGGATGATCAGCTGCCCGAAACCGGAGAGCCAGTCTGCGAACACCACGCGTCCATGATAGACGGCGCGCACGGTCGCGCCCGCCTCGGCCGCGATGACCATCCCGCTCCACTGCATGCGCCCGCCGGCGCGGTCGGCGCCGAAGGGGGTCCGCAGCGCTCCCTCCGCCGGCCAGGGGAGCTCGCCGGAGCGGCTGGCAAACGGTTCGTCCTCCAGGGGCGCGGGCGGGGTGTCGCCGAGCACGGCTTCGAGTTCCGCGAGCACGTCCTCCAGGCGCTGGCGCCGCTCGCGCAGTTGGCCCAGGCGCGCGTCGTCGCTGGCGATCGACCGGTCGAGCCGCGCCAGTAGCTGCCGGCGCTCCGAACGCTTGCGTCCGAGTTCCGCGCGCTGCGCCGCAAGCGTGTCGCGATCGCTGCGCAGGCGCTGTTGCGTCTGCCGCGTCGCGCGTGTGACGCGCCCGATCTCCGCCAGCAGTTGGTCCGCGCGCTCCATCGCGCCGACGCGCGCCTCATTGATATACGCGTAATAACCCAGCGCGCGTGTCGCGGCCGCCGGATCGTCCTGGCCCAGCAGCAGCCGCAGGCCGGGACGCCGGCCCATGCGGTAGGCGGCGCGCAGCTGGGCCGCGAGCGTCTGGCGGTGATCGGCGAGCTCTTGCGAGAGCGATTCGCGGCGGCGTTCGAGCTCGTTCAATCGCGCCCGGCTTTGGTTCAAGCGCGCGTCGAGTTCGTCGATCCGGCCGGCCAGTTCGCCGATCCGCTGCTCGACCTGCGCTAGCCGATTACTGACGTGGTCGCGCCGCTGCCGCTCGCCGGCGAGACGCTGCTGGACCGCCTCGATGCGCTCGCGTACGGCCTCGATCTGCGCCTGTGCCGCTTCCGGATCCTGCGGTGCGGACTCGGGCGAAGCCGCGCCCGCGGGCGGGCCGAGCCCCATGGCAGTGAGCGCCGACATCATCACCAGGGAGCGTAGCAGGCAAGGCCGCACCATGGGACGATTGTACCGGCTGTGCCGGCTTGGCGCTGGCTCCAGCGCGCGCGTATACTCGCCCGCCATTCGCGCCGGCCCGGCCGGAACGCAGCCCGAGATCATGATGGACCGCCTTCCCGAATTCGCCGCCAATCATCCGATCCTCATCGCCGCGGTGCTGCTGACGATCGGCATCATCGTCGGCGTGGAGATCCAGCGCGTGCGGCGCGCGGCCGAGCCCGTGAGCACGTCGCGCGCCACGCGCTTGTCCCACAACGAGGATGCGGTGTTCGTCGACACGCGCCGGCGCAAGGAATTCGAGGCCGGGCATCTGCCGGGCGCGCGCCATGTGCCGGCCGCGGAGGTCGAGCAGTACGTCAAGCAGCTCGAAAAGCTGCGCGAACGGCCGCTGGTGTTGTACGACGATGCCGGCATGGAAGCGCAGCGCGCCGCCAAGGCCCTGGCGCGGCACGGCTTCGCCCGCCTGTACGAGCTAGAAGGCGGGCTGCCGGCCTGGCACAAGGCCAACATGCCGGTCGAGCACGGCAGTGAGTCGAAGCAGCACAAGCAGAGCAAGCAAAAGAAGAAGTCGCGCTGATCCCCATCGACACGGTGAATCGCCCATGAGTGACGCAACGAGCAGCAGCGCCGGCACCGATTCGGCCCAGGGCCAGCGCCGCCTGCAGATCATGAAGCTGTATCTCAAGGACGCCTCGTTCGAGTCGCCGGCCGTGCCCGGGCTGTTCTCCGCGGACAGCCAGCCGCAGCAGCCCAAGGTGGACCTGCAGCTCAACACCGAGATCCAGCGCGTCGGCGAGAATCTGCACGAGGTGGTGCTGGTGGCGACGGTCACCGGCACCGACGAGCAGCGCACACTGTTCCTGGTGGAGATCAAGCAAGCGGGGCTGTTCGCCATCGAAGGCTTCGCGGGCGACGAACTCGACCACCTGCTCAACGCCTATTGTCCCGGCACCTTATTCCCGTACGCGCGCGAGGCCGTGGCCGATCTGGTCAACAAGGGCGGCCTGCCCCAGGTCATGCTGCAGCCGGTCAACTTCGACGCCCTCTATCTGCAGCATCGGCGCCAGCAGCAGGCCGGCAGTGGCGACGACGTCGGCGGTTAGCACACGATGAGCGAAGCCGCGCGCGTCCCGATCACCGTCCTGGGCGCCGGCGCGTGGGGCACGGCGCTGGCGGCGGCGATCACGCGCAACGGCTTCGCCGTCAGGCTCTGGGACCGCGATAGCGCCCTGCTGGCCGACATCGCCGCACGGCGCGAGAACCCACGCTATCTGGCCGGCATCGAGCTGCCCGCAATCGCGACCGAACCCGACCTCGACACCGCCGTCGCGCGCGCCCAGGCGCTGGTCTTCGCTACCCCGAGCTATACCTTCCGCGAGCTGTTGCGCCGTCTGGCGCCGGCCCTGAACACGGGCAAACCGTTCGTCTGGGCCTGCAAAGGCATCGAGCCCGGGACCGACCGGCTGATGCACGAGATCGTGGCCGAGGAGCTGTCCTCGCCCCCGCCGCACGCGGCGGTGTCGGGGCCCAGCTTCGCGCGCGAGGTCGCTGCCGAGCAGCCCACGGCCCTGACCGTGGCCGCGCCCGATCCCGACTTCGCGGCGCGCGCGGTCGGCTGGTTCCACGGCGGCGCGCTGCGCGCCTACTCCAGCCCGGACGTCATCGGCGTGGAACTCGCCGGCGCGCTCAAGAACGTGCTCGCGATCGCCTGCGGCGCTTCCGATGGGTTGGGCTTCGGCGCCAACGCCCGCGCCGCGGTGATCACCCGCGGTCTGGCTGAGCTGATACGCCTGGGCGAGTGCATGGGCGGACAGCGCGAGACCTTCATGGGCCTGGCCGGCATCGGCGATCTCGTGCTCACCTGCACCGACGACCAATCGCGCAATCGCCGCTTCGGCCTGGCGATCGCAGGCGGTCGCAGCGTCGAGGCCGCGTGCGCCGAGATCGGCCAGGCGGTGGAGGGGCTGCGCACGGCGCGCGCGGCCGCCACGCTCGCGCAGCGCCATGGTGTGGAAATGCCCATCGTGGTGCAGGTCGATGCAGTGCTGAACGCCGGTCACGACGTCCGAACGGCCGTGCGCGAGCTGCTCGAGCGCGAGCCCAAGCCCGAGTTGCCGCACTAACAGGCCCACTAGGCACCCCTGACGAAAATTCGACGCCCCGCGCCGAAACGCGGACCGGCGGCGCCCGCCGCCTGACCAGCGCTATCTCCCCGTCGACGGGGTCCGACCGACCGGAAAACTCCTCCCGAAGGTACTCGGCCCCGGTCGCGCATGCTGCGCGCCCCCTCCACGCCGCGAAGCCCGGCGCCAGCGTACCCAACCCTATGGTTGCTCCGGCCGATGTCACACGGTGGGCGTGCCGGCACGGCCTTGTGCCGCCGCGCCGAATCATCGCGCCGGGCCTACTCGCTCGCGCCGGCGAACTCGGCTTGGCGCCAGGCCTCGTAGACGGTGACCGCAACCGAGTTGGCAAGGTTCATGCTTCGGGAGTGCCGGCGCATGGGGATGCGCAGCTGGTGCTCCGGGGGAATTTGGGCGAGCACCTCGCTCGGCAGCCCGGTGGTTTCCGGTCCGAACAGCAGCGCGTCCTCCGGGCCGAAGCGCGCCTCGACGTGGTGCCGCTGGCCATGGCGCGTGAGGGCGAAGACGTACCGCCGCGGGCGGGCGTCGAAATAGGCTCGAAGATGCTCGTGGCGGTGGATGCGCGCGAATTCGGCGTAATCGAGACCCGCCCGCCGCAGGTGGCGATCCGACAACTCGAAGCCGAGGGGGCCGACCAAGTGAAGCTCGGCCCCGGTGTTGGCGCACAGTCGGATGATGTTGCCGGTGTTGGGTGGGATCTCCGGCCGAAAGAGAACGACGTCCGGTAGCTGCATGGAACGCTTCGTGACTGCCGGTCGCACATGATAACAACGCCCGCGTTGCGCCGCCCCGGCGGCGCTCGCGGGCGGCGACACAATGAGAGGCAGCGCGACTTGTTCGGTTTGCGGCAGTCGTTCCAATGCGGCGCGCAGGCCGCCGTGGGGCAGGCTTCGGCGCGCGGCACCTGAGCGCCGCGTGCGCCGTCGGCCGCGCCGCGCCGGCCGACCGTCGGTGCCCGTATCGACCCGTTGACGCGCGCCGGGCTGACCGTCGACGCCATCGACATCCCGGGAGTGGCCCAACGCGAGGTCTCGGATCGCCTCGAAGCGAGCGACGGCCACGCCCGCTCGCCCTCGGCACACCTTTGACCGCGATGGCGAACACGATCGTGCTCGTACCCTCGACATCGGCGGCAGTGCCCTGATCGGCACGCTCGGTCTACGTCGGCGACTTCAACATGAACCGCACCGACAATTGAACGGAGGGGCGATCGATCGCCACTCGCGAGCGGCGCTGCATTCGAGCGCGTACGGTCCCGATGGGACGGGCACCGCGCCCGCTATCCGACGCTGAAAGCCTGGCGCGACGCCGGCCGGTGCCGAAAACTCACCAACGCCGCCGAACGGAGGCGGGCCTGGCTGCGATGGATGGCCCCCGAATCGGCGCTACCGCGGCGGCACGCCGCTGTCGGGCGATACGGGCCCATCCGTGCGTCTTGGCGTCCCCGCCCTTGGCCTTCTTCTTGCAAAGGAGACGGGGATGGCCCGAGCCCATAACAACAATGCGTCCCGGCCGCTGCGCCACGCCCGCCGCTGGCAGCGTTCGGCCCTGGTGCTGGCGTTGGGCGCACTGGTCGCCGGGCTCGTACTGGTGTCCGGGATGTATCGGGCGCCCGTCGCCATGAGTCACGACGTCGCCGATCTGCGCGCGCGTCACGGCCGTCTGGCCGGGCGTATCGCAGGATTCCCCGCCTTCCATCCCTCGGTCGAGGACCTAAGCGGCCTGGCCGCGGAGACCCGCACCCTGATCGCGCCGCTGGAACGTCTGGAGTCCCCGGGGGCGGATACCGCAGCGGCTCATGCACGGCGTCTGGCGGCCGTCGCACAAGAAGGCGCGCGGGCGCGACTCGAAGGCAGTCGTTCCATACCGCTCAACGAGATCCGGCAGACCGAGGCGGCGCTGGCGGCGACCTTGGCGGCGATTCAGCGCGACATGGATGGCGAGCGTGGCCGCCGGGCGTGGCTGGCAGGAGGCGGGCTGGCCGGCCTGCTGCTGCTGGGCGTGTTCGGGGCGCTGATGGCCTTCTTCCTGCGCGGACGCCTGGCGCGGTCGGTCACCGGCTTGGTCGAGGTGGTCGAGCGCCTGGAGCCGTCCGCGCCGACGGTGCGCCCACCCCGACGCGCCGCAGGGGGATTACCGCGCCGAGCTGGGATCACTGGCCTCGTGAGCAGGTTGCGGCGCTACCAGTGGGCGCTCGACGCGGCCCGCGATCGCGTCGTCGCGGCGCTGGAGCTGCGTCAGAGCTTGATCGACTCACTACCGGCTGCAGTGGCATTGCTCGACCGCGACGGCCACATCATCCACGTCAACGGCGAATGGCGACGGTTCACCAAGGCCAATCATCCGCGCGATCGGCAAGCGGGCCTCGGGGCCAACTACGTCGAGCTTTGCGAGATAACCGAAGGCGAGAACACCGAGGACGCGGAGGCCGTCGCCACGGGCCTGCGCGCCATCCTCAACGGCGATCGCGACAGCCTGGAATTCGAGTACCCGGCCCACGCCGCGAACCGGCTGCGTTGGTACCGCATGATGGCGCGGCGAGTCGCAGCCCAGGACGAGACGCGGCGCGACGCGACCGCAGTGGTCATGCACGTCAACGTAACCGAGCGCAAGCTCGCCGAGCAGAAGCTGGCGCGCGTGGCCTACATCGATACCCTGACAGGGCTGCCGACGCGCGCCGGTCTCATCCGCTATCTCGAAGAAGACCTGCCTGCGCTCACCCCCGAGCACAAGCGGTATCTGGTGGTCCTCGACCTGCAGAACCTGCATGGCGTCAACGAGACCTACGGCTACGAAGCCGGTGACGAGCTGCTCGGGGCGCTGGGCGGTCACGTCAGCCACGCGCTGCATATCACCGAACGTATCGCCCGCGTGGGCGGTGACCAGTTCGCCCTGCTGATCGATCCCGATGCCCATGATCTCGCCTGCGACGACGAGGGTGAAGCGGTTGCGGGCTGGATCAACTCGCTGTTAATGGAGCCGTTCTGGGTCACCGGGCGCTTGATCGAGACCGGCGTCTGGATCGGCGTCGCGCATGCGGAGCCGGGCGTGAGCGCGACGGATCTCATCCGCCGCGCCGCCCTGGCCGCGCATATGGCCCGCGACCGAACCGGGCTGAACTGGGTGATCTACAACGCGGATCTCGACGCGCGCGCGCACGAATGGATCCGTACCACCCGCGCACTGGACGCGTCCCTGGGGCGCGGCGAGTTCGAGCTGCACTTCCAGCCGACGGTCCGGCTCGCCGATGGGGCCATCGATTCCGCGGAGGCCCTGCTGCGCTGGCGCCATCCCGAGCGCGGGCTGCAACCGCCGGCGCGATTCATGCCCGTGGCCGAGGCCTCACGCCTGATCGTGCCCATCGGCGAATGGGTGATCCATGCCGCCTGCCGCCAGCTCCGCACCTGGAAGGACGAAGGCCTGGCGAGTCGGCTCGCGATCAACGTGTCGCGCGTGCAATTCGCGCATGCCGATATCGCCACCTGCGTCGAAACGGCACTCGCCGAGAACGACATCGACCCCGGCGGGCTCGTGCTCGAGATCACGGAGAGCGCATTCGAGGAGAACACCGGCCGACTGCTGGAGCAGATCAAGCGGCTGAGCCAGCTCGGTGTCGGACTCGCGCTCGACGATTTCGGCACGGGCTATTCGTCGCTGAGCTACTTACAGCAATACCCCTTCGACATCATCAAGATCGACAAGCGTTTCATCGGCGAGATCAACAACGAACGTTATAGCTGCGAGGTCGTGCGCATGGTGCGCTCGCTCGCGTTGTCGCTGAACGCCCGGGTGATTGCCGAAGGGGTCGAAACCGCCGAGCAGCGCGAGCGCCTGGTTGAACTCGGTTGCCTCTACGGCCAGGGCTTCTACTACAGCGTTCCGCTGACCACGAGCGATTACCAGCGGCTGCTCGCCTCGGGAGCCGATCTCCCGCTCGACGATGCCACGTGGCGGACGCGCCGCGACCGGCCGTCCGCGTAATACGGGAGCCGGCGGCGGGCGGACGCCGATGCGATGACGGTGCACCTATGTCTGCGACCACCGAAACGACCATCGACTATCGCGCCCTGGCCGATTCCGTGCCCGGAATCCTGTGGGAGAGTGAGCCCGGCAGCCTGCGCTACCGCTACGTCAGCCCTGCCGCGGAGCGGGTGCTCGGCTATCCGCTGGAGCGCTGGACCGGCGAGGCCGATTTCTGGCTCGCGCACCTGCACGCCGAGGATCGTGAATGGGCGCCGGCGTATTGCGAGCAGGCGACGGCCGAGCGCGGGGAGTACCAGTTTCATTATCGCATGATCGCGGCCGACGGCCGCATCGTGTGGTTGCGCGACACCGTCACCGTGATCGCCCGCGAGGGCGTGCCGACGCGCCGGATCGGCGTGAGCGTCGACGTGACCTCGGAGCGCGAGGCGAGCGACCGCCTACGTGCGCGCGAACGCCACTACCGGCTATTACTCGACTCAACCGCCGAGGCGATTTGCAGCGTCGGCCCGGACAACCGCTGCACCTACTGCAACGATGCGGCGGTACGCGTGCTCGGGTTCGAGCGGGCGGGCGACATCCTCGGCCGGGACATGCATTCCCTGATTCATCACACGCGCCCGGACGGCAGCCCCTATCCGGCCGAACAGTGCCCGTTGCGCGAGGCCGTGAGCTCGCGCGAGGGCCTTCGCGTGGATACGGAATGGTTAATTCGCGCCGACGGGACGTACTTCCCCGTGAGCTGCGCATCGAACCCGATGATCGGAGACGATGGTGACCTCGAAGGTTGCGTGCTGACCTTCCGCGACATCACCGACGACCGTCGCGTGCACACCGAGCTACGGCGGGCCAGCGCCGTGTTCGAGTATGCCGCGGAAGGCATCTTCATCGCCGACCCGGAACTGCGCCCACTCGCGGTCAACCGCGCCTACACCCGCATGACCGGCTACGCGCTCTCCGATCTCGGCAGTACTCCGCCGGCACCCCTGGCGTCTTGCAGCAACTCCGAGCGCTTCGAACGCGAGATCTCCCCGATACTCCAGAACGAGGGCCTGTGGGAGGGCGAGCTCTGGGGGAAGCGCAACGACGGTGAGGTCCATCCGTACTGGCTCAGCCTGAGCGCGGTGCGCAACGACGATGGGCTGCCCTCGCAGTACATAGGACTGCTATCGGACATCGCCGAGCTGAAGCAGCGCCAGGAGCAGCTGCAGCAACTGGCGCACCATGACGGACTGACCGGGCTGCCCAATCGCGCGTTATTCCACGACCGGCTCGAACAGGCGCTCGCCGGCGCACGGCGCAGCGGCGGCATGGTCGTGATCGCATTCATGGACATCGACGGCTTCAAACGGATCAACGATGACTACGGCCACGCCGCGGGCGACGAGGCCCTGGTCGAAATCGGGCGGCGCATCGCGCCGGTGTTGCGAGCGCGCGATACGCTCGGGCGCATCGGGGGCGACGAATTCGTGCTGCTGTTCGAGGATGTCAGCAGCGCCGACGGGGCGAGGACCGCCATCGACAAGGCGCTGGTGGAGGTGGCGCGCGAACCGTTCCGGATCGGTGGTCACGACCACGATGTCAGGCTCAGCGTCGGCATCGCCCAGTTCCCGATGGACGCCGACGACGGCAATGCGCTGCTTCGTTGCGCCGACAGCGCGATGTACCGCGCCAAGAAGACGAAAGGCAACTCCGTCGAGTTCTATTCGCGCTGATGCCGATGGTTCCACACGTCCCGTATAGGCGCCGTTCCGCGAAGGGACCCCGGCACGGGGATTCACGCTCGTCGAACTGGTCATGTTGCTGGCCGCGCCGGTGTATTGCTGCTCTTCGCGGCCGCTCGCGGCGCCGAGTAGCGGCCACGGTGGTGACATCACCGATCCTACCTTGGACGGCTAAACCGACGGCGTGCAGACGCGCAATGATATCCCACCGCGAATCAGGCACTGCAAGTGCCTGATTCGCGTAGCCGGCTCCGGACGACATGCGCCGGACCGGGCGCGTCACGTCGGACGCTTCATCCCGAGTGATTTCACGCTCTCCGGCACGTTCCTGACCCGCGGTGCCTCGCGGCGTTGCGCCTCCTCGCCATAGGGCGCGCGATGACTCGTCGGCGGGCCTTGCCTTGCGCCACACAGGCTCCCGCCGCGGCGATCGCGGGAAGTTTTACGGGCCCTAGGCTGCGACCACGACAAGACCAGCAGACCGGTTCGACGGGCAGAGCGACGAGCGGGCAGCACTCGCCTGTGTCGCGCCCCAAGCGCGGCTATGCATCAAGCTGGATTGTGAGCTGGCCGCTCGTTAGCGCAGATGAGCGACACCGCACCTCGCAAATGCGTTATAAGGGCTTGAGGGAAACCCCCGAATGTCGAACAATCGACACCGTAGCGGATCCGGCCGCTACAGACTGCCGTGGGGGAGCGGCAGGCCATAATAAACGCGTGGACACGCCATGAACGAAGAAAGCGCGTCGCCGGCGGCGGACAAGCCCGCGCTGCTGCTGGTCGATGATGACCCCCTGATCCGCGACAGTCTCGCCTACACGCTCCGTCCGCTGTTCGAAGTCCATGTCGCCGAGGCGCGGCGCGACGCCAACGAGATCCTGCAACGGATCTCCCCGGCGCCGTCGCTGGCACTGGTCGACCTCGGGCTGCCGCCCTATCCGCACAAGCCCGACGAGGGTTTCGCGCTGGTGCCGGAGCTGCTCGTGCACAATCCGCAGATGCGGGTGCTGGCGCTTTCGGGGCAGGACGACCCGGCGAACCTGCGCCATGCCTTCGCGCTCGGCGCCGCCGATTTCATCGCCAAGCCGTGCGAGCCCGAGCTGCTCAAAGCGCGGCTCAACCACCAGCTCATGCTGCTCGAGGCCGAAGCCGAGCGCGAGCGCAGTTCCGACCGGCTCGAGCTCTTCGGCGAGAGCGCGGCCATGGAGGCGCTGCGCGAGCAGGTCACGCAGTTCTCCGACGCGCCCTTCCCGGTGCTCGTCGAGGGCGAATCCGGCACCGGCAAGGAGATCGTGGCCCGGCGCCTGCACGCGGCGAGCGAGCGCGCCGCGCAGCCGTTCGTGGCGGTCAACTGCGCCGCCTTCACCGAGAGCCTGCTGGAGGCTCAGCTATTCGGCCATGCCAAGGGCGCCTTCACCGGCGCCACCCAGGCGCGGGCCGGCTTCTTCGAGGAGGCGGCGCACGGCACGCTGTTCCTCGACGAGATCGGCGAAATGCCGATCGAGCTGCAGTCGCGCTTGCTGCGCGTGATCGAGTCCGGCGAGTACTACCGCGTGGGCGAGACGCGCCCGCGCACTGCGACGGCGCGCCTGGTCACCGCCACCAACAAGCATCTGCTGCGTGAGGTCGAGGCCGGCCGATTCCGGCAGGATCTCTATTACCGTTTGGGTATTCTGCCGGTGCAGGTGCCGCCGCTGCGCGAGCGCGGCGATGATCGGCTCGGCCTGCTGGAGTACTTCCAGCAGTATTACACCGGCACCGTGCCGCCGTTCACCCTGGATGACGAGGCGCGCGAGCTTTGGTTGGCGTACCCGTTTCCTGGCAATGTGCGGGAATTACGCAACATCGTCATCCGCCTCGGAACCAAGCACCCGGGCCAGACGATCGATGTCGCCCGGCTGGAGCCGGAGCTGGACCCGACGGCCGTGGCGCTGCCGACCCGCGCCAGCGCGGTGCCCACGGGCCTGGTGCCGGACCCGGACACGGCCCGCTCCTATCTGGCGGGCGGCGACTTCGATCTCGATGGCCATCTGGAATCGGTCGAATGGGCCTTGATCGAGGCGGCGCAGGGTTTGAGCGGGGGCAACATCAGCCAGGCCGCCAAGCTGCTCAACGTCAATAGAACAACGCTGTACAGCAAGATCGAGCGTCTCCGCGAGCACCAGGACGACTGAACCCGCCGGCACGGCGGCTCGTAGTCGGGGGGAGCATGTATCTCGCGCATTTCGGACTCGAGCAGCCGCCTTTTCGGATCACCCCGGATACGCGCGTGTTCTATTCGGGCGGTAACCGCGGCGCGGTCCTCGACGCGTTGGCCTGGGCGGTCGCGAGCGGCGAGGGCATGGTCAAGGTCGTCGGCGAGGTCGGCAGCGGCAAGACCATGCTGTGCCGGATGCTGGCGCAGCGCCTGCCCGACCAGATCGACGTCGTCTACCTGGTCGACCCCGGTCTCGGCCCGGAAGAGATCGTGCCCGCGGCCGCATTCGAGCTCGGTCTGCAACCCGACGCCTCGGACCCGATGACCACCCGCCAGCGCCTGTACGAGACGCTGGTCGAACGCCACGCGGCAGGGCGGCAGGTGGTGGTCTTCATCGAAGAAGCGCAGAACATGCCGCTGGCCACGCTGGAGGCCTTGCGGCTGCTGACCAACCTCGAGACCGACGACTCCAAGCTGCTGCAGCTCGTGCTCTTCGGCCAACCCGAGCTCGACGCGAACCTGGACGCCAATGAGATCCGTCAATTGCGCGAGCGCATCACCCATTCCTTCGAATTGCAGCCGCTGATGCAGCGCGACGTGAGCGAGTACCTCAATTTCCGCCTGCGCGCGGTCGGCTACCGCGGGCCGGACCTGTTCAGCCCCCGCATCGCGCGCGCGCTCAACCGGCGCGCACGGGGGCTCATCCGCCGTCTCAACCTGTTGGCGGACAAGACCCTGCTGGCCGCTTATGCCGAAGGCACGCACAACTTGCGCCGCCGCCACGTGTGCCGAGCCGCCCAAGACGCCGGCCTCGCTGCGGGCAGCCCGCGCTTCGGCCGCGTGTCCGTGGCCGCGGCGGGCGTGCTGGTCGTGGCCGCTATGGCGTGGATGCTGCTCGCGATCACGGGTCATGGCGATTCGGGCCTTTGGCGCTACGGGGCCGGCATCGTTGGCATGGCCGCGGAGGAGACCGCTCCATGAAGGCTCGTCGCACGTACCCGAGCGCGCGCGTGCTGGTCTGTGCGCTGGCCGTGGCGCTGTATGCCGGCTGTGCGCCCTCGCCGGTGGCCGAGCGCGACACGAGCGGCCACATCAGCGCCCCCGCCGGGGACCAGGAGCGCGCCTCCGCCGATCAGGGCAGCGTGGACGATATTCCCGCACCGGTTGGCGGTCCGCCCAAGCTGCCCGCGCCGGCGCCGCCGGAAGAGACCGAGCGCTACACGGTCGTGGTCGACGCCGTACCGGTGTCCGAGCTCTTGTTCGCGCTCGCGCGTGACGCCGATCTCGAGATCGACATCATTGGCGATATCGAGGGTCAGGTAACGCTGAACGCCACGGAGGCCACGCTGCCGCGCCTGCTCGAGCGCATCGCCCAGCAAGCGCCGATCCGCTACGAGCTACGCGACGACTATCTGCGCATCGCTGCCGACGAGCCCTACGTGGTCAGCTACCCGGTCGACTATGTCAACGTCTCGCGCAGCGCCAGCAGTAGCGTCGACACGGCCACCCAGATCACCTCCACCGGCTTCTCCGGCGAGGGCGGGGGCGGCGGCTCGGGCTCGAACAACTCGAGCACCGCGCTCACCAATGAGAGCGACAACCAATTTTGGGCCACGCTCGAGCGCAATCTCGCCGGCGTGCTCGATCTCGCCGAAGACAGCGAGAGCCGGCGCATCATGGTCAATCGCGAGGCCGGGTACGTCACCGTCCGCGCGACCGAGCGCGAGCACCGCGACGTCCAGGCCTATCTCGACCGCATCGTCGCCAGCGCGCGGCGCCAGGTGCTCATCGAGGCGACCGTGGTCGAGGTCACGCTCGACGAGCGCCACCAGGCGGGTGTCGACTGGGCCCAGCTCGCCGACTCGGTCGATGGCCTCGACGTGGTGCAGAACATCACCGAGTCCGCCTTCAACGATCCGGTCCCGCCGGGCGGCGCCGGCGCGGGCGCGACGATCGCCTACGGCGACGTCGGCGGCACGGGCGAGGGCCTGCAGAGCACCATCCGGCTGCTCAACGAGTTCGGCGACACCCAGGTCATGTCCAGCCCCAAGATCACGGCGCTGAACAACCAGATCGCGATCCTCAAGGTGGTCGACAACCGTGTCTACTTCACCGTGGACGTCGAGACCAATACGCGGTCCGAAGGGCCGGTCCAAACCACCTTCGAGACCGAGGTCAACACCGTTCCGGTCGGCCTGGTCATGACCGTTACGCCCTATATTGGGGACGGCGACGAGGTGTTGTTGAACGTCCGTCCGACCGTCTCGCGCATCCTGGGATTCCGCAATGATCCCAACCCCGAGCTCGCCAACGCGGGCGTGCAGAACGAGATCCCCGAGATCCAGGTGCGCGAGATGGAGTCGATGCTGCGCGTCGATTCCTCGCAGACCGCGGTGATCGGCGGCCTGATGCAGGACTCCGCCGAGCGCACCGAGCGCAGCGTGCCCTTGCTCGGCAGCCTGCCACTGATCGGCAACCTCTTTACGTATCGGGATCAGCGTGTCGACAAGACCGAGTTGATCATCTTCCTGCGCCCGACCGTGATCGACGAGGCCAGCGTCGCCGGGGACTATCGTCGCTTCCGCTCTTTCCTCCCGCGTGAGGACTCCGGCGGCGACCGCAGGTCGAGGGACGGCCAATGAGCCTGCTGCTCGACGCACTGCGACGGGCGTCGGCCAGCCGCGAGGATCCCAAGGGCGAGCATTACACGGTCCCGCGCCGGGCCACCGAGCCGGCGCATGCCCCCGAGCCGGGCGTGGCGCCCGAGACCGATGACGCGCTCGCGCTGACGCCGCGCGACGACGGCTCGGAGCTGCCGCTCGCCGAAGCCGCTCCCTCCCCGGGCCCCGACTCTGCGGAGGACGACCCCTCATTGCGCCCGCTGCCACGCGAGCGTGCGACCGCCGACGCATTGCTGCAGGCCGGCGGCGATGGAACCCGCCGCGGCCGTTTCGCCCTCGCGCTCGGGCTGTTGCTCGCGGGCGCCATCGCCGCTGCGGCGCTGGCCGGGGGCGGTTGGCTCTGGTACCAGCAAAGCCGCGACCAGATCGCGAGCGAGCTCGGACGTTTCCAGCCGGCGCCCGCCCCGGACGAGCCCGCCGGCCCACCGGAGGCGCCGGAGCAGGCGGACGCCCCGTCGATTCCGGCTCTTGCCGACGCGATACCGCAGTCGCCACCCGCTAGCGCGGAGGCCGATGAAGCGGCCGACGCGGGTGCCACGGCGACGGCTCCGTTCTCGGAAGACCCAGCGCAAGCGGGCGAAGGGGCGCCGGCGCAGGCGTCCGCGCCGTCCGAGAACGCGGATGGAGACTCATCGGCCGAGGAGGAAGGCGCCCCCGCCGCGCCGGAGCCCACCCAGGCCGAGCCGAGCACGGCCGGTGCACCGGCCGGCGGCGATGCAAGCGCGGCGCCCGACGGCCCGTCTGCGACCAAGACGGCCGACGCGACCGACGCGACCGACGCGGCCGATGCGGTCGATGCGGTCGATGCGGTCGATGCGGCTGATGCGGCTGATGCGGCTCATGCGGCTGATACGGCTGATGCGGCCGCTTCCCGCGATGCGCCCGCGGCGGAACGGGATACACGCGGGCAAGCCGCCCACGAGACGCCATCGGTCTCCGGCGCCGAGAGCGGCGGCACGGCGGAACCCGCGGCGCCGGCCCAAGACGCAGACGGCGCGAATGCCACGCCGCGCCGGGCGCGACCGCTGATCCAGGTCGCGCGCGGCGCGCCCCTCGCCGAGGCCCTGCGCATCGGCTACGGGGCCTTGCGCGACGCCGACCTCGCCACGGCCGAGACCGCCTACGAGCGGGCGTTGGATTTGGCGCCCGACAATCGCGACGCTTTGCTCGGAGCCGCCGTCGTGCGCCAGCGTCAGAATTCGCCGGAGGCTGCGCAGCGCCTGTACCAGCGGGTGCTCGACGCCCATCCGCGCGATCCGTATGCACGCGCCGCGATGGCGGCGCTCGATGGCCGCGCGACCCGGCGCAACGAGAGTGAGCTGAAAATGCTGCTGCGCGACGATCCGGCCGCCCCCGCGCTGAATTTCGCCCTCGGCAACCTCTACGCCGGCGAATCGCGTTGGGCCGAGGCCCGCCAAGCCTATGCGCGCGCCAGCGACGCGGTGCCGGCCGATCCCGATTACGCGTTCAATCTCGCGGTCGCGCTCGATCACCTGGGCCAGCGCGAGGCCGCCCACGCGCAATACCGGCGCGCTCTGCGGCTGAGCGCGAACGGGGCACCGGAGTTCGAGCCCGCCGCGGTGCGCACCCGCCTGCAGCAGCTGCGCTGAGGAGCCGCCCATGGCGCCGAGTCAACGCAAATACCTGGGTGAACGCCTGATCGAGGCGGGGATCGTCAGCGCCGACCAGCTCCGCATCGCGCTGACCGAGCAGGAAGAGCGCGGCGCGGGCGAGCCGCTTGGCCGCATTCTGGTGCGTCTCGGCTTCGTCGCCGAGGACGTGATGCGCGAGCAACTCGGCGAGGCGCTCGGCCAGGAGAGCATCGACCTCGACACCGCGGTGCCCGACCGCGAGGCCCTGGCGCTTTTGCCGAAAGAACTCGCCCGGCGCTACGGCGTCGTCCCGGTCAGCCTCGATCCCGACGGCAAGCGCGTGTCGATCGCGATGGCCGACACCTTCAACCTGGTCACGCTCGATCGGCTGCGCGCGCATATCGGTAGTGAAACCGAGATCCACACGCTGCTCGCGGGCGAGGTCAAGATCGACGCCGCCATCGACCGCTTTTACGGCTACGAGCTATCGGTCGATGGGATACTGCACGAGATCGAAACGGGCGAGATCGACTACGCCAGCCTGCAGGCCGATTCCGGCGAGTACAGCCAGCCGCTGGTCCGGCTCGTGGATGCGATCCTCGCCGATGCGGTCAAGCGCGATGCCTCCGACATCCATTTCGAGCCCGAAGAGGGTTTCGTCCGCATCCGCTATCGCATCGACGGCGTCCTGCGGCAGATCCGCAGCCTGCACTCGCATTTCTGGTCGCCCATCGCCGTGCGCCTGAAGGTGATGTCGGACATGAACATCGCCGAGACGCGCGCGCCCCAGGACGGCCGCATCTCGTTGGGCATCGGCGGCCATGTCATCGATTTCCGCGTGTCCGCCGTGCGCACGACCTACGGTGAGAACATCGTGCTGCGCGTGCTCGACCGCCACAAGGGCATCCGCACGCTCGAGTCACTCGGCCTCGACGAGGCGGCGCGCGAGACCATGCACCTGATGATGTCGCGCCCCGAGGGTATCGTCCTGGTCACCGGACCGACCGGCAGCGGCAAGACCACGACGCTGTACTCGATGCTGGCGCATCTGAACGAGGAATCGCGCAACATCGTCACGCTCGAGGACCCGGTCGAGTATCCCATGCCGATGGTGCGCCAGAGCCAGGTCAACAGCGCCGCCAAGCTCGATTTCGCCAACGGCATCCGCAGCCTGATGCGCCAGGATCCGGACGTGATGCTCGTGGGCGAGGTCCGGGACGAGCCCACCGCGACCATGGCCTTTCGCGCCGCCATGACCGGCCACCAGGTCTACTCCACGCTTCACACCAATTCCGCGCTCGGGGCGATCCCGCGCCTGCTCGACATTGGCATCCTGCCCGATGTGCTCGCCGGCAACATGATCGGAATCCTGGGTCAGCGGCTGGTGCGCCGCCTGTGCGAGGAGTGCAAGCAGCCGTACGCGCCCGGCGATGCCGAGCGCCGCCTGCTCGGCCTGGCGTCCAATGCGGACGCCACGCTGCACCGCCCGTGCGGCTGCCGCGCCTGCGGCGAGCAAGGCTATCGCGGCCGCTTCGCCCTGCTGGAGGTGCTGCGCTTCGATGCCGATATGGACGACTTGATCGCGCGCCGCGCTACGCAAAAGGAGTTGACCGAGGCCGCCATCGACAAGGGCTTCCGCTCACTGGCGGCCGACGGCGCACGCCATGCCCTCGCGGGCGCGACTTCGCTGGAAGAGGTCGCGCGCGTGGTCGACCTGACGCGGCGGATCATATGACGACGGTGGGCCGCCCCCATCCGGCTCCAGATCGGGCGGACGCCGGCGCCGCGCGCAGCGCATCGGCCTGAGGTACACGCATGGAGACCTTCAAGTACAAAGCGATGGACGCCAACGGCCGGCGGGTGACCGGATCGATGGACGCGGCCAACGTCACCGACCTGGAGATGCGCCTGCACCGCATGGGCCTGGACCTGATTGGCCAGCGTGCCATACGCCGCCGCGGGCGTTTCCGCCTGGGCCGCGTCTCCCGCGGCGAGCTCATCAACTTCTCCTTCCATCTCGAGCAACTATTGCGCGCCGGCGTGCCCATGGTGGACGCGCTGAGCGATCTCGGCTCGACCATCGACGATCCGAACTTCCGCAACGTCGTCGCCGAGATCCTGGAGGCGATCGAAGGCGGGCGCACCTTCTCCGAAGCGCTGGCCGACTTTCCGGGCGTATTCGGCTCGGTGTACGTATCGATGATCCGCGTCGGCGAAGAGAGCGGCCGGCTGCCGGACGTGCTCAAGGACCTGGCCGGCATGCTGCGCTGGCAGGACGAGATGATCGCCTACGCCAAGCGCATCATGGTGTACCCGCTGATCGTGCTCGCGGTCGTCGGCTCGGTGATCCTGTTCCTGATGATCTACCTGGTCCCCCAACTGACCAGCTTCCTGAACACCATGGGTGGGACGCTGCCGTTCCACACCCGCGCGTTGATCGCGACCTCCAATTTCTTCATGGCGTGGTGGTGGGCGCTCGGCGCGATCGCTGTGGTGACGCCCTTGTCGATTCGCTATTTCGCGGCCAATAGCTCGCGCTTTCGCTACCGCTGGGATGCCTTCAAGCTCAGGATCTGGCTGTTCGGCGACCTCTCCTACAAGCTCCGCCTCGCGCGCTTCGCCAACTACTTCGCGCTGATGTATACCTCGGGCATCACGGTGCTCGAGGCCCTGCGCCTGTCGCGCCAGCTCATGGACAACAGCGTGCTCGAGCGCGGTATCGAGCGTGTGCAGGCGCACATCGCCGAGGGCGGCACGATCAGCGAGGCGTTCGCCGCGGCGGGGCTGTTCACGCCGCTCGTCGTACGCATGATGCGTGTCGGCGAGACCAGTGGCGCCCTCGACGATGCGCTCCAGAACGTCAGCTATTTCTACACCCGCGAGGTGAGCGAGGCGGTCGAACGACTGCAGCCGGCCATCCAGCCGGTTCTCACCGTCGTGCTCGGCAGCCTGGTCGCGTGGATCATGCTCTCGGTCATCGGCCCGATCTACGACACGATCGCAACGCTGGACTACTGACGAGGACCACGAATGAGCACGAATAGGCACGAGTTCGGTCCGGCCGTCGTCCAGATCGCGAGCCCTCAGTCCGCGCGGAGCGCCGCGAATCCGGCGACCGCGCGGTATATCACTCAGAGTCGCCCGGTACTCAACGATCGAAGTCATCGCGAGGAGCCGCAGGCGACGCGGCGATCCGGCGTCGAGCCCGAGCCTTGGTCCTGCGCCCTATCCGTGGAGCGAGTGGATTGCTTCGCTTCGCTCGCAATGACGGCTACGAGGCGCGACCGCAGTGCTTTGCAGCCGTTCGCGGCTCCTGACCGATTGCAAGGCATCCGTATTCATCCGTGTTCATCCGTGGTTCTTCCACAATGAAACGGCTGCTGTTCTTTCCCGGGTATCGCATCCTCGCGTACGAGTGGGAGCGGGGGCGATTTCGCGATTGCAAGGCGTTCGAGCCGGACGAGGCTGGCCGGGAGGCCTTCCGCGCCTGGCTCGCGAAGGCGCCGCGTACGCCCGTCCAGCTGATGCTGGACGTCATCGAAGAGGAATTCCACGTCGATCACGTGCCGCACGTGATCGGACGCGATCGGGCCGAGCTCCATCGGCGCACGCTGGACAAGCACTTCCGCCAGGCCGAGTTCCGCTACCTGGTCGTGCAGGGGCGCGAGCCGGTCGCGCACGAAGGCGTCATCCGGCGCGACGACCGCGTCCTGGTCGCGGGGCTCACCAACCCCGAGCTCCTGCGCGGCTGGTTGTCGGTGCTCGAGGACGCGCGCGTCCCGCTCAAGTCGATCCATTCGCTGCCGCTCGTCGGCGAGCAGCTATTGCCCAAGCTCGGCGCGGCACAAAGTCCGCGCGCGCTGGTCATCAGCCAGCAGATCCCGAGCACCTTGCGCCAGTCCTACTACGAGGACGGCCGCCTGCGCTTCTCGCGGCTGGTGCCGGGCCGTTACGAGAACGCGGACGGCTATGCCGAATTCCTCCAGCGCGAGCTGCGCCAGACGCTGCATTTTCTCGAGACCCATCGCTTCCGGCGGCGCGAGGATCCGGTCGAGGTCTACATCGTCTGCGAGCGCGAGGGCTATCAGGCGCTGCGCGACCGGCTGTCGAGTTCGGAAGCGGCGATCTGCCGGCTGGTGCCGTTGGATGCGCTGCTCGCGCGCGTCGGCGTTCGCGGCCTCGAGCCGAAGTACGCCGATGTCATTTTTGCTCACACGCTGCTGCGCCAGCGCCGGCCCGCGAACCACTACGGCGTGTCTCGGCTGCGCCGTCATTTCTTCGTTCAGCGTGGACGCCTCGCGCTCCAGGGGCTGGCTGGCGCGCTGGTGCTCGCCGCCGTCGCACTCACCGGCGGCACCTACCTGCAGGGGCGCGCCTACGAGGACGGCGCCCAGCGCGCACGGGCCCGCGCTGGGCAGTTCGAGCAGCTCTACCAGCAACGACTCCACCAGCTCGACGGCTTCGATTATCGCGCCGTCGACGTCAAGCGCGGGGTCGACCTGTTGTCCGAGCTGGACCGCGTGCGGCTGGAGCATCCCGGCGCGATCATGGCCGCGATCGGTACCGCACTCGAGGCCCATGACGACATCGAGGTCCAAAGCCTCCAATGGCGCGCGACCAACACGCCGGCCGCGCAGGCGCAGGTCACCGAGGCTTCCCAGGAGCGCCAGTCCCCCGGCTTCGAGCTGGCGGCCGTCGACGAACCCCTGCGCGCGACGGCACGCATCGACGGCGAGGTGCTCGGGTTCGGCGGCGACTACCGGCGTGGCGTCGAGACCTTCGAGGGCTTCGTGGCGACCTTGCGGTCCGTGGACACCATCGCACGCGTGCGGGTCGTGGGGCCCCCCTTCGATCTCGGCTCCGACGCGGCGATCTCGGGCGATAGCGGAACGGCCGCCGGCAGCGGAACCGCCGAAAGCGCCTCCTTCTCGCTGGTGATCGAAGGCCGTGGCGACGATGATGCCGCTTAGCAGCGAGTACCGGCCATTGCTGGGCCCCGCGGTCGCGACGGCGGCCGCCGCGGTCCTGCTCGCCGCCACATGGCATTTCACCGCGAGCTGGCTCGCCGAGCGTGGCGCCGACTATCGTCGTGCGAGCGCGGAATTGAGCCAAGCCGCGAGCCGCTACCGCAACGCCAGCGACGATCAGGCCGTGTACGAGCAATACGCCGCCCGCTTTCTCGACATGAGCGAGCGCGGATGGATCGGCAGCGAGCAGCGCCTGGAGTGGATCGAGAGCCTGCAGCAGATCAATGCCGATCTGCGGCTGCCGCGCCTGGCGTACGAGATCGGAGAGCAGGTCCCGGCGGAAGGCCACCGCAACGACAACCTGCGGCTGCAGCGTACACCGATGCAGTTGGACCTGGGCCTGCTGCACGAGGGCGATCTGCTCGCCCTGCTCGATCGCCTCGACCGGGAAGGGGAAGGCCTGCTGTCGGTGAGGCGTTGTAGTCTGTCGCGTGCGCAGGAGCGGGTGCGTCTCGATGCCGGCGCGACGAACGTGCGCGCGGAATGCGCGTTGGACTGGTTTACCCTGCAGCTCGAGCGCCGACGCGAAGTGGCCAGCAGCTCGGGAGGCGCATGATGAAGCGAGGCACCCTCGTCTTGATGGTGATGCTCGGTTGCCCCGCGGCGAGTGCCCAGGACCCGTCGGGGGGGGAACGTTTCGATGACAAACGCCTATTTACGACCGCCCCCCAACGCGAGCATCTCGATGCATTGCGGGAAGGCACGCCGCCCCCCGAGCGTTCGGCCGAGAGTCGGCGCCAAACCGCGGTTCCCGTGCCGGAGGAAACCGACGAGGCGAAAAAGCCGCCCTCGGTCGAGCTGCAGGGGTTCGTACGGAGCGACGAGGGGCGCTCGGCGGTATGGGCGAATGGCGAGAACACGCTCAATGGCGATACGATCGGCGGTGAACTCCGCGTGGACAGCGGGCGCATCGACGGCAGGACGGTAATGATAACTTTACCCAATGGCCGGACGGCCCGGTTGCGGCCCGGCCAGGTCTGGGATCCGGAGACCGGACGGGTGCGCGATGAGTATCTAAGGAAGTCCCGCCCAGGGCACGGCGCTGGGCAGTGACGGGTGGCACCCGCCTTGCCGGTCGAGACTGCCGCGCGGCGAACGGCCGGGGCAAGGACGAAGAGGCATAACAACCATGCCGACCCGAACTGAACCGAGGGTGCATCGCAGGCAGTGTGGGGCGGCGCTGCTGATCCTGTTGCTCGCGCTCTCCGTCGGCCTAGCGGGTGCGCTCCTGGGGACGCGCGAGTCGTCGCCGGGCACCCGGGCGGCCGATGCCGTCGAGAATGCCACCATACTCGCGCGCGCCCGCGGAGTCCTGCTCTCGCGCGCATTGGCGGACGGCAACCGGCCTGGCACCCTGACATGCCCCGCTAGCGGCGAGCATGGCAAGGGCGTGATCGACGGTGACTGGTGCGACCCCGAACTTGGACGATTCCCCTATCGCACCCTGCAAATCGACCCTCTCCGCACCGCCGACGGCGAGCAGCTCTGGTACGCGATGGACCAGAGCCTACGCGATCGTCTGAGTGCACAGCCGGTAAATCCGCAGGAAAAGGGCGGAGGACTGCGCTTCAACGGCGAGGATGGCTACGCGGCCGTACTGCTGGCTCCGGGGCCGCCGTTGCCGGACCTGGACCAACGTCGCGACGGCGACGCCGATGTGGGCGACTACCTTGAGGGCGGCAACGACAACGAGGAGGCGTTGGCGTTCACGAACTGCCGGTCCGGAGACGACTGCAACGATCGCGCGGTCGGTATCTCAGCGGATGAGCTGTTCCATCGGATACAGCGGCGCCTGGCACGGCGCGTCGCCGCCGAGCTGCGCGATTTCTACACGTCGAAGGAACTCGCCGGAGACGGATACCTGCCGTACGCCGCCAACTTCGGCTCGGAGGAATGCGACGCCAACCAGTATCGTGGTCAACTCGCGCTCAAGGACGAGGATGGGCTGTCGGAGGACGGCGAAGACGGGACCGGCGATTGCGGCGGTGATGCTGGCATCCTGACCAAGGCCGATTTCCGGCCCGACGACTATGAAGAAGACGGAGACTTCAAGGGGTGGATCGAAGAGAACGAATGGTTCAAGTTCATCGTCTACCATGTCGACCCGAAATGCACATCCGAGCAGCGGTCCTGCGATGAGTCCACGCTCAAGGTCGACGGCCGGCCGGTCCAAGCCGTCGTCGCCGCCGCAGGCCGCGCTCTGTCGGAACTCGGCCAGTCGGACCGCCCCGCTGATTCGGTCCAAGATTATTTGGACAATCCTGCCAATTACCCCGAAGACAGCGACATGGACTATGTCGTCGATTCGCTCGGTCCGGAACGAAACGATGTAATCGTCGGGATCGACGTTATCGGGGACGAGTCTTGAGCCGGGTGCGGCATAGTGGCTTTTCCCTGATCGAGCTGGCGGTGGTGTTGGTCATCGTCGGACTGCTCCTCGGCAGCGGTCTCGCGGCGATGACGGCGCGTACGGAACAGGCACGACGCGCCGAGCAGCGCGAGCAATTCGAGTCCATTCGCGCGGCCCTGCACGGCTTCGCGATGGCCCACGGGCGATTACCGTGCGCCGACACTGACTACCCCGATGGCGACAGCGCCGATCACGGCACGGCGAACTATGACGACACCGCAGGTGCGTGCGAAGACGGCGCCGAGCGCGGGGCGTTGCCCTGGGTAACTCTCGGATTGGGTCGCCGGGACGCCTGGGGCAATGTGCTCTACTACGAGGTCACCGCACATCCGACAGCAGACCCGCCCGTTGTGGATCACGCGGACGATCCAGGCTCGGATCCGGCTTCGTTCGGCCTGGGCGACGAAGGTCACCTCGACGTGGACGACTCGAGCGAAGATGGCGATCCGATCGCCGAGGCGGTGCCGGCAGTAGTGGTGTCGTTTGGGCCCCAGAGCGATCAAGTCTGGGCCGGGACCGGTATCCCCTGTGGTTCCCCGACGGGATTCTCCGAGGATGAACAGGAAAACTGCGATGCCGACCAGACGTTCGTCGATGCCGGCTACCGCCCGGCGAATAGCCCAGCCGGCCGGTTCGATGACCAGCTGATGTGGCTGTCGAACTCCGTGCTCCAGGCACGCATGGTCGACGCACTCCCTTGATGCACTCTCGGGCTGCCGCGACCTCGCCCCGTGTGTCTCGCCCCGATGGTTCGGAAGCGTCGTTCGGGGCCGGGGCCAGCGGTTTTACGCTGATCGAAATGGCGATCGCCATGGTAATTATCGGCACCTTATTGGTCGTCGTGCTCCAAGGCCGTGCCTTGATCGCCAACGCCGAATACAAGTCGTTCAGGGCACAACTCAGTGAATACCGTAACGCCTTTCATACATTCCGCGATCGCTACAATGCGTTGCCCGGCGATTTCACGGAGGCAAGCAGCCGGCTCGGCCTGGACACGGGCTCTGACGGGAGCGGTAATGGCGTAATCGACGGCGGATCGGATTGTTCAAGCAGTAACGACGAGGGCTGTAGCGCGTGGGCGCATCTCCGAGCAGCCGGTCTGACCAAGGGCGCTTCGAATGCAGGGCCGCCGGACCATTCTTACGCCGACCAGTTCGCGGGGTTTTTCACGGGCGACGGGGGTAACGACGTATTCGGCCACAAGCTGCGCGTCAACGGTGTGCCCGTCGAGATTGCCCGACGCCTGGACAACGACATCGACGACGGCCTTTGTGACGAAGGACGCGTGTCCTCATGGGCATCCGGTGATTGCACCGACGGTGATTGGGACGCGGATACCGGAGTGGATATCGTCTACCGCCTATAAGAACAACGGATCCGCGCTACAGAGTGCCTCCGAGCAGGAAGCAAACGCTCCCCTGTTCGTTCCTTTCCAGCCGCAGCTCGTACCCGAGACTTTCGGCCAAGCGCGCACATTGATGAAGCCCAATCCCGAGCCCCTGTGCCGAGCTGACGGCGCCGTCGAATAGCTGACGCGCAACGCCATCGGGCACCGGGTTGCCGGTATCGCGTATTCGAAGCTGCGTGCGTGCCCCGTCCGCGACCAGCTCGGCCTGGATGCGCACGCGCCGATCGATCGACTGTTTGTAACGTGCGTTCTCGAGCAGGTTCTCCGCGACGGTATCGAATAGCTCGCGGGGCAACTCGCCGGCGCTGTCGCAGTCGCCGGCGAACTCCACCGAGCCGTCGCCGTAGCGAGTCTGCAGCTCTTGCCACCATTCGGTCGCGGCGACGCTTTCGCCCGACCCGACCTCCGCCGGGTCGCGCAGCTTCTCCACGGTCGCCTGCAGGCGGTGGTTGATATAGGGCAGCTGGCGCTGGACCAGCCCGAGCGCTTCCTGCGGCTCGTCCGTCCGGCTTGCGCCGACCGCGGCCGACAGGGATTGCAGGGACTGCAGGAGGTTCTTGATGTCGTGCGTCAGGCGCGCGCCGGTGTCGTAGACAGCGCGTGCCTTCTCCTGCTGGCGCAGCTCCGCCTCGGAGCGGCGCGAGCCGTAGAGCTGCTGGACCAGCCGCGCCAGGAGCTGGATGTGCATGCGCAGCGCCGGGCCCGGAGCGCGATCGGTGTAGATCCACAGCGGCGTGTTGGCGTCGGACGCCTCGGTTGCGTGGTCGGTACGCTCCCCGATCAGGCGTGTCTCGCCGGTGGGGGTGCCGGCTTCGACGCCGCTAACCCATTCGAGCTCGTGCAGCGCCTCCATGGCGCGCGTCAGATACTCGTCCGGGGACAGGCCGCGCGCCTCGGGGCCGGAAAGCCGCAGCAGAAAATGCTCGAAGGGCGAGCCCAGATTGAGCAGGTAGCGATCCAGCAGCACGCGGAACATGGTGTGGCCGGATTTGCGTCGCCACATCCACTCGCAGGCGAGGATCAGGACGCCCACGAACAGCAGGACGTAGATCAAGGCCCGCGGATAGGGCATCCCGCTGCGGTAGGTCCACAGAGCCGATCCGGCCGCGAGCAGCAGGGCGAAAAGCGTCAGTGTCAGGCTGCGCAGGTAGTCGAAGCTGGGGCCGCTGTGGGCCGCTCCCTCCGAGCGCAGAAACAGCATCGCGACTGGCAGCAAAACGCTGCCGGCGAACAGCGTGGCCAAAGCCGGGTGGTTGGTTTCGAACTCGAACAGGGGCGGCGTTGCGCGCCCGAGAAGGGCGACGAACAGAAAGCCGACTACGAACCACTGGGCGATCTGGTCGTGCGGCCGCCGGGCGTGCTCGCCGCCAACGAGGCCGATGAGCACCAGCAGCCAGCCGGCGAGCAGTAGCCAGCTCATCCACAGCGCGGTGAGGGTCCCGGCGATGACTGCAACGATGGTGGCGCGCGTGCCAACGCGAGTGGACCCGCGATAGAACGGCTGCCACAAGAGGATGGCCGCGAAATGCAGCAGGACGAATGGCGCATGGAGGGGTGCGCCGGGCTCGCGCGTCAGCGCCGCGTAGAGCGCCAGTAGCGCCAGCGCCAGGAACTGGTGACGGTGCTGGCCCAGGCTGATCCAGCGCATCACGCCCGGCGCCGGGCTTGCTGCTGCCGCGGATTGGGACTGCATCGGAAGACCACCGGCGGCCGGGTCCATGCCTTCATCATCGTGATAACGCATGCTCGCGGCAACCCTTTGCGCCTCCTGACCGGCGGGGGGCGGTGGTACGGTTCCTGCACCGCGATCGCACTTGAACATCGCTCGGTCCGGGACGGGAATGATACTGACAATCGCCCGCTACAGCCTGCGCGAGGCCACGCAGAACCGCATGGCGGGGCTCGCCCTGTTGCTTCTGCTGGCGACGTTCTTCCTGGCCGAGTTCGTCGGGGCGGTTTCGCTGACCGAGCATCGCGCCGTCCAGGCGACCCTGCTCGGAAGCGTGCTGCGCCTGGGCGCCGTGCTCGTGCTCGCATTGTTCGTCGTCAGCAGCCTGCTGCGCGAGCAGCAGGACCGGGCGCTGGAGTGGATCTTGTCGCTGGCGCGCCATCGCGCCCAGTACGTGTTCGGCAAGCTGTGCGCCTATCTGGTGCTGTCGGTGGTGTTGGCGGTGGCCTGCTCGCTGCTGGCGCTGCTTTACGCTCCGCCGGGCGAGGTCTTCCGCTGGGGTGTTTCCCTGGCCTGCGAGCTGTGGCTCGTGGCGGGCCTGGGCCTGTTGCTGGCATTCACGTTCCGTCAGCCGGTCGCGGCCCTGGCTACGTTGACGGCCGTCTACGGCCTGGCGCGCGCCATGGGCGCGCTGCTGCTCATCCTGGCGGAGCCGCAATACGCCGGCGCGGGCGGGTTCCACGCGTTCGCCGACACCTTCATCCAGGCGCTGTCGTGGCTGCTGCCGTCGCTGTACCGCTTCACGGACGCGGCCTGGCTCGCCTACGGCGCGGGTTCATGGACCGATCTGGCCGCTGTGATTGGCCAGACCGCGGTCTACCTCCCGCTGCTCGCCGCGGCGGCGGCATTCGACCTGTACCGGCGCGAGTTCTGAGACCGCCCGCTATGGCTCCCGAGAACCGTTCCGTTCGGTCCGTCCGGCGCGGAGGCGTCCCGGATTTCGCCTTCGGCTGCATCCGGGCCAGATCCGGCGGTGTGTCAGGCCGCCCTGGCCCGGACGCAGCGAAGCGGAGTCCGGTACGCCCGATGCTGTTCGCCCATCGTATGCGCGGCTGCCGCCGCCGGGCGCCGGCGCGGGCGGCCCATGACGGTGCGGCTGCGCATCGAGGGCCCATGCCGCGATGACCAGCCGAGCGTCCATGCGGGATTCCCTCGACCGGGTCCGGGGCGCGATACGCGCCTGGCGAACGCCGACCCGGCCGCTCGCGAGTGTCCCGCGCTCGGTGCGTGTCGCGCTCATTGTCGCGCTCGTCGCGCAGCTCGCGTGGCACGCCGTCGAACCGGCGCCGAGCGCGCGCCGCGAATCGATGCCGCCGGCCCCGCCCGCGAGCGTCATGCGTCTGGCTGCGCTGGGCGAGCCGAGCACGCTCGCCGCCTCGGGCCTGCTCTGGTTGCAGTTCCACGACGAGCAACCGGGCCTGGATATCTCATGGAACGACTTGGACTACGCGACGCTGCGCGCCTGGCTGGAGCGCTGGCAGGCGCTCGCGCCCGATAGCGACTATCCGCTGATGCTCGCGGTCCGCATCTACGGCCAGGTGGCCGATCCCGCGCGCCAGCGCGTCATGCTCGATTTCGTCCGCAGCGCGTTCGAGCAGCGCCCGCTCCAGCGCTGGCGCTGGTTGGCCGAGGCCGCATTGATTGCGCGCCACCGCGTCGAGGATCTGGAACTCGCGCTCGACTACGCCCGATTGCTCACCGAGCGCACGCGGGCCGGGCAAATCCCGCACTGGGCACGGGATTTGCAGATACTCATCCTCGAAGACATGGGCGAACTCGAAGCGGCGCGCGTGCTCATCGGCGGCCTGCTGGCGAGCGGCGAAATCGACGACCGCAACGAGATTCGCTTTCTCGAGCGCAAACTCGCGGCGCTGGAGCGTCGGCAAGACAAAAAAGAAGCGAAGCAATGAAGGGCGTCGGCGCCGCCGAACTGTCCGCAAATCGACACAAGTCCGGTGAACTGTCGAGGATCCGACAATCCGGGCGGGTCGACCCAGCGCGGTAGGAGAAGGGATTACCATGCAACGAGGTCAACGCGGATTCACTCTCGTCGAGATCGCCATCGTGCTCGTGGTGATCGGACTCTTGCTGGGCGGAGTGCTCAAAGGGCAGGAATTGATCAATAGTTCGCGTGTGCGCGCCATTTCTGATCAGCACGCAGGCATCCAGGCTGCTTATTACGGCTTTCAGGATCGATATCGTGCGATTCCCGGAGACATGGACGCTGGAAAAGCTGCTCAGGCGATTGGCGTAGATGAGGCGGATCTAACAGGTGGAAATGGCGACGGACAGCTTGAAGATCCAACCACGGCCGCCAGCACCCAATGGGAAGAACTCACTGGTGTTTGGGCACAACTTTCTCATTCGGGGTTTATCTCGGGTAGTTATAACGGCACAGATGGGGAGCCCAGTGCTGATGAAGCGCCGATCAATGCGTTCAACGGGGTCTTAGTGCTGGGCCGACACGCCGGCTACTACGATGATTCGGGCGGTGTCGGTGCAGCCGCGTCGGCCGAACGGTTAGTGCTGACAATCGGGCATCATATTCCAGTCGACATCGCTCGCGAACTGGATGTCAAAGTAGACGACGGCAGCCCGCAGACCGGGACTTTGCGCAATGCGATTGAAGGCAGTTCGATCCATGAATCGGATAGCACCGTTGAGTCGTGTATAGAGAGTCCGTCCGACGGGGATCCTATTTGGGATATCGCCGACGACTCCCAAAACTGTAACCCGGCTTTCCTTTTCTAAGGCTGTACAGATTGAACGCTTGGTTCTTTCTTTTCCTACGATCAATTCAATGGCTTTAGCCATCGAATGTGGCGGAGTGCGCCACAACGATCGAACAAGTTGGCTGTTCTCAGAGTCTCACCTTTCCGCGCGGCCCGGTGAAATCGTCGCTTTGGTCGGCGCCAATGGCGCCGGCAAGTCCACGCTTATCCGAACGCTGCTCGATCTGCGCGCGCTCGATTCCGGCTCGATCACTATCCACGGCCGATCGCACACCGACCCGCGAGCTAGGGAACGCGTCGCTTACCTACCTGAGCGCTTCCAGCCCGCTTATTATCTGCGCGGGCGCGACTTCATCGCGTACATGCTCGCGCTATATGGTGTGAACCCGCCCCAAGGCGGAATCGAACTGCAGTGTGGACAGTTGGGGCTCGGGTTGAACGCACTCGACAAGACCGCGCAGACGTACTCCAAGGGCATGTCACAGATGCTGGGCTTGGCCGTTTGTTTGCTTTCCGGGCGACCGCTTCTGGTGCTCGACGAGCCCATGAGCAGCCTGGACCCTACGGCGCGGGTGCGTTTGCAGCACGCCCTGCGCGCGCATCGGGACAACGGCGGCACGATCCTGTTCACAACGCACCTACTTGCCGACGCGGAGGCGCTGGCCGATCGGGTCGCCGTGCTGCACAACGGGCACATTGTCGCGGATGGTTCGCCGGATGAGCTGAAGACGCAGTACGGCGTTGACGATCTCGAGGCGGTGTTCGTCGAGTGTGTGGGCGGGGCGAATCGGCTGGCGGGTTGAGCGAGCGGCTTTTTGACGCTTCCTGCCTGGTTCGTTCGCGGCTGGTAGCCGCTCCTACATTCCGAAAGTTCCCTTTGATGATGTGTGCTCAGGCCGCGTCGATGCCGAGTTCCTGGATCTTGCGGGTGAGCGTGTTGCGGCCCCAGCCGAGCAAGTGGGCCGCCTCCTGGCGGTGACCCGCGGTTCGGCTGAGCGCAAGCTCGATCAACACCCGTTCGACCCGTTCGGTGGTCACGCCGACCAGGCCGGTGTTCCCTTCATCCAAGCGTGACTGGGCCCAGCGGCGAAGCTGAGCCTCCCAGTCGGTGGTGTCTGCGGGCGTTGCGTCGCGCAGCTCGCGGGGCAGGTCGTCCGGCTGAATCTCGTTGCCGGCCGCCATGACGGTGAGCCAGCGGCAGAGATTCTCCAGCTCGCGCACGTTGCCGGGCCAGTCGAGGTCGCTCAGGCGTCGCTCGACCTCCGCGCTCAGATGCTTGCGCGGGATGCCGAGCTCCTGCGCCGCCTGCGCCATGAAATGGCGCGCGAGCAGGGGAATGTCCTCGTGGCGCTCGCGCAGGGCTGGAACCGGCAGCCGGACGACATTGAGCCGGTGGAACAGGTCCTCGCGGAACTCGCCCTGCGCCACGCGCGCCTTGAGGTCCTGGTGCGTCGCGGCGATGATGCGCACGTCGACCTGGCGCGAGGTCGTGCCGCCCAGGCGGTGGAGGACGCCCTCGGAAAGCACCCGTAACAGGCGCGTTTGCAGCTCGACCGGCATGTCGCCGATCTCGTCGAGGAACAGCGTGCCGCCGTCGGCCTGCTCGAAGCGGCCCTGCCGCGCGCTGTCGGCGCCCGTGAAGGCCCCCTTCTCGTGTCCGAACAGCTCCGATTCGAGCAGCTCGCGCGGGATCGCCGCCGTGTTGATGGCGACGAACGGCCGCTGGGCGCGCGGGCTGTGGCGGTGCAGTGCGCGTGCGACCAGCTCCTTGCCGGTGCCGGATTCGCCCGTGATGAGCACGGTGACCGGTGCGCGCGCGAGCCGCCCGATGGCGCGGAAGAGCTCCTGCATGGCGGGGGCCTGCCCGACGACCCCGCCGGCTTGGGCCGCATCCCCGGTGGCCTGCGCCTCGGCCGCACCCGCCTCGGGTGCGCGGCTCGAGCCCACGCTCGCATGCGCCGCGCGCCGGATGAGCTCGACCGCCTCGTCCAGATCGAACGGCTTGGCCAGGTAGTCGAACGCGCCCCCCTCGAATGCGGCCACGGTCGTGTCGAGGTCGGAGTGGGCGGTCATCACGATGACCGGTATGTCCGGGCGCTCTCGGCGCGTGCGCTCGGCCACCGACAGGCCGTCGGTGCCGGGCATGCGCACATCCGTGACCAGGACCGCCGGGGTGCGCTGCGCCAGCGCGCCCAGCGCCTCGTCGCCGTTACCAAAGCTCTCCACCTCGAACGCTGCCTGGCCCAACGCCCGTTCGAGCACCCACAGCATCGAGGGGTCGTCGTCGATCAGCCAGATCAGCGGCGCGGACTGGGTGGCCGAATCAGCCATGGGCTTGCTCCAGCGGAAGCAGAATGCGGAAGGTGGTACCAGCGGACGAGCTTTCGCATTCGATCAGCCCGCCGTGTCGGCCCACGAGCGACTGCGCGATGGTCAGCCCCAGCCCCGTGCCTTCGGGCCGCCCGCTCACCATCGGTTGGAACAGGTGCTCGCGCAGCTCCTGCGGAATGCCGGGGCCGTCGTCCTGCAGCTCGATCGCCGCGACCAGCCGGTGCAAGGTCTGGCCGATGGTGAACTGCCGCAGCGTGCGCGTGCCCAGGGTGATCGAGCCGTCGGCGCCGACTGCCTGGAGGGCGTTGCGCGCGAGGTTGAGCAGCGCCTGGATTATCTGATCGCGGTCGACCCAGAGCTCCGGAATGCTGGGGTCGTAGGCCGTGCTCAGCGTGACGCCCGGATCGGCCTCGGCCCGCAGTAGCTGCATCACGTGCTCGGTGATCTCGTGGATGTTGATCTCGTCCAGGCGCGGGGGCTGGTCGGGCGCCATCATCCGGTCGATCAGTCCCCGCAGGCGGTCGGCCTCGCGCACGATCACCTGGGTGTACTCGGCCAACTCGCCATCGATCTCGCGCTCGAGCAGCTGGGCCGCCCCGCGCAGGCCCGCCAGCGGATTGCGCACCTCGTGCGCGAGCCCGCGCAGTAGGGTGCGGTTGGCCTCTTCCTGGGCCCGCAGGGCCTCCTCGCGCACGATGCGCAGGTGTCGGTCGAGCGGATTGATCTCGACGATTGCCACCGCACCCCACTGGCGCGAGTACCAGGGCGTGACCGTCACGTCGACCTGCAGCGGCTGGGCCGGGCCCGCCGGCAGCGGCGTGAGCTCGATCTCGCGCGCCGTAAAGGCCTCTTCGCGTTGTACCGCGTCGAGCGTGTGCTGCAGCCGGTTGGGCTCGGCGGCGACCAGGTCGCCGAGCGCGGACCCGACCGCGCGGCGGCGGCTGATACCGAACAGGTCTTCGGTCGCCGCGTTGATGAAGTGCACGGTGCCGGTGGCGTCGACCACCAGCACGGCTGCCGCCAGTCCATCGGCCAGTTCGAAATCGGCGCGTTTCGGGTCCATCGGGTCTTTGCTCATCTGCACTATTATAGTGCAAAGCTCCGTGGAAAACGGTGTTTTCAGCGAACGATCAATTTCTTATCGTCGCGCGGTCGGGCCGCGCGAGACCGGATCCGCGGCGCCGGGTAGGCTCCTACCGGCGGGCGATGATCCAGATCGCGTGCACGATGCCGGGGATGTAGCCGAGGATGGTCAGCAGGATGTTGAGCCAGAAATGCAGCCCTATCCCGACTTGAAGGAACACCCCCAGCGGGGGCAGCAGGATGGCCAGGATGACCCGAACCACGTCCATGTCACGCTCCTTGTGGCATGCGGACCGTGTTGTCGCGGCGCGTCAGTCGTTGCCGAGGCTTGCCCGTAGGAGGTGGAAGTCGATCGGGCTGGAGGCAACCAGGGGCTTGCCCGAGGCGTCGACCACGCGCGCCACGACCGTGTGCGTGCCGCGATCGACCGGGCTGACGCTGATCTGCTGGCTGGCGCCCGACCCCCGGACGTCGCCGTCGAGCAGAATCTCGATGCGATGGCCCTGCTCCAGTGACTTGCCCTCTGGCTGAAGCCCGACGCGGAACGGGACCATGCCGCCGTTGTGACGCACCGCCTGATCGGCCGGCGGATAGCTCACCTCGATCTCCGCGTAACCGGCCACCTGCTGCGACTCGTCCGCCTCCGGTTCGTTCGGATCGCGGAACTGCGGCGGTGCCTCGTTGGCGGGCACCGTCGTCAGCGGATCGAGCGTGACCGGGCTGGCGTCGTCCGACGGGGGTTCGTCGGTGAACAGCGTGTTGCCCTGCTCGTCCGTCGAGCGGTAGATCTCGCCGCCTGCGGCCAGCGCAGGGACGAGCAACAGGATGGCGGTTGCGGTTACGGCGCGCATGCCGCGTATCCTAGCAGTTCCGGCGTGCCATTGCCCCAGCCCTGGGACGCCGGACCGGGCTCCCCGGCCGTAGCCGGAGAGCCCGCTGCCCCGCGCGGCCGGAACACGCCCGGCCGCGCCAGCGCCCCTCGTTAGACGCTGTAGTACATGTCGAACTCGACCGGATGGGTCGTCATGCGCAGACGCGTGACATCTTCCATCTTGAGATCGATGTAGGCGTCGATGGCGTCGTCCGTGAAGACGCCCCCGGCCTTGAGGAACTCGCGGTCCTTGTCCAGCGCGTCCAGCGCCTCTTCCAGCGAGGCGGCGACGTGCGGGATCTCCTTCTCTTCCTCCGGCG
This sequence comes from uncultured Ectothiorhodospiraceae bacterium, assembly GCA_964625925.1. Classification (GTDB taxonomy): domain Bacteria; phylum Pseudomonadota; class Gammaproteobacteria; order XJ16; family Halofilaceae; genus Halofilum. Next base: position 22,677 of record CAZVBX010000005.1, on the reverse strand, counting down.
GCAGGTCGTAGAGGTCCTTGTCCATCGCGTCGCCCGGATGGATCCGGTTCTGAATGCCGTCCAGGCCGGCCATCATCAGCGCCGAGAACGACAGGTACGGGTTGCCGGTCGGGTCCGGGAACCGCACCTCGATGCGCTTGGACTTGGGAGACGAATCGTGCGGCACGCGGATCGAGGCCGAACGGTTGCGTGCCGAATAGGCCAGCAGCACCGGCGCCTCGAAGCCCGGCACCAGCCGCTTGTAGCTGTTGGTCGAGGCATTGGTGAAGGCGTTGATCGCCTTGGCGTGCTTGATCACGCCGCCGATGTAGTACAGCGCCTCCTCGGAGAGACCGGCGTAGCCGTCGCCGGAGAACACGTTCTGGCCGTCCTTCGACAGCGACATGTGCACGTGCATGCCCGAGCCGTTGTCGCCGACCAGCGGCTTCGGCATGAAGGTCGCGGTCTTGCCGAAGGCGTGCGCGACGTTCATCACCACGTACTTGAGGATCTGCAGCTCGTCGGCCTTGCGCACCAGCTCATTGAACGCGGTGCCGATTTCGCACTGGCCGCTGGTGGCGACCTCGTGGTGATGCACCTCGGGCGTGAGCCCCATCTCATCCATCGTCAGGCACATCTGGGCGCGCAGGTCGTGCAGCGAGTCGACCGGCGGCACCGGGAAGTAGCCGCCCTTCACCGAGGGGCGGTGGCCGATGTTGCCGTCCTCGTAGATGCGCTCGGAGTTCCAGGTGGACTCCTCGGAGTCGACCTTGTAGAAGGCGCCGCTGATGTCGGAGCCCCAGCGAACGTCGTCGAGCACGAAGAACTCCGGCTCGGGACCGAAGTAGGCCGTGTCCGCGACGCCGGTGGACTGCAGGTAGGCCTGCGCACGCGCCGCGATCGAGCGCGGATCGCGCTCGTAGCCCTGCATGGTCGACGGTTCGACGATGTTGCAGCGGACGTTCAGCGTGGGCTCATCGGTGAAGGGGTCGAGCACAGCCGATTCGGTGTCCGGCTGCAGCATCATGTCGGACTCCTGGATGCCCTTCCAACCATTGATCGAGGAGCCATCGAACATCTTGCCGCCTTCGAAGTCGTCCTCATCGAGACTCTGGGCGGGCAGCGTCACGTGCATCTCTTTACCGCGCGTATCCGTGAATCGAAGATCCACGAAGCGCACGTCGTTGTCTTTGATGGTCTTGATCAGGTCGCTGGCGGACATGGAAAGCTCCTATCGAATCGTGATGGGTCGAGCCTGAGCGGACCGGGGTACGCAGAAACCGTGCCACGTGTCCGGGAGGGGCAAACGCACCCCCAAATCGGGGCGTGAGCGCGTGCAGTGGGCGGTAGAATGCACCAGCGTGGTGCTCACGCGCCAGCCATAGCACTACAATGGTGCAACACGCTGGAATACGGCGACCGAGCCCACGGCCGGCTCGGCCGCCGCCGCGGCCCGCAGGGCCTCCGCGTTGGCCGGCCCACCCCCGTCGGTGTACGGGGCGAGCGAGACCTGCACATGCACCTGGCCCCCAAGATAGTGCAGCGTGACGCCTTCGACGCGCTCGGCCCCCGGCAACCCGGCCCAGCGCGCCTGCAGCCGCTCGACCAGATCGCTGCGTAGCGGCAGCTCATTGGACGGCCCGCCGTCCGTATCCTCCTCCGGATCGACGTGGACCATCACGTCGGCCAAGCGCGTGCCCTCTTCCAGCAGCGCGAAGCGCACGGCCTCGGCCACCCGGTGCCCCTCCGAAACGCTCACGCGCGGACCGACCCGGACGTGCAGATCGGCCAGCGCGTAATGGCCCATCCAGCGCGAGCGCACGGTGTGGACGTGACGCACTCCGTCGACGGCCCCGGCCCGCGCCCGCAAGCGCTCGCAGGTGCGGTCGTCGAGGCCGGTGTCGACCAGCTCGCGCAGGCTCTGCCAGATGACGTCGACCCCGACCTTCGCCACCATGGCGGCCACCACGATGGCGGCGATCGCGTCGAGCGTGACTGTGCCCGCCAGGGCACCGCCGACGCCGACCGCGACGACGACGGACGACAGCGCGTCCGAGCGATGGTGCCAGGCGTTGGCCTCGAGCAAGCGCGAGCGCACCCGCCGGCCGACCGCGCGCGTGTAGCGGAACAAGGCCTCCTTGGCAGCCACCGACGCGAGGGCGATCCCCAGGGCCGCCACGCCCGGCACTGCGAGCGTCGTGGCGCCGAGCGACTCGATGGCGTTGTGGCCTAGCAGGGCGGCGGTGGCCAGCAGCAGGATGCCGACCAGGATGGTGGCCGCGGTCTCGATGCGCCCATGGCCGTAGGGATGATCCGAATCCGGCGCGCGCGCGGCGTGGCGCGCGGCGAGCAGCACGACCATGTCGGTGACGAGATCGGACAGCGAATGGACGCCGTCGGCGATCAGGGCCTGCGAGTGGGCCAAGCCGCCGGCGACGACCTTGACTACCGCAAGCGCCAGATCGGCGCCCGCGCCGATCCAGGTGGCGCGCCCGATCTGGCGAAAGCGAGCATGCTCGTGATCCGGGTCGCCGGCCGCTGGCTTCACCGGGTCACTGTGTTCGGATCGTGCGTGGGCGCTCATCGTCGCTGCCTTGGGCCATGCGGGGGTCACGTTGGTGTCTGCGGCGCGCCGCTACGCCAAGCGGTGCGCCTCGCCCGGCGCTGCGAGTCGCGCGGGTTGGAGGGCCAGCGGGCCGGGCCGGAGGCGCGCACGGTTCCCGCGTGCCGGAGGCGCGCGGTCGGACTCGGGGCTTGCCGCATCGGCGCGCGCATCTCGGGGCGGCTCCGCGGCTGCGCGCTCGGCACGTCGCGCCTCGGCAGGAAGCGGCCATGCGGGCACAGGGCATCCGCGGGGAGCCGGCATTCTACGCCCGCCCAGCGGGCATGTCAGCGCGACGGGTGCATTCGCGTCGGGCAGGGCCTCGATGCCGGCGCAGCGCCCACCACCGCGAGAAGCGGCGGTGCGCGTCACTCATCGAGGACGCGCTGGACTCGCTCCTCGCACCTTGCGGCGACAGCGCCCAGCGCCGCAGCGGGTGCATGAGCTTCCCGCATGCCCCATTAGTGCTTGCGGCGCATGGCCCGGGTGGAGATGAGGGTCGCGGCGGGACGCAGCCGATCCCAGGCCGCGCGACTGCCCGTCTGCTCGGCGATCTCGGCCGCGTCCAGCGGCGACGGTGATTGCGGCTGGTCCGCCGGCCGCATCGCCTGCAGCACTTCCATCAGCGTGACGAAGCGCGCCGCCAGGGCATCGAACGGGGCGGCATCGCTGGCCGCGCCCTGGTCTGCCAGCGCCCCATAGGCGCCCCGGCCGAGATCGACGAAATAGCCCAGCGGCAGGCGCTTGCGCCGCGCCCGTTGGGGGAAGAGCCCGCAGACGATCAGGCATTCGTCGCCGGTATCGCGCAGGCGCTCCGACTCCTGCATGCCTGCCAGGTAATCGAGCGCGAGGGCATGCCGCCCCAGGTCTGCGCGCTCGGACAAGCGCATGAGCATGAAGACGAGATAGGCCTCGACGGGCTCGTCCAGGCGCGTGCCGCATGTGTCGCCCGCCGATTGGACCAGCGTGGGCCACTGTGCGGTGGCGCTCGGCTCGACCTCGAGTCGGGACATGGCATTTCCCCCTGTTCTTCTGCGGCGCTGCAACCGCGCCCGGCGCCGTCGCGCATCCATCATAGACCGACACGCGTTGTTCGTGGTTCGCGACGGGCGAACGACGGCGCCGGCTGCATCGGAGCGGGCTGATCGCTATACTCGCCCCCTTTCCCGCGACCCGATCGAGAAGTGCTGCCGTGCCCGCGCAGTCGAGTGTCAACGTGTCCACGTTCCAGGGCCTGATCCTCGCGCTCCAGCAATACTGGACCGGACAGGGCTGCGTGCTGATGCAGCCCTACGACATGGAGGTGGGCGCCGGAACCTTCCACCCGGCCACCTTCCTGCGGGCGATCGGGCCCGAGCCGTGGCGCGCCGCCTACGTGCAGGCCTCGCGCCGGCCCACCGATGGCCGCTACGGCGAGAACCCCAATCGCCTGCAGCATTACTACCAGTTCCAGGTGCTGCTCAAGCCGGCGCCGCTGGACATCCAGGACGTGTATCTGGGCTCCCTGGAGGCGCTCGGCCTCGACCCGCTGGTGCATGACATCCGCTTCGTCGAGGATGACTGGGAGTCGCCCACGCTCGGCGCCTGGGGCCTCGGCTGGGAGGTCTGGCTCAACGGCATGGAGATCACCCAGTTCACCTATTTCCAGCAGGTCGGCGGTCTCGACGTCGAGGCCGTTTCCGGTGAGATCGCCTACGGTCTCGAGCGCATCGCGATGTACCTGCAGGGGGTCGAGAGCGTCTACGACCTGGTGTGGACCGAGGGCCCGCAGGGAACCGTGCGCTACGGCGACGTGTTTCACCAGAATGAGGTGGAGCAGTCCAAGTTCAATTTCGAGCTGGCCGACACCGACGCCCTGTTCGCCTGGTTCGACGCCTGCGAGCGCGAGGGCCAGCGCCTGATCGAGGCGGACCTGCCGCTGCCGGCCTACGAGCAGACCCTCAAGGCCTCGCACACCTTCAACCTGCTCGACGCGCGCGCGGCCATCTCGGTCACGGAGCGCCAGCGCTACATCCTGCGCATCCGCGATCTGGCGCGCGGCGTGGCCCAGCGCTACTACGCGGCGCGCGAGGCGCTCGGCTTCCCGCTCGGCGGCGCCGAGGCGACTCGGCCTGATGCCGGAGCCGCCCATGGCTGAGGCACGCGACCTGCTGGTCGAGATCGGCACCGAGGAGCTGCCGTCGAGCGAATTGCTCGCTCTCGGGCGAGGGTTCGCTGAAAAGCTCGAGTTCGATCTCGCGTTCACGCTGGGCGGGGAGGCGTCGTTCGGCGCCGTGGAATGGTTCGCGACGCCCCGCCGGCTTGCCGTCCTGGTGCGCTCGGTGCCGGAGGCTCAGCGCGACGCTCACGTTGAGCACCGAGGCCCGCCGGTCTCTGCTGCGTTCGACGCCGAGGGGCGGCCCACCAAGGCCGCCGAGGGCTTTGCCAAGCGCCATGGCGTGCGCGTCGACGATCTCGAGCGCCGCGCGGCGGGCAAAGCGGAATACCTGTTCTTCGACGAGCACAAGCCCGGCCGCGCGACCGTGGAGCTGCTGCCGCAGCTGGTCGACGACGCGGCCCGCGCCATTCCGGCCAAGAAACGCATGCGCTGGGGGGTCCCCGGCGTGCAGTTCCCGCGCCCCGTCCACTGGACCGTGCTGCTCTACGGTGACGAGCCGGTCGAAGCCGACATCCTGGGCACGCCCGCGGCCCGCGCAACGCGTGGCCACCGCTTCCATCATCCGGGCCCGATCGCGCTGGCGTCGGCCGCGGATTACGTCGGAGCGCTCGAGTGGACCGGCTGGGCCATGGTCGACGTGGCCGCGCGGCGCGAGCGCATCCGGGGGCAGGTCGAGCAGGCGGCCGCCGAGGCCGGCGGCACGGCCGACGTCGACGCCGAGCTGCTCGACGAGGTCACCGCCCTGGTCGAGTGGCCCGTGGCGCTCGCCGGGCGCTTCGATCGCCGTTTCCTCGAGATCCCGCCGGAAGCGCTGGTCGCAGTGATGAAGGATCACCAGCGCTACTTCCCGGTGCGCGACGCCCAGGGCGCGTTGCTGCCGGCCTTCGTTACGGTGAGCAATATCGCCAGCGCCGATCCGGAGACGGTCCGCGCCGGTAACGAGCGCGTCATCGCCCCGCGCCTGGCCGACGCGGAGTTCTTCTGGCAGCAGGACCGGCGCCAGCCCCTGGAAGGGCGGCGCGAGGGCCTGCGCGCCATGGTCTTCCAGCGCGATCTGGGCTCGCTGCACGATCGCAGCGCGCGCATCGCCCGGCTCGCCACTTACCTCGCCAATGGGCTCGGCGCCGACACGGGCGCGGCCGAGCGCGCGGGCGAGCTGGCCAAGTGCGACCTGCTGACGGAAATGGTGGGCGAGTTCCCCGAGCTGCAGGGTCTGATGGGCGGTTATTACGCGGCCGCCGATGGCGAGGGCGAGCCGGTCGCGCTCGCCATCGCCGACCAATACCGGCCCGCCTATGCCGGCGATGCCCTGCCGCGCACGTCCGAGGGGCGAGCCCTCGCGCTGGCCGACCGCCTGGATGCGCTCGTCGGCATCTTCGCCATCGGCCAGGGCCCGAGCGGCGACAAGGACCCGTTCGCCTCGCGCCGGGCGGCCCTGGGCGCGCTGCGCATCCTGATCGAGTGCGAACTCGATCTCGATCTGGAGCAGGCCCTGGCCGAGGCCGCCGGCGGCTACCCGGCCGCGGTCCGGGCGGATCAGGCCGTCGGCACCGTGTTCGATTTCGCGCTGGACCGTCTGCGGACGTATTACAGCGGCGCCGGCTACGGCCCCGACGAGTTCGAGGCCGTGCTGGCACGCCGGCCCACGCGGCCGCTCGATTTCGCCGCCCGCATTGCCGCCGTGCGCGCCTTCCGTGGCCAGACCGAGTTCGCCTCGCTGGTCGAAGCCAACAAGCGCATCCGCAATATCCTGCGTAAAGCGGAGACCGGTGGGGATGCGGCGCCCGACCCGGCGCGACTCACCGATGAGGCCGAGCGCGCGCTGGCGGATCGGGTGGAGCAACTGGCCAGCGAGATCGAGCCGCTGCTGGCCCGGCGCGACTACGACGCCGCGCTGCGCGCGCTCGCGGCCCTGGCCGCGCCGCTCGATCGGTTCTTCGACGAGGTCCTGGTGATGGCCGAGGATGCCGCGTTGCGCGCCAACCGCCTCGCCCTGCTCGAGCGCGCGCGCGGCCTGTTCCTGCGCGTGGCCGACTTGTCGCAGCTGCAGCCGGACGCATGACGCCGCTGGTCATCCTCGACCGCGATGGCGTCATCAACGAGGAATCGGACGCCTTCGTCAAGTCCGTGTCCGAGTGGCATCCGCTGCCGGGCAGTCTCGAGGCCGTCGCCCGCCTCAACCGCGCCGGCGCGCGCACCGCGCTGGCGAGCAACCAGTCCGGCGTCGCCCGCGGCCTGCTGACCGAGGCCGACCTGTGCGCCATCCACGCCCATATCGAGGCCGCGCTGGCGAGCCTGGGCGGTCGCCTCCACCCGGTGCGCTACTGCACCGAGGGCCCGGATTCGGCGAGCCCGCGGCGCAAGCCCGGGCCGGGCATGCTGCTGGAGATCGCCGAGGAGGCCGGCGTGGCGCTGACCGGCGTGCCCTATGTCGGCGACTCCTGGCGGGATGTCGAGGCAGCGCGCGCGGCGGGCGCCACCCCGGTGCTGGTGCGCACCGGCTGCGGCGCCCGGACCGAGGCCGAGCACGACCTCGCCGACGTGGCCGTGCACGACGACCTGGCCGGGTTCGCCGAGGCCTTCCTCCGGCAGGGCGCCGAAGCCTCATGAGCGAGTGCCGCGCAAGCCCGTGGGCCTACCTGCGCGCGAGCGCGTACTGGGCCGTATTCGCCGCCGCCACCATCGTCTGGGGCGTGTGGATCGGCACCATCGGCTGGCTGTTCCCGGCAGCCTGGCGCTACCGCATGGCGCGGAGTTGGTGCGTGGTCTGCATCCGTGCGCTGTGGCTGATTTGCGGCGTGCGTTGGCGCGTCGAGGGGCGCGAGAACCTGCCCGACCGGCCGGTGATCTTCTTCTCCAAGCACCAGTCGACCTGGGAGACGCTGGCGCTGGTCATGCTGTTGCCGCCCCAGGTGCATGTGCTCAAGCGCGAGCTGCTGTGGATTCCGTTCTTCGGCTGGGGCCTGGCGGCGATCCGGCCGATCGCCATCGACCGCAGCGGCGGCCACGCCGCCGTCGAGCAGCTCGTGACCCAGGGGCGCCAGCGCCTGGATTCGGGTCGCTGCGTCATGGTCTTCCCCGAGGGCACGCGCGTGCTGCCGGGCCAGACCGCGCGCTATCGCATGGGCGGCGCCGTGCTCGCCGCCGAGACCGACGCTCCGGTCGTGCCGATCGCGCACAACGCGGGCGAGCTGTGGCCGCGCCACTCCTTCCTCAAACGGCCCGGCGAGATCACCGTCGCCATCGGGCCCCCTATCGACACCACCGGCAAAAAAGCCGACCAGATCAACACCGAAGCCCGCACCTGGATCGAGTCCCGCATGGCTGCCATGGGAAGAACCACGGATGAACACGGATAAACACGGATGGAATGCGCGGGGCCAAACGGCCCGGAGCTTTGCTGAAGCGCCTCTGGAAGGGCCCGGTAAGAAGAACCACGAAATGAACACAAGATGAACACCGAATAGGCCGTTCGCCACCGCCTATGCGGGTGGACCCTGCGCTTCGCCGGCGCTGCTAGGGCCTGTTAACCCTTCCCGCGGTCGTCGCGTTGTGGCCCCCAATCGGGCCCCGCAAGGCGCGCCGAGCGAGTGTAGCGCCACTACGCTCGCTCGGCGCGCCTTGCCTTGCGCCACACAGGCTCCCGCCGCGGCGATCGCGGGAAGGGTTAACAGGCCCTAGTGAAGGCAACTCCCTATTTCGTGTTCAGCTGGTGTTCATTTGGTGGTTCTGAGTCCTCCGGGGCTGCGGCGAAGTGATTTTCCCGAACTCCACACGTGAGGGGGGAACCTTGCGCCCTATCCGTGTCTATCCGTGTTCATCCGTGGTTTTTCAGTCCCGGATGCGCTCGCCGTGGATGAGGCGTTGGATGAAGGGGGTGACGGTGAGCTCCATGGCGAAGCCGAGCTTGCCGCCGGGGACGACCAGCGTGTTGGCGCGTGACATCCAGGAGCCGGGAATCATGGCGAGCAGGTCGGGGAAGTCGACGTGCGCCGTGAGGGCGTCGCTGAAGCGGATGACGATCAGGCTCTCGTCCGACGACGGCACTTCGCGCGCCACGAAGGGATTGGAAGTGTCGACCAGGGGCACGCGCTGGAAGTTGATGTCGGTGCGCGAGAATTGCGGCGTGATGTACTCGACGTAGTCGTCCATGCGCCGCTTGATGGTTTCCACCGAGTCGTCGGCGCGATAGCCACGCGTGTTGCCGTCGCGGTGGATCTTCTGGATCCACTCGAGATTCACGATGGGCGTGACCCCGACCAGGAAGTCGACGTGGCGCGCGACATCCACGTCCTGGGTCACCACGCCCCCGTGCAGGCCCTCGTAGAACAGGATCTGCGAGCCCTCGGGCAGGCGCTCCCAGGGCGTCAGCTCGCCCTCGGCCAGGCCGCCGCCGTGTTCGGCCACTTCCTCGGCGTTGTGCAGGTAGTAGCGCCGCCAGCCGGTGCCCGACTGGCCGTATTCATGAAACAGCGCCTCGAGCTCGGCGAATAGATTCCCGTCCGGGCCGAAGTGGCTGAGCATATGGCCCTGCGCCTGGGCGTGCTCGATGGCCGCGTCCATCTGCGCGCGCGAGTAGCGGTGGAAGCCGTCGCCGGCGACGTACACCGGGGTGATCCGGTGATGGCGGAAGATGGCCTCGAAGGCCTTGCGCACGGTGGAGGTCCCGGCGCCGGATGACCCGGTCACCGCGACGATCGGATGCTGCAGCGACATATGGCTTCCCCCCTTCGGGAACGCCCGCGCGCATCGAGCGCGACATTCCCCTGGCACCGCCCGGTGCCGGCATTCTCGACGAGCCCGTCGCCGACGCTGGGGCTACGACGGACCGCCGCGCTCGTGCTCGGCGGCCGAGTCCGCCGCAGCCATCTCCGGTGCTTGGCGCCGGCGGTAGAGCAGGTCGACCACGGCATGCCCCTTGTTCATCCCGCGCGCCTCGAACCGGGTCTGCGGCCGGTACTCCGGCCGCGGCGCGCCGGCGGCGGTATGGCCGAACTCGGGCTGCTGCGCCAGCACGGCCTGCATGTGCTCGGTGTAGTCGGCCCAGTCGGTCGCCAAGTGCAGCATACCGCCCGGCGCAAGCACGCGCGCCAATTCGGCCGTGAACGCCGGCTGGATCAGCCGCCGCTTGTGGTGGCGCTTCTTGGGCCAGGGGTCGGGGAAGAACACCAGCACCCGCGCGAGCGAGCCCGCGGCGATGTGCGCCCGGATCACCTCGGCCGCATCGGCACAGATCACGCGCACGTTGGTCAGCCCCTCGGCCGCGAGCGCATTGAGCAGGCGCCCGACGCCGGGGCGGTGGACCTCGATCCCCACGAAGTCGATCTCGGGGGAGAGGCGGGCCATGTGGTGCAGGGCCTCGCCGTTGCCGAAACCGATCTCCAGCCACACGGGGGCCCTGCGCCCGAACAGCGCGGAGAAATCGAGCGTGCCCGCAGGCTCGACGCCGTAGAGCGGCCAGAGCGCGGTGAGTGCACGCCGCTGCGCATCGGTGAGCCGCCCCTCGCGCAACACGAAGCTGCGCAAGGGGCGCATCCGGCGTTCGGCGGTGTCGCTGCGATCGGCCAAGGCAATCCCCCGGGACGGATGGGCCGCCGGCGAACGCCGCCGGAGCCAGCCTCTAGAGGAACGAGCCCTCGGTGGGCGACGAGGCGGAGGCGTAGCGCCGCCGCGGCATGCGGCCGGCGCGGAAGGCGGCGCGGCCGGCGCGCACGGCGTCGCGCATGGCCTGTCCCATCAAAATCGGATCCTGCGCCTGGGCGACCGCGGTGTTGAGCAGGACGCCGTCGCAGCCGAGTTCCATCGCGACCGCGCAGTCGCTGGCCGTGCCGACGCCGGCGTCGACCAGGATCGGCACGCTGGCGTGCTCGACGATCTCGAGGATGTTGTAGCGGTTCTGGATCCCCAGGCCGGAGCCGATCGGCGCCGCCAGGGGCATCACCGCCGCTGCGCCGGCATCCTGCAGGCGCCGCGCCATGATCGGATCGTCGCTGGTGTACACCATCACATCGAAACCGTCCGCCACCAGTTCCTCGGTCGCCTGCAGCGTGGCCGGGACGTCGGGGTAGAGCGTCTTCTCGTCGCCGAGCACCTCGAGCTTGACCAGCGAGTGCCCGCCGAGCAGCTCGCGCGCCAGCCGGCAGGTGCGCACGGCGTCCTCGACGCTATAACAGCCCGCCGTGTTGGGCAGGATGGTGAAGCGCTCCGGCGGCAGATAATCGAGCAGGTTGGGCTCGCCCGGATTCTGGCCGATGTTGCTGCGGCGGATCGCGATGGTGACGATCTCGGCGCCGCTGGCCTCGATGGCGTCCCGCGCCTGCTCCATGCTGGCGTACTTGCCCGTGCCGATGAGCAGCCGCGAGCCATACACGCGGCCGGCGATGTGCAGGCCGTCCTCGCGGGCGGCTTCGGGGGTCACGGATTGCGCCGGGGTCGCCATGATCTACCTCGTCTCGTAAGGCCGGAAAGGCCGGTTGCTCAGCCGCCGCCGATGGCGCGGACGATCTCCACACGGTCGCCGTCGGCCAGTTTGGTGGCCGCGTATTCGCCCCGCGGCACGATCTCGCGATTGAGCTCGAGCGCGATGCGCTGATCGGCCAGCCCCACGCGCTCGATCAGCTCGGCCACCGTGACGGCTTCCGGCAGCTCGTAGTCCTCGCTGTTGACGGTCACGCGCATACCCGCTCCGGCCGGTTGCGGACTCCCCATTCTACTACAGCTGGTGTTGTGTCTCGTAAGTCGTTCGCGCGTTCCCGGTGAGGGATTGCGCCGCCTGGTAAGGCGCGCGACGAGCCATGGCGCGCCCTGTGGCGAGGGGCGCGACGCTGCCCGGCCCGGCGCGAACCCGAGCCTCCCGCGAGGCGGGGTAGCGCGCCCCTCGGCCGAACCAGTGCCCGTCCCGGGCCTCCACCCGGCGCGCTGTGCGGGCATCGGCTGCCCCACGAGTGCCCCGCTGGCGCCGCCGCCCGCCGATCGAAACCGAACGCCGCCGCGAACGGGCCCACGATTGTGGTCGCGGCCCGCCCGACAGTAGTACTATGTTCGGGTCAGGCGGCCGTAGTTCAATGGTAGAACCCAACCCTCCCAAGGTTGTGATGCCGGTTCGATCCCGGTCGGCCGCTCCATTCTTCCCGATTCCGTTCCCGGTCGCGTCGTACGCATGTCCCACGCCCTGATCGTCGGCGGCGGGCTCATCGGCCTGCTCAGCGCGCGCGCCTTGCGGGCGCGCGGCTACGAGGTGACGGTGCTCGAGCGCAGCACGCTCGGGAGCGAGGCCTCGGTGGCCGGCGGCGGCATCCTCTCGCCATTGCATCCGTGGCGTTTTCCGGACGCGGTGACGGCCTTGGCCGCCCGTGCGCAGAGCGGCTGGCCCGAGCTGGTAGCCGAGCTGGCGCAGACCACGGGCATCGACCCAGAGCACCGGCCCGGCGGCATGCTCGTCGTCGGGGAGGCCGACGACCCGCGCGAGATCGAGGCATGGGCCGCGCGCCACCGGGTGGCGCTCGAGCCGGTGGCGTCGCCGGATCTGGCGCGGGCCGAGCCGCATCTGGCGGCCCCCGCGGGTCAAGCCTGGCTCTTGCCCGAGATCGCCAGCGTGCGGCCGGCGGCGGTGCTGCGCGCGGTCGCCGCGCTAGTCGCCCGCGAGGGCGTCGCGATCCGCGAGCACGTGCCGGTGACCGACATCGCGGCCGAGCAGGGGCGTGTCGTCGGCGTGCACACGCCCAACGGCCGCGTCGAGGCCGACCACGTGGTCGTCTGCGCGGGCGCCTGGAGCCCCGCACTGCTCGCCGACCTGGGGGCGCTGCCGCCGGGTATCCGGCCGATCCGCGGGCAGATGCTCGCCTTCGCCGGCGAGCCGGATTGGCTGCGGCGCATCGTGCTCAGTCGCGGGCATTACCTGATCCCGCGCCGCGACGGTGAGATCGTCGCCGGCAGCACGCTCGAGGATGTCGGCTTCGACTCGCGCGCGACCGAGTCGGCCCGAGCCGAACTCGCCGCGGCCGCGGACGCGCTGCTCCCGGCCCTGGCCCGGGCGCCGGTCACGGACCACTGGGCCGGGCTGCGGCCGGGCTCGGACGATGGCGTGCCGACGATCGCCGAGCATCCGCGGCTGACGGGGCTATGGCTCAACGCGGGCCACTTCCGCAACGGCATCGTGACCGCCCCGGCCTCGGCGGAAATGCTGGCGGCGCTGGTGGCCGGCGAAGAACCCGCGCTCGATCCCGCTGCGTATGCGTGGCCGCCGGCGTGACGGGCCGGCCCCTGTACAGTCGTTTTCGTGCTCGCTATTCTTACGCGCTCTCCACGCCCTGCCGGTGTAGCTCAGCAGGTAGAGCAATCGATTCGTAATCGATAGGTCGGAGGTTCGACTCCTCTCGCCGGCACCATTCGTCTTCGCGGGTTCCGGCCCGCCAATGCGGCGCGCGCCGGATGTCCGCAATGCCGTTCGCCAGTGTGAGCGTTGTCGCGGTCGGCGTGGCCTGGGGCCTGTACTGGCTGCCGCTGCGCCAGCTCGACCAGATCGCGGCCGCCGGCCCGTGGGCCACGCTGGCGGTCACGCTCATCGCCGTCGCCGCGCTCGCCCCCGTGGCATGGGCGCGCCGCGACCGGCTGCGCCGTGCCAGCGGCGCCGGTCTCGCCAGCTCCGCGCTCGGCGGTGCCTCCTTCGTGCTCTATTCCAATGGCTTGCTGTACGGCCAGGTGGCCGTCGTCATCCTGCTGTTCTATCTCACCCCCATCTGGAGCACGCTGATCGCGCGCTTCTGGCTGGGCTGGCCCGTCTCGTGGTGGCGCAATGCCGCGCTCGGGATCGGTCTCGGCGGTATCGCGCTGGTGCTGCGCGGTAGCAGCGGCGGCGAGCTGCCGATGCCGCACCGGCTGGGGGACTGGCTCGGTTTGGCCTCGGGCATCGGCTGGTCGATCGCCTCGACGGGCATGCACCTGCATTCGCGCACGGGCCCGGCGGAGACCAACTTCGTCTTCTGCGCCGGCGGTGTCGCGGCCGCGCTGGCACTGGCGCTGGCGCTCGGCTGGGGCGCGGCGCCGGCGATCGCCCCGGAAGCGCGCACGGCGACGGCCGGCTGGAGCCTGCTGATCGGTCTGGGGTGGTGGGCCGGCTCGTTGACCCTGTTCATGTACGCCGCGCAGGTGCTCGAGCCGGCGCGGGTCGGCATCCTCCTGATGAGCGAGGTGATCGTCGGGGCGGTGTCGGCGGCCCTGCTGGCGGCCGAGCCGTTCGGCCCGCTGATGGCGGCCGGTACCGTGCTCGTGATCGGCGCCGCGCTGATCGAGGCGCTGCCGGAGCGCCCGGCCGCGGCCGAACGCTGAGCGTCCGGCCGGAGGGGCGTCCGTTTTCCGCGCGCCGAACGCGGTGCCTGTCCGCATTTGGCGACGGATCATCAGGCACTCAGGGATCCGCTGGTCCGGCGCAACGTCCGCGTCCTGCCATGCAGGCGGCTTCTGCCGCGGCCCGCTACAGGCCGAAGCCGTAGAAATAGGCCCCGTAGCCCACCAGCAGCGCCGGGATGCCGGTGTAGAGCGTGGCCACGATCGCGGCCCGCGGCGCTAGCGCGATCGCGGGGAACAGCGCGTCGCCATCGTTGGAGATGGCGTTCGCCAGCAGCGCCGCCATCGGCACGGCGCCGGTCAGATACAGCGTCGTGACGATGATCTGCGGCCCGCAGCCGGGCAGGAAGCCCACCAGCAACGCGATCAGCGGCGTCAGCGCGACCCAGCCGGTCAGCCAGCCGCCGACGTCCGCCCCGGTGAAGTGCACGCCGAGTTCGAACAGCAGGAAGGCGGCGAGGACCCAGACGGTTACGAAGTTGGTGTCGTTGATCACGCGCGAGCCCAGGGTCGGTCGCGTGGTGCTGCAATCGTTCGGGTTCGATGCGGCTGAATGGCTCGCGTGCGCGTATTCCCCGGGCTCGGCCGTTAGATGCGCGGTCCACATCAGCAGCGCCAGCATGGCGCCGGTGAAGCCGAGCCAGGTGACCGGGTGGTAGCCCGCCAGCGGCCCGAACAGCGAATCCGGGTCGATCTGCATCGCGACCGGAACGGCGAAGACGATGCCCGGCGCCAGCAAGGCCAGCCAGATCGGGTTGAGCCCGGTGACCCGCCGCGGCCGCCGGCCGGCCTTGGCCCGCTGCTCGGCCTGCTCGGGTCCGGCGGTCGCCTGCATGCGCATGAAGTCGGGGCCATGCAGCCCTTCGACGAGATAGCCGGAGAGCGCGCCGACCACCATGCCGAGCGACAGCACGACGGCGGCCGTCACCGGCTCCTGGGACAGCAACAGGAAGGCGGCATCGCCCATGGTGGCGGTCAGCACCGCGATCAGGCTGCCGAAGCCGACGTGGCCGCTGACATACTGCGTGACGACCACGATAGCGCCGCCGCAGCCCGGTAGCGCGCCCAGGAAGGCGGCGACGGGGACCTGCGCGCGCCGGCGCGCCGAGAGCCAGCCGGCGAGATCGAACTGGAACAGGCGCTCGGCCCCGTAGATCAGGGCGAGCGTAGCGGCGACGAAGACGGTGACCTGCAGGTAGGCCTCGGCCGCCGTCTCCACGATGATCCAGCCGGCCGTGGGCGAATACCAGGCCAGCAAGGCCAGGCCCAGGGGGATCAGCACGCGCAAGGAAACGATCTCGCGCGCGACCCGGTGCAGGTCGATCAATCCCCGTTTCGCCGCAAGAATGGCCGCCGTCATGGACAGGTCCCAAGGCAAGTGGCTTAGACTGAGTCCAAATTTAGCCTCGGCTGAGTTCTATTGCAAGGGGTCCGGTGGAGCGCTACGGGGCGGCCCGGAGGCTCGCGCGAGGGGCGTCCGCGCGGCGCGGGCGATCAGCGGTCGAGCCGACGCTCCAGCGCCTCGGGCGTGAGTGCGGGATCGAACCAGAAGCCCTGCGCCTCGTGACAGCCGAACCGGTGGAGCTGCTCGGCCTGGCGCTGGTTCTCCACGCCTTCGCCGACCACGGTGAGGCCCAGGTTCGCGCCCAGCTCGACGATCGTCTTCGCGATGGCCCCGGCGGTGGCGGCCGCATCGGGTGCGTCGAGATCGGCCACGAACGAGCGGTCGATCTTGAGCGCGTCGAGCGGCAGATGCCGTAGATAGTTGAGCGAGGAGTAGCCGCTGCCGAAGTCGTCCAGTGCGATGCGCACACCGGGGGCGCGTTCCTTGAGCTGACTGAGCTGGCGGCTGGCACGCTCGAAGTCATGCATCAGCATGCTTTCGGTGATCTCCAGCTCGAGGCCGGTCGGATCGACGCCGGCCTCGATGAGGATGCGGGCCAGCTCGGCCCCGAAGCCCTCGGCGTGCAGCTCGTGGGTGGAGAGGTTGGCCGATAGCACCAGGCGGCGCCCGGCGGCCTGCCATGCCACGGCGTGGGCGACCACCTGCCGGATGACGCAGCGGTCGATCTCGCCGATCAGGCGTCCGCGCTCGGCCACGGTCAGGAAGTCGGGCGGGAACAGCAGGCCGCGATCGGGATGGCGCCAGCGCAGCAGCGCCTCGGCGCCGACCACGTGGCCCCCGCACAGCTCCACGCGCGGCTGGTAATAGAGCAGCAGCTGGTCGCGGCGCAACGCCGTACGCAGGTCGGTCTCGACGCGCAGGCGCTCGGCCATCGCCTCGTTCATGGCCTCGGTGAAATAGCGTAGCTGGTTCTTGCCGGCATGCTTGGCCGCGTACATCGCGGTATCGGCCGCCTGCAGCAGCGCCTCAGGCGAATCGCCGTTGTGCGGGTAGACGCCGATGCCGATGCTCGGGTGGGCGGTCACGTCGCGGTCGCCGACCCAGACGCTCTCCTGCAGGCCGTCGAGCACCGCCTGGGCCACGTCGGCCGCTTCGGCCTGATTGTTGATCGGCAGGATGAGTACGAACTCGTCGCCGCCGAGGCGGCCGACCGTGTCCCAGGGCCGCAGGCAGCGGCGTAGGCGCTCCGAGACCACGCGCAGTAGCTCGTCGCCGGCGCTATGGCCCAGGGTGTCGTTGACCAGCTTGAACTCGTCCAGGTCGAGCAGCAGCACGGCCACCGCCCGCCGTGCGCGGCGGGCCTCGCCGATGGCCAGCGCCAGGCGATCGGTCAGCAGGGCGCGATTGGGTAGCTCGGTCAGGGCATCATAGTGCGCCTGGCGCACCAGCTCCTGCGCCAGGCGATGCTGTTCCATGGCGATCGATACGATCTGGTCCATCTCGTGCAGGAACGCGTCCAGCGCACGCGGATCCGCCGGTGCCCGGTGGGCGAAGGCGGCCAGAACGCCCAGGGCGGCGCCGCGCTGATCGCGCACCGGCACCAAAGTGACCTCGCCATAGCCGGCGGCGCGCAGCGCGCGGGTAAACGTCGTAGCGGCACTCGATGCCACGTCGATATGGGTGTTGTCGCCGCTGGCGAGCGCGGACTCGAGGCCGAGGTCGAGGGCGGCCGGCAGCACGCCGTCGACCGCCCGGATGCAGGCGTTGGACAGACCGGGGGCCGCGGTCGCGTAGAGGCGGCCCTCGTGCAGGCGGAACACGGCTGCCGTGAGCTGGCCCCAGTGCTGCTCGATGGCCTTGACCACCTCGTACAGGGTCGCGGTCAAGGGGGCGTCGCGCGCGATCATCTCCAGGATCTCGCCGCGCCGGCGCGCCAGCAGGCGCGCCTTGTACTGCGCGGTGATGTCGCGCACCGTGCCCTCGACGTAGGCGATCCGGCCGTGGCTGTCGTAGACCGCGCGCGCGTTCTCGCTGGTCCAGATGCGCTCGCCGGTCGCGCGGCGGCAGACCTCGGCCTCGAAATCCTCCACTCGCCCGTCCCGGTCGAGCCGCGCGCGGAAGCGCTCGTACGCGGCCGGGTCGGTGTACCAGTCGACCGCCAGATTCCCCACGGCGGTCAGCAGCTCGTCCTCGGACTCGAACCCGTGGATGCGCGCGAGGGCGGGATTGGCGCGCAGCAGGCAACCGTCCTCGGTGGAGCGGTACACGCCCTCGGTGGTGTTCTCGAAGATGTCGCGGTAGCTCGCCTCGACACGACGCTGCTCGGTCACGTCGATGAGCACGCACCGGGCCCGCAGCAGGCGACCGTTTGCGTCCAGCTCGGCATCGGCCGAGACCAGGACGTCGATGATCTCCCCTTCCTTGCACACCAGTTGGCTGGAGACGTCCTTGCAGCGGCCATGACGCATCAACGCCGCCAGCACGTCGTCGCGCTTGTGCCGGCGCGAGGACGGCAGGAATTCCGAGCTATGGCACCCGATCACCTCCTTGCGCCGATAGCCCAGATGCTCGAGCCAGTAGTCGCTCACCGCGATCAGATGGCCGTCGCGGTCGAGCGACTGGAGCATGATCGGGGTACGTTGATAGAGCTGGCGAAAGCCCTGGTCGCTGGCCGCGGGCGTGTGCGGCCGTGCGCCGCGTGCCGGCCGCTCCAGCCATAGACCGTCGGCCCGGATGCTGCCGTCGAGCGCGCGCCCGAAGCGGACGCGCAGCTCGATCAGCCCCGCATCGCCCGTGGCGGCGGCGCATTCGTGGCGCAGCGGTTCGAGCCGATGCTCGGCCTGCTCCAGCGCCTCCAGCAGCGGTGCGCGGTCGCTGACTGCCACGGCCCGCGCGATCAGGGATTCGAGATCGGCGGGCTGGTCGACGCCGGTCAGCTCGCACAAGGCCGGATTGGCGTAGCGCAACTGGCGCGGACCGTCCCCGGTACGCTGATAGCGGAATACGCCAGCGGGCAAGTGGTCGGCCGGCGCGGACGGCTCCGGATCGTCGTCCGGGGGGGTGGGGTCCTGCGGGTCGTTCTCCGGAGCGGCGCCGGGCGTGCTCGCCGGCCCCGCCTGCGTGACACGCACCTGGTGGCCGTCCGCCCCGGTGCGCCTGAGCTGCCAGTGCAGCGTGGGTCCCCCGGCGCGCGGACGTGCGCGGAACGAGACCGTGGAGGCCGAGTGGCCCCGCCCAAGCGCCCGCTCCACCGCCGCACGATCGTCCGGCGCGACCAGGTCGTGCAGTGATCGCGGCTTCGGCACGGCCCTCCCAGCCGGACTCAGGGCCGACCGGCGGGCCTCGATGTCCGTGAGAGCGATCGCATCGTATGTGAGCTGCAGCGGATTCTCCAGCCGTCCCTGGCCGGGCGCTGTCCGGGAATCCGACGGCTCCATAAACCTTCCCCGTGTTGCCAACCGATCCGGCCTTGCGCCGGACCGTGTCTGCGGGTCCGCGCCCTTGCTCGCGTTTCGTAGCGCGGGCGGGGACCGGTCACGGCGCGCCGGAAACCGGGCGCCGCGGCCGGCGCAGCCTGCCACGGATCGCCTGCCGGCGCCACTGAACGCGATTGCACGGGGGCGCGAAATGAAATCATCAATCGGGGAACTCGAGGCCGATCGATGGGTCTTACCTAGTGGTGCAAGTCCAGGCACCGACCCGCTTCCCTCCCTCAGCGGGTCGCCCGGCATCTGCTGCCGGGTCAGTTGCCCCGACGCCGTCACGGCGCCGGGGCTTTCTTTTTTCGGCGGCGGTTCAGCCGCCGAGCTGCAGCCATTCGTCGAGGATGCCGTGGGCGTCGTCGATGCCGCTGCCGCGCGGCGCGGAGAATAGTTGCAGCGTGGCCACGACGCCCTCGTCTTCCAGTTCCCGGCGAACGGCCTCGAGCGCGCGCGTCGCCTGCCCGCGCTTGAGCTTGTCGGCCTTGGTCAGCAGTGCATGCAACGGGACCTGTGCGGGCGCCACCAGGGCGATCAGGCGCCGGTCCAGGTCGGTCAAGCCGCGCCGGATATCCAGCACCAGCATGATGCCCGCGAGACTCGCCCGATGGGCGAGATAGTCCCCGATGAGGCGTTCCCACCGCCGCCGGGTCGCCTCGGGGGCGCGCGCGAAGCCATAGCCCGGCAGATCGACGAGGCGGCGTCCGTCGCCGAGCTCGAACAGGTTGATCAATTGCGTGCGCCCCGGGGTCTTGCTGGTTCGAGCGAGCGAGCTGCGGCCGGTGATCGCGTTGAGGGCGCTCGACTTGCCCGCGTTGGAGCGCCCGGCGAACGCGACCTCGCGCCCGTCGTCGGACGGGAGCTGATCCAAGCGGGCGATGCTGTCGCCGAAGGCGGCGCGGCCGTAGCGGTCGGCGGCTGAGGGCATCGGAATTCCTGGTGGCGAGTGTTGGCGCGTGATCCGCGAACGGGCCCGCAACGCGGGCCGTGCGATCACCATGGACGCTCTGGTAGACTTGCGCCCTTTGTGTGTGGGCCCTCCCCGGCGCCGGGCACGCGGGCATTCTACGGAGTCCGATGACGATGAAGAAGGCAATTGCGGCAATCGCATTCTTGGCGTTCACCGGGACCGCCGCGATCGCGGCCGACGACGTCCCGGCATTGAAGGCGGGCGGAGATCCGGCCGCCGGCGAAGAATTGGCGCAGACCTGTGCCGCTTGTCATGGTCCCGACGGCAATAGCCCGCAGGCGCAGTGGCCCAACATCGCGGGCCAGCACGCCGGCTACCTCTTCGAGCAGCTGCAGGCGTTCAAGCAGGGCGAGGCGCGCAGCAACTCCCAGATGGCCGGCATCGTCGCCGACCTGTCCGAGCAGGACATGCGCGATCTGGCCGCTTTCTACAGCGAGCAGCCGCTCAAGATCATGGGCGCGTCCGACGACGAGCGCGTCGCGCGCGGCCGCGAGATCTATCTCGGCGGCATCCCCGACAAGGGCGTTGCCGGGTGCGTCGCCTGCCACGGTCCCCGGGGGCGCGGCAATCCGGCCGCGGATTACCCTGCCGTAGGCGGCCAATGGGGCGATTACCTCGTGACCCAGCTGGAGGCCTTCCGGTCGGGGGAGCGTGCCAACGACGAGAACACGATGATGCGCGGCCTGGCCGAGAAGATGACCGACGAGGAGATCCGCGCCGTCGCCGAATACATGGCGGGCCTCAACTAATGGCGGGCCTCAACTAAAGACGCGGCGCGGGCCGCCTGTCGCGCCCGCGCAGCCCTTCGTTATACTGGCGCCGTGCGCGGGGACTGGGCGAGAACCCCGCTTCCGATCACGCCATACTGCCGGAAGAATCCCATGCTCCGACTGTCGCGCCTTTTCATACTCGCATTGCTCGTGTTCGCGGCCCAGGCCGCCTTTGCGCAGCAGGGCTATCGCACGGTCAGCGGCTCCGGCGGGGCCGGCGACCCCGAGACGATCGAGGTCACCGAGTTCTTCTGGTACGGCTGCCCCCATTGCTACCGCTTCGCCCCCCATATCGCGCGCTGGTCCGAGGACGTGCCCGAGGACGTCGAGTTCCGCCACATGCCGGCGGTGTTCGCGCCGTCGTGGGAGATCCACGGCCGGGCGTTCTACGCGGCCAAGGCGATGGGCGTGCTGGAGCAATTCCACCCGGCCATGTTCCAGGCGCTGCATGAGCAGGGGCGCCGGCTCGACAGCGAGCAAGCGATCGGCGAGTTCGTCTCCGAGCTGGGCATCGACGGCGACGAATTCGTCAGCACCATGCAGTCGTTTGCGGTGGACGCGAACATGCGTCGCGCCCGCGACCTCCAGCAGACCTATGGCATCTCGGGTACGCCGTCGGTGGTCATCGATGGCCGGTTCGTCACCGCGGGCGGCATGGCCGGCAGCTTCGAGGAAATGATCCAAGTGATCGATGAGCGAGTGGCGGCTGCACGCGGTGGAAGCGACTGAGTCGTCCAGCAACGAATGCGAAGACGGCGGGCGCTTCCGGCTGCTGTCGTACAACATCCAATGCGGCATCCGCACGTCCACTTTCCGCCACTACGTGACCGGCGGCTGGAAGCATCTGCTGCCGCATAGTGATCGGCTGCGCACCCTCGCGGCCATCGCCGACCAGATCCGCGACTACGATTTCGTGGCGGTCCAGGAGAGCGACGCCGGCAGCCTGCGCACGGGTTTCCTGGGCCAGACCGAGTACTTGGCGCGCCGCGCCGGCTATCCCTGGTGGACCGAGCGCACCAATCGTCGCCTCGGTCCCTTCGCCCAGCACGCCATGGGCGCCCTGTCCCGGGCCACACCCACCGCCGCCACCCCGCTGGCCCTGCCGGGGCGGGTGCCCGGCCGCGGGGCGCTCATGCTGCGCTTCGGCCAGGATCCGACGGCCCTGGCCGTCGTCGCGCTCCATCTGGCGCTCGGCCGCAACACGCGGCGGCGCCAGCTCGACTTCGTCGCCGACCTGATCGGCGACATGCGCCACGCGGTCGTGATGGGGGATTTCAACGCGCCGCACGGCGCGCCCGAGATGCAGCGTTTCTTCGCGCGCACCCACCTGGTCGAGCCCGTCGAGCGGGTCAACACCTGGCCCGCCTGGCGCCCGCTGCGCAACTTCGACCACATCCTGGTCACCCCCGGCCTCCAGGTCGAATCGCTCAGCGTGCTCGAGACCAGCCAATCCGACCATCTCCCCGTCTCCCTCGATATCCGCCTCCCCACCGAATGCACCCGCGCTGTCGCGTAGCAGCCTTCGAGAACCACGGATGAATACGGATCAAACGGATCAAACACGGATAGCGCCCGCATTCGGCATTAGGGTGCTTCGCCGAGACCGGAAAACAGTTACTAACCCGAAACCTAGTAGGGCCTCACTCAGCGGGTCTGCGCCGGGTCAGCCGCAAGGCGCGCGTTCGCAGGAATGGCGGTCCCCATTTCAAGAACGCGCAACGCCGCGGATGGCCCGGCCCAGGCCCGCCCGAAGGGAGCCCCAGAGAAGCTCGCCTGCAAGGCGCGTCCGCTTGACATAGGAGTGCTATGCCGGCGCGTACGCGCCTTGCAGGCGAGCTTCTCTGGGGCTCTGAGTGAGGCTTTACTAGGTTTCGGGTTAGTATGCCTAGGGCCTGTTAACCCTTCCCGCGATCGCCGCGGCGGGACCTGTGTGCCGCAAGGCAAAGCGCGCCGAGCGAGCGTAGTGACGCTACATGAGTGAGGCGCAACGCCGCATTGCGCCACACAGGCCCCGCCCCGAAGGGTTGTG